>CAITZZ010000129.1 GCA_903897005.1 uncultured beta proteobacterium | reverse complement strand
TGTGCGTTGCGGACCCTGAATTTGAGTCGAATGCGCAGCTGGAATTCACGCACCTGGCCCGAGCTGTTGACGCCCACCACCACTTTCTCGCGCTGTTCCTGCAGAATTTCCACCACAATCTGCGCCTGGCTCAGCGTCTCCGCGGGCCGCAGGACACGTACCGCGCTGCCAAAGGAGCGACGCAACTCGGCGGCCAGGGGCCCGCCTGGCTGAGGTGTCACGGCCAGGGATGAGAAGGCGAAATCCTGCGAGGCCCGCAGTTTGAAACCGCAAGCCGTCAGCGCCAGCGCGGCCAAGCCGCTGCTGATCCATACCAGAGCGCTGCGACGATTCATGGCAAGCGGCTTCACAGCACGACGTTGACGAGACGACCGGCCACGATCACGATCTTGCGGATGGCTGCGCCACCCGAGAGTTTCTGGAAAATATCGCTCTCAATGGCTGCGCGTTCGATGGCTTCGCGCGGCGCAGCCGACGGCACCACGATGGAGCCTCTGAGCTTGCCGTTGATCTGCAGCATGAGCTCCATTTCGTCCTGCAGCAAGGCCGCTTCATCTGCTGTCGGCCAGGCGGCATCGAGCAGATCGCCATGCTCGCCAGCGTAGCCAAGCTCAGCCCAAAGGGCGTAGGTCAGGTGCGGTGTTGCCGGATAAATGGCGCGCAGCAGAATGCCAAAGCCTTCACGCAACGCCACCGGGTTGCCGCTGGCGCCGTCATCCTGAAAACCCTCGAGCGCATTGAGCATCTTCATGGCGCCAGAGACAACCGTGTTGTATTGCATGCGCTGGTAGTCGTAGTCCACCTGCTTGAACACGCTGTGGATTTCGCGCCGCAGGGCTTTGGCACTCTTGCCAAAACTGATCCCCTGCAGGCTGGTTTGCCCCGCCGCACCTGTTCCAGCGGCGTGCAGTTTGGCACCAAAATTCCAGAGCCGGCGCAGGAAGCGGTAGGAGCCCTCGACGGCAGCGTCGTTCCACTCCAGCGTGGCCTCGGGCGGCGCCGTGAACATGGTGTACAGGCGCGCTGTGTCAGCACCGTATTTCTCTATCAGGTCCTGCGGATCGACACCGTTGTTCTTGGACTTGCTCATGGTGCCCACGCCTTCGTAGGCTATGAGCGTGCCGGCCGGCAAGTTGCCTTTGGCCTCTTTCAGCCTGGCGCCAGTGACCTTGCCCGACGCGTCTTGAACATCCTCCACCTCAGCCGGCCAGAAGTACTCGACGCCGCCCTTCTCGTTTCTGCGCGAGTAGATGTGATTGAGCACCATGCCCTGCGTCAGCAGCTTGGTAAACGGCTCATCGACCTTGACCAGGCCGAGATCGCGCATCACCTTGGTCCAGAAGCGCGCATACAGCAGGTGCAGGATGGCGTGCTCGATACCGCCGATGTACTGGTCCATCGGCATCCAGTAGGCCGCGCCCTGGTCCACCATCGCCTGCTCATTGCGGGGATCGCAGTAGCGCATGTAGTACCAGCTCGAATCGACAAAGGTGTCCATGGTGTCGGTCTCGCGCCGCGCCGCGACGCCACAGACCGGACAAACCACGCCAGCGTGAAAGCCGACATGCTTGTGCAAGGGGTTGCCGGAGCCATCAGGCACGCAGTCCAGTGGCAACACGACCGGCAAATCCTTCTCGGGCACCGGCACCGCCCCATGCTCGGGACAGTGAATGATGGGAATCGGCGTGCCCCAGTAGCGCTGGCGGCTGACGCCCCAATCGCGCAGTCGCCATGTAATCTTCTTCTCTCCGAGCCCCTTGCCGGCCAGCTTGTGTGCGACCGCCTCGACCGCCTGCGTGAACGACATGCCGCTGAAACTGCCGGAATTGATAACCACGCCGCGCTGCTTGTCGGCATACCAGTCCTGCCAGTGCTCGTAGTCGTAGTGTTCGCCGTCCACATGCACCACCTGCTTGATCGGCAGGCCGTACTTTCGGGCAAATTCAAAATCGCGCTCGTCGTGCGCTGGCACACCCATCACGGCGCCATCACCGTAACTCATCAGAACATAGTTGCCGACCCACAGCGGCACCGCATCGCCGGTCAGCGGGTGCCTTAGCTGCAAACCGGTGTCCAGCCCCTTCTTCTCCTGCGTTGCCAGTTCGGCCTCGGTGGTGCCGCCGGCCTTGCATTCCTCAATAAAGGCCGCCAGTGGCGCGTTGCCTTGGGCTGCATGCACTGCCAGCGGATGTTCCGGTGCCACCGCACAAAAGGTCACACCCTTGATGGTGTCGGGTCGGGTTGTGAAGACGTACATCCTGCCCTCGCCTATCAGCGCACCGGCATCATCCCGGATTTCGTGCGGAAACGCAAAACGCACGCCCTCGCTGCGACCGATCCAGTTCTCCTGCATCAGCTTGACGCGCTCAGGCCAGCCCGGCAGGCCCGACTGCACCTGCTCGAGCAATTCCTGCGCGTAGTCGGTGATTTTCAGGTAATAGCCCGGAATCTCGCGCTTTTCCACCACCGCGCCGGTGCGCCAGCCCTTGCCGTCGATCACCTGCTCGTTGGCCAGCACGGTCTGGTCCACCGGATCCCAATTCACAACCTGCGTCTTGCGGTAGGCGATGCCCTTGGCCAGCATCTTCAGGAACAGCCACTGGT
>CAITZZ010000128.1 GCA_903897005.1 uncultured beta proteobacterium | reverse complement strand
GAGCGCCTTGGCGGTGATGTCGGCGGTGTCGGTGACGGTAGCGCCGATGCTGTAGTTGCCGGCATCGGTGCCCGACAGCGCAATACCCGCCAGCGTCACGGTCTTGGCCGCGCCGGCATTCTTGTCGGCAAAGGTGGCACCGGTGTTGCTTGCGCTCACGGTGTCGCCGCTGATCACGCCGGTGAGACTTCCGGCATTGGCGATGCTCGCTGCCGTGGTCTGGTCATAGACCTTGTTCGTTGCATCGAAGCCGGTCAGCGTCAGGGTCTTCGCCGTGATGATGCCATTGCTACCACTCAACGAACCGCCGCCCGTCAGGTAGTAATTGCTGGCATCGGTGCCGCCAAGATTCAGTCCGGAAACGGTGTAACTGAGACTGGTGCCGACGTTGCGTGAGCCAAACGCCCCGGTGCCATTTACATTCACCACATCACTGGTTACCAGGCCGGTCAAACCCAGGCTGACGCCGCTCATGCCGATGGTGCCGTCATAGATCTTGGTCGGAGATGACGAAGCGACGGTGGCGAGCGCTTTCTGCGTGACGGTCAGGTTGCCGGTATAGGTCGGGCTACCATTGAAGTTGCTGCCGATCTTGGAGAAACCCGAGCCATCGATGGCGTAGTTTCCGGTGGTCAATTTGCCACCGGTACTCAGGGTACCGCTGGCGCCCAGGGTAAATGTCGCGCTGCCGCCGGCACCGTCCGAATAGGTGTAGGTATCGCCGCTGGCGCTGGTTTGGGTCAGCGCGGTGAGCGCGTTGCCGCCGTTGAGATACTCGACGCTGCTGATCGTAAAGCCTGGCGTCGTGCCGTAGGTGGCGCTGATATTGCCCACCTTCACCAGCAGTTGCTGGGCGGGAACGATGGTGTAGTCGCCGCCGGTGTAGGTGAGGTTGTAGTTGCCTGAGGTAAGGCCGGCGGGAACCAGTACTCCGGCGTAGGCGGCAGCGCCGTTGGTGCCGGCATTGCTGCGGGTAAGCCCCAGGGCGCCGCCCAGAACCACCGGGGTTTCGCCATTGACGAAGCCGCTATATTTCACGCCGGCGAAGCCTGCTGCATCCGCCTGGGTAACGAACTTGGCGTCGTTGTTGGCGGTTACGGTGAGGCTGGCTTTGCCTATGGTGCCGCTGCCGTTGTTCCAGGTCAGGCTGTAGTTGCCGGCATCGGTGCCGCTTAGTGCCGCCGTTCCCGGCTGGATCGCTACGGTGCCGGCGTTGGCGCTGGCATAGACGGCAACGCCGGCCAGACTGACGGTGTCGCCACTGATGAGACCGCTGGCGCCATTCACGCTGGGCAAGGTGTAGCCGGTCGAGAGCTTGACGGTGCCGTCGTAGGTCTTGCTGTCGCTTCCGCCCGAGAGGGTGATCGCCTTGGCGGTGATGGTGGCCGTGTCGGTAACGGTGGTGGCGATGCTGTAGTTGCTCGCATCGGTGCCGGACAGGGCGATGCCCGCCAGCGTCACGGTCTTGGCCGCACCGGCATTCTTGTCGGCGAAGGCGGCTCCGGTGTTGGATGCACTGACCGTGTCGCCAGCTATCACGCCGGTGAGACTTCCGGCATTGGCGATGGTGGCTGCGGTGGTCCGGTCATAGATCTTGTTCGAGGCATCGAAGCCGGTCAGCGTCAGCGCTTTGGCGGTGATATCGGCGGTATTGGTGGTGGTGGCGGCGATGCTGTAGTTGCCGGCGTCCGTACCGGTCAGGGCAATGCCAGCCAGAGTCACGGTCTTG
>CAITZZ010000127.1 GCA_903897005.1 uncultured beta proteobacterium | reverse complement strand
TGCCAAGCCAACAACGCAAAACCGCTCCGAGATCGCACCTGAATTTCGCTGGGACTTCAGCCCCATCTATGCCAGCTGGGCAGCCTGGGAAGCGGGCATGCAGGATATCGACGGCCGCATTGATGCCTTCGTCAAACTCAAGGGTACGCTCAAGAACGGACCGGACGCAGTCCTGAAGGCGTACCAGGCCTTCGATGACATCGGCAAGCTGCAGTACAAGGTCTACGGCTACACCGCTCTGCAGCGTGACATCGACACGCGCAATCAGGACATCTCGGGCAGGTTCCAGCGCGTCATGGCGCTGTTCGCCAAACTTGGCACCGCCACCTCCTGGTTCACGCCGGAGCTGCTGAGCGTGGCACAGCCGACGATGGAGCAGTGGATTGCCGCCACACCTGCGCTGCAGGCTTACCGGTTCACGATTCTGGACAACTACCGCCAGCAAAAACATGTGCTGGACGAGTCGGGCGAGCGTTTGCTGTCCTACGCGGCGCGCTTCAGCGCCACGCCCAAGGCCACTTTTCAAGAGCTGTCCACCTCCGACATCAAGTTCCCGCTGGTCACGCTCTCTGACGGCAAGGAGATCAAGCTCTCGCCCGGCACTTACCAGTCGGTGCTGGCCACCAACTACAAGCAGGCTGATCGTGCCAAGGCTTTTGAGTCCTATCTGAAGACCTATGCAGCGACCACCAACACCTATGCCGCCATCTACAACGGTGTGTTGCAGCACGACTGGTTCGGCGCCCAGGCGAGAAATTTTCCCAGCACGCTCGAAGCAGCGCTGGACGGCAACGCAATCCCGGTCTCGGTGGTGACGAATCTGGTCGATACCGTGCGCCAGGGCACGGCGCCGCTGCAACGTTACGCCAAACTGCGCAAGAAGCTGCTCGGGCTGGACAACTACCACCTGTATGACGGTGCGATCCCGATCTACAAGACCGACAAGACCTACCCCTATGTCGAATCGCGCGACCAGGTACTGGCCTCGGTGGCTCCGCTGGGTGCGGATTACGTGGCAAAGTACCGCAAGTTCATGGCCGGCAAGCAGGTCGACGTCTATGAAAGCGAGGGCAAGCGCAGCGGCGCCTACGTCAGCGGCATCTATGGTGTCGGCCCCTACATGCTGCTCAACCACAATGACACGCAGGACGCGCTGTTCACGCTGGCGCACGAAGGCGGTCACGCCATGCACACGCTGCTCTCGCATGAAGCGCAGCCCTTTGTGACAGCCGACTACACCATCTTTGTGGCTGAGGTGGCCTCCACTACCAACGAGCGCTTTCTCCTGAACCGTCTGTTGCAGGCAACGACGGACCCCAAGGAGCGCTTCCTGCTGCTGCAACACGCGGTCGACTCTATCGTCGGCACCTTCTACACCCAGGTACTGTTTGCCGACTTCGAGTTGCAGGCGCACAAGCTGGTGGAACAGGGCAAGCCGATCACCTCCGACGTCCTGAACGGCATTTACCTGAAGCTGCTGCAGGACTACTACGGCGATGCAGTCACGGTCGATGACCTGTACAAATACACCTGGTCACGGATTCCGCACTTCTTCAACTCGCCCTACTACGTCTACCAGTACGCCACCTGCTTTGCCTCCTCGGCCAAGCTGTTCAAGGACATGACGACCGGCTCCGATGCCTCGCGCGCGGCAGCCACCGAGCGTTACCTCACGCTACTCAAGAGCGGCGGCAACGACCACCCGATGCAGCAGCTGCAAAAAGCGGGTGTTGACTTGTCCAAGCGGGAAACCGTGCAGGCGATGGTCGAGCAAATGGAAGAACTGGTCGCACAAATGGAAGTCGAAGCCGCCAAGATTCGCTGAGGCCGATGCGCTACCATGTCAGGAAAATGAAGGAGACCTCATGCCCGTGATCACCAACATTGAAGACCTGCGCGTGCTGGCGGAAAAGCGCGTACCGCGCATGTTCTATGACTACGCCGATTCCGGCTCCTGGACCGAGGGCACCTACCGCTCCAACGAGACCGATTTCCAGAAAATCAAATTGCGCCAGCGCGTCGCCATCAACATGGACGGTCGCAGCACGGCCAGCACCATGGTCGGGCAAAAGGTGGCGATGCCGGTAGCACTGGCGCCGGTCGGGCTGACCGGCATGCAGCACGCCGACGGTGAAATTCTGGCAGCGCGCGCGGCCAAGGCCTTTGGTGTGCCCTTCACGCTCTCCACCATGAGCATCTGCTCGATTGAAGACGTAGCGCAGGGCACCGGCAACCACCCGTTCTGGTTCCAGGTCTATGTGATCAAGGACCGCGGCTTCATCGAACGCCTGATCGAGCGGGCACGCGCTGCCAACTGCTCGGCACTGGTGCTGACGCTGGATCTGCAGATCATCGGCCAGCGCCACAAGGACATCAAGAATGGGTTGAGCGCGCCACCCAAGATGACGCTGCCCAACATCCTCAACATGATGACCAAGCCGCGCTGGGGTCTGGGCATGCTCGGCACCAAGCGGCGCGTTTTTGGCAACATCGTCGGCCACGTTACGGGCGTCGAGGACATGGGTTCGCTCTCGCAGTGGACGGCCAGCCAGTTTGACCCGACCCTGAACTGGAACGACGTCGAATGGATCAAGAAGCGCTGGGGCGGCAAACTGATCCTCAAGGGCATTCAGGACGTGGAGGACGCCAGGCTCGCCGTCAGTTCCGGTGCCGATGCGCTGATTGTCTCGAACCACGGCGGACGCCAGTTGGACGGCGCTGAATCGAGCATCCGTGCCCTGCCGGCGATCGTGGACGCCGTGGGTAAAGAGATCGAAGTGCACATGGATGGCGGTATCCGCAGCGGCCAGGACGTGCTCAAAGCGCGCGCGCTCGGAGCGCAAGGCACCTACATCGGCCGCGCCTACATCTACGGCCTGGGCGCCCTGGGTGAGGCCGGGGTTGCCAAGTCACTGGAGATCATCCGCAAGGAACTCGACACCACCATGGCGCTGTGCGGACGCACCGATATCGACACGATCGATAAGTCGATTTTGCTGCCGGGGACTTATCCGACTTGAACTCCCGAGTTACCGGGGTCAGGCACCAATTTCACGCTCACCATGCCGGGTGGATCAGGCCGCTGTGGCACTCAACTCCGCGGCTGTCCGCCGTCCTGCGGACTCCCCCTTTATGCCGCTGCGCTGAGTGCCCCATCAGCCTGATCTTGCGCACGGGCTTGTCATTGCGGGCGCCGGCTGTCATTGCGGGCCGCTTTTGTCATTGCGGCCTTGAGCCGCAATCCAGTGGTGGTGTGGCACTGGATCCCGGATGTTGAAACCCCGGACCCCGGATCGAGCCCGGGGCAAGCTCTGATCCGGGGCCGGGATGACAAGCCGTAAGTCCGGGATGACAAAGCGCAAGTCCGGCATGACGGCGTTGGTGGCGGACCCCAACGTGCCAAGTTCAGTTCTTCGGGACGACAGCGATGACCGTCTCCGCGCAAAAAGCCGAGGAACAAGGCGCCAAGCACGAGGCAGGCAAGTTCGCCCATTGACATCAAGGGGGCCAAAAAGGGCGACCTCCCAGCCATCGGATTCAATTACGGACATACGATCCAGCTTAACCTGAGCGCAGGCGGCGATGTCAAGGTCGCTTCGGGCGACTACAAGCTGCTTCAGTTCCACTTTCATACACCGAGCGAGGAAAAGGTCAATGGCAAGGCTTATCCGCTGGTTGCCCATCTGGTGCACAGGAGTGACGCCGGTAAGCTTGCCGTCGTCGCTGTGCTGTTCAGCCGCGCTTGAAAAAGTGTTTGCAGCCATGCCCGCCAAAGAGGATGGTAAAGCCGACCTTGCCGGTGGCATGAATGTGACCAAGCTGCTACCAACCAAACGTAGCTATTGGGCGTTTGAAGGTTCACTAACCACACCACCGTGCAGCGAAGCGACGTTCTGTTGTGCAGCGCAACCCGACTTGCAGAAGTTCAAATTGACCGCCAGATAACGGTCATTGCGTCCAGTGGCCCAACGACAGCAGTGCGGTCGCGAACTCAGTTACAGGGACACCCGCATGCGACCATGACCGGAAGTAGCTCTTGGTTCTCCATTGCTGACGTTCAAGAATCCTGATTTCCAGAAAGCCGACATAGGCCAACTCAGGACGTTCTTTGTGCACGACCATCATCAACTCGGTCACAACCGAGAAAATCAACTACCAGTCCAAGGGACCATTTGGAGGGCTAGTCCAACCGGGACCAGCCTGGCAATTCTATTGTTGGAAGCATTACTCCTACTGATACTCACTTATCCAAACCACCCATGCACAGATACTTGATCACCAGGTACTCGTCCATGCCGTACTTGGAGCCTTCGCGGCCCAGGCCGGATTGCTTCACGCCGCCAAAGGGCGCGATTTCGTTGGAAATGATGCCGGTGTTGATGCCGACCATGCCGCTCTCGATGCCCTCGGCGACGCGCCAGATGCGTCCGATGTCGCGCGAGTAGAAGTAGCTGGCCAGTCCAAACTCGGTATCGTTGGCCATGGCGACAGCCTGCGCATCGGTGCTGAAGCGAAACAGCGGCGCCAGCGGACCAAAGGTCTCCTCCTTGGCCACCAGCATGTCCGGCGTGGTGTCGGCAATCACGGTGGGCTCGAAGAAGCTCTGGCCGAGCGCATGGCGCTTGCCGCCCGTCAAAAGTCGCCCGCCCTTGGCCAGCGCGTCGGCAACGTGCTCCTCGACCTTCTTGATGGCCGCGGCGTCGATCAGCGGCCCCTGCGTGACGCCGGCCTCCAGGCCGTTGCCAACCTTGAGTTTCTCCACCGCCACGACCAGCTTCTTGGCAAACGCGTCATAAACGCCATCCTGCACGTACAGGCGGTTGGCGCAGACGCAGGTCTGACCGGCATTGCGGTACTTGGACATGATGGCGCCTTCGACCGCTGCGTCCAGATCAGCGTCGTCAAACACGATGAAGGGTGCGTTGCCGCCCAACTCCAGCGAGAGTTTCTTGATGGTCCTGGCGCATTGTTGCGCCAGCATGCTGCCGATTTCGGTGGAGCCGGTGAAAGACAGCTTGCGCACGGTGGGGTTGGAGGTCATCTCGCCGCCAATGGCGCTCGCCGATCCGGTCAGCACGCTGAAAATGCCCGCCGGCACGCCCGCGCGCTCGGCCAGCACGGCCAGCGCCAGCGCGGAAAACGGTGTCGCCGAGGCCGGTTTCAGGACCATCGGGCATCCGGCAGCCAGCGCCGGGCCCGCCTTGCGGGTGATCATCGAGGACGGGAAGTTCCAGGGTGTGATGGCGGCGCAAACACCAATGGGCTGTTTGATGACGACGATGCGTCTATCGGTCCAGGGTGAGGACAGTGTGTCGCCGCTGACGCGCTTGGCCTCTTCGGCAAACCATTCTATGAACGATGCCGCGTAGGCGATTTCGCCCTTGGCCTCGGCCAGGGGTTTGCCCTGCTCTACGGTCATGATCATGCCCAGATCGTCGGCATTGGCCAGCATCAGGTCGTTCCACTTGCGTATCACGGCGCTGCGTTCCTTGCCGGTCTTGGCGCGCCAAGCAGGCCAGGCCTGGTCAGCGGCGGCAATTGCACGGCGGGTTTCGGCAGCGCCCATCTTCGGCACCGTGCCTACGGTTTCGCCGGTGGCCGGGTTGGTCACAGCACAGGTTTCGCCGCTGTCGGCATCGCACCACTGGCCGTTGATGTAGGCTTGCTGGCGCAGCAGGGAAGGATCTTTAAGTTGCATCATGATAGTTACTCTGAGTTAGAAGTCAAAAGTTAAGTTCACGCCTGCAGGGGGTCGGCGTGTTCCAAAAAACGAGCTAGCGGATGAAAACGTAAGCGTCAGTGAATTCGGGTGTTCAGTCAAATGGAAGTATTGGAATTTCTGCAGAATTCGGATCACAGAGATTCAATTTCAATGAAAACCACCTCATGAGAGGATATGTTGACAACATTGTGATGGACCCCGACCGTCCGCGCGTACGCCTGACCCGCCACCAAAGACGCAGTCATTTGTCCCTCCGGGGTTTCAAGCAGAAGTTCACCGTTGCTCTGAGGTACCACGACATAGTTGTGGCCATGCGTGTGCCAACCGGTCTCGGCGTCTGGCGCAAAACGCCATTCGGTGACGATGAAGTGTTCATTCGACAATTGCTGCGTCGGAACAGCCTGCGGGCGGGCGTCTGTGCTCATGTCAGCTGGCCTGCACAGCGCTCAGCGCCGCATCGATGATGGCCAGGCCTTCATCGACCAGAGCGTCGCTGGCGGTCAGCGGCACCAGAATGCGCACGACGTTGCCGTAGGTGCCACAGGACAGCAGGATCAGACCGCGTTTCGTCGCTTCGGCGCATAGGCGTTTGGTCAGGTCGGCATCGGGTTGGTGCAGGTCACCGTTCTTGCACAGTTCGATGGCCACCATGGCACCAAGTCCGCGCACATCGACAATGCTGCGGTTCTTGGCCGCCATGGCCTTCAGGCTGGCCGTCATGCGTGTGCCGAGGGCCCGGCTGCGCTCAAGGAGGTTTTCTTTCTCGAAGATGTCAAGCACGGCCAGGCCGGCGGCGCATGACATTGGGCTGCCGGCGTAGGTACCACCGAGTCCGCCCGCTGCGGGTGCGTCCATCACTTCGGCGCGGCCCACAACAGCCGAGATCGGAAAGCCGCCGGCCATCGACTTGGCCATGGTGATCAGGTCGGGTGCAACGCCGCTTTGCTCCACCGCAAACCAGGTGCCGGTGCGGCCGGCGCCGGTCTGGATTTCGTCGGCGATCATGACGATGCCGTGCTGGTCGCACAGTGCGCGCAGGCGCTGCAGGAACTCGGGTGGAGCGACATTGAAGCCGCCTTCACCCTGCACTGGCTCGACGATGATGGCCGCCACGCGGTTAGCTTCGACGTCGTTCTTGAACAGCGACTCAACTGAGGCGATCGAATCATCGACGCTGACACCATGCAAGGCATCGGGAAATCGTGCGTGGAAAATCTCGCCCGGGAACGGGCCAAAGCCG
>CAITZZ010000126.1 GCA_903897005.1 uncultured beta proteobacterium | reverse complement strand
GACTCAACCCATAAACCCCAGATTCACCGGATAGCCGGTCCCGCCAAAGTGCCCGATATTGGGCAGGATGCCGGCGAGTTCGCTGTCGGCTACACCAAACCATTTGGCCAGTGTGGCGGCGTACTGGTCAACCGAGGTGCTAGGCAGCAGGCGGCCCTGCCCTACATGCCACTGGTCTTGCGGCGCGGCCGTGCTGCTCACGCTGACGGGCGGCGCGCTGCCGTAAAACGCGTTGCCCTTGACGGCGCCACCGACCACCAGGTGGTGGCTGCCCCAGCCGTGATCCGAGCCGTCGCCGTTGGATGCCAGCGTGCGGCCAAAGTCGGAGGCGGTGAAGGCTGTCACCTTGCTGGCAACACCCATTTCCACCGTTGCGTCATAAAAAGCGGTCATGGCGGCGCTGACCTGCCCCATCAGCGTGGGCTGTTGTGTGATCAGGTTGTCGTGCAGATCAAAGCCGCCCATCGAGACCAGAAACACCTGGCGCTTGGCGCCCAGCACGGACTGCCCCTTGATCAGCCGCGCCACCATCTTGAGTTGCTGCGCCAGACCGTCGGTTGCAAAAGCGGTGGTCGGTGGCGGCAGCGCCAGCGCCGCCGTGACCGCCGTCTCGGCGCTGATGGCGCGCCTTGTGACGCGGTTGTATTCGTTCTCCAGTTTGTGGCTGCGCGTTTGCTGAATCAGGCTGCTCATCGCCGCACTGACAGCGCTGGAGCCATACACCGTGGCCGCCGTGGCGGGTGTGATCCTGATGGCGCCGCTGGTGCTGACCTGGTACTGCAGCGCCGCATCTCCGGACAGGAACACTGCGTTGCCGGTCACCGACATGCAGGTGAAGGTGGCATTGCCGTTGCCGGCCAGGGCCAGATCCCCGAGGTTGCCGCCCCAGCCGACCGTGGAGCCTTCTGGCGACGAAGACTGCCAGATCGACTGCTGGTCGTTGTGCGAAAAAAGTTGTGGTGGCAGCGGATACAGCTTACGGTTCGTGCCGCTGTACTGGGCGCGCGTCAGCGGCACCACCAACGGCCCGACATTGAGTTGCACAGCGGCATGCCCGGCGTTGAACAAATTGGTCAAGCCGCTCATGGCCGGATGCAGCGCGTACTGCCTTGTTGCGCCCGTCACATCGACCGGCGCTGTGGTGGGGGTCAAGAGCGTGGCTGCCAGATCGGCCTTGGCCAGCGCGATGCCGCCGGCAGCCTGGCCGGCGCCGCCACCGCGAATGCTGTTGTAGAGGTTGTAGCTCGGGTCGTCGTAAGTCACCACCGTGTTGGCGTAGTCGTTGCCACCGTACAGAAACACGCACACCAGCGCTTTGTAATCGGTCGCATCAAAGGCCGCAGCCTCGCCCATGGCAGCCAGGTTCAGTGCGAGCGGCAGCGCGGTGCCAGTGAGCGCGAGTTGACCGGAGCGCTTCAGGAAGGCGCGGCGCGTTTGACGGTCGAGTTGTAGTAGATGCATGGGGGCCTTTGATCAGTCGGGGACAGAGCTAAAGATCTGTCCCCAAAGAAGTTATTTTTGCACCAGATAATCAGCCGAAGCCATCACCAGCAGGACGGCAGCATGGACACGGTTGCGCTGGGCGGCAACGGTGCTGGCGGACGTCAGTGCAGTGGCGTTGAGCGCGTTCACGATCAGCGTCTGGTTGGCCGTCGACAACTGGCCGGCGCACAGCAGCAAATTCAGGCGGCGCACCAGCGCGGCGGCGTCAGTCGCCAGGGCCAACTCGTCGGTGTAGGCGGCCTTGATGTCGCCGGAATTCAGACCATTGGATATCAGCGTCATCATGTAATTCAGGTAGCCACCAACCGAACTCTCGCTGACACCCTGAAATTCCGGCGCCACCACACCGGCGCTCAAGGCCGTGGCCGGCGGCACGTAGCCGGGACGGAAGAAATTGAACACCGAGGGCGAGCGCAGCGGGCTTTGTCCGAGTTGCGTTGCTGCGTTGCTCAGGTCGCCGATCTTCCAGTCACCACTGGTCGAAGTGACGCCAAAGCTGCGCGCCCATTGCACCAGGCGCAGCATCGGTTCGCGCAACTTGCCGTACTCCAGCTGCGTCAAGCCGGCCGATGAGCGCGCTTCCTCGTCCAGCAAAATGGCTTTAAAAACGCTTGACAGGTCGCCGCGCACCCCCGCACCGTTGTTGCCAAAGACGGCGGCCACGCGCGCCACATAGGCTGGCGTCGGGTTGCTGGTGGTCAGGCGCTGGATCATCTGCCGGCAGAAAAAGGGGCCGGTGTTGGGGTGGTTGAACAAGGTGTCCAACGCCGTTTTGAGTGCCGCCGCGGCGCTCGTGTTGGCGGCGATCGTTGTACCCAAAAAGGTGACTGCCAGAGTGGAATGGTTGCTGGCCGTCAGCTTCATGGGCAGGCGCGCAAAGGCGGCGCTACCAACGGTGCGGTTACCGCCGCCGGTCTGCGCTATCACGGTGTTGACGTTCTGGCTCTGGTCGAAGTCATAACCGGTAAAAACGCGCGCCAGGTTGCTGACGTCGCTGGCAGCATAAGTGTCCTGCTTGTTGCCCGCTGCGTCGAGCTTGGGTGTACCGTCGGCGTTGAGTTGGACCAGCCCGATGGTGAACAGCTGCATCACCTCGCGTGCGTAGTTCTCGTCGGGCTGACGCCCCGACGCATCCTCTTTCTTGTTGCCCTTGGTACTGAGGTAATAGCCCATCGCCGGATGCAGCGTCACCGCTTCCAGCAGGTCGCGAAAGTTTCCGCCAGCATGCGCCACCAGCGTGTCCCAGTAATGCGCGCCGGCGTGCGCGCGCCAGGTAAAACTGAGCCCCGAGAGCGACACCACAAAATACTCCGACAAAGCCAGGGCCAGGCGCTTGCGCACCGCGTCGCTGGCCGTGATCAGCTGGTTCCACATCATGTAGTCGGCCTGGTAGCTGCTGTCGTAATAGTTGGCACGATTCAGGACGTCACCGTAGCCGCGGCTCTCCAGCCAGTCCCATCCGGTCTGGCCCAGCGGCAGCGCCAGCTGACGCTCCAGCCAGGCGGCGTAACCCAGCGTCCGTACCGAGGCCATGTCAGTATCGCTGGCGGAGAACTGCGCCTGCAACAAGAAGCGCGCTGCCTCTTCATCGCCGGCAGATGTGCTTGCGATCGGGCCGGGCGCTACGGCAGCGCCCGACGTCGAACCTCCCCCACAGGCAGCAAGCGTGGCCGAGGCCAGAGCCGTCCCGACCCACGCGGCAGCGGGCGGACATGATCGATCAGGAAAAGTTTCTGGGGAGGCGTCAAGCGCGGGCGAGTCCATCATGGGGGCTTCGGTCATGGCAAGGGTGTTAAAGAGACAGGAACCGCAAGTCTAAGCGGCCCCACGTCTTCCTGCCGGCGTCCTTGCAAACTGTTACCAGCGCAAAGCCGGCGATACATCGATTACGCCCTCCAAGCCCGACAGGCTTGCCAGACCTGACATAGGTTCGTGATAGTCAGCCTCGGAGAAAAGTGGCTGACTCCAGAAGACACATACCGGTCACTCGTCGGAATGAGGTGACGGGCAACTGCGTGCCCAAACCGGTAGTAGGGTTTCCAAATTGGTTTGCGCTTTAGCGGTCACTGAACAACCGGAATTTGATCCCGGTCTATGCCTCGCCGGTTGCTTGCACCTTAAGATCGGTAAGACGACGCCCAGCGGTTTGCATGCCACGCAGTGTCAGCACAAAGGTAGTGCCCTTGCCGATTTCGCTCTCCACGCGCACAGTGCCGCCGTGCATTACCGCGATGCTTTCGACCAGGTAAAGCCCCAGGCCGGCCCCAGGCTGCCCTTGGGAGCCTCGGCCTCGAAAATATTTTTGAAACAGCCTGGGCATTTCATCCTCGGGGATACCCACACCCTGGTCGGCCACGCTGATCGCCAGGCCGCCGTCTGGCGTGCCATGCACCGTCATCCGAACCGGTGCAGTAGCGGGTGAATGTTGAAGTGCGTTTGCAATCAGATTGCGCAGCGCCACGCGCAGCAATGCCGTATCGGCCGTAAAACTGGCAGGCAGATGATCGCATTGCAACTCCAGGCGTTCGCCCTCCCACTCGGCGACCAGTGCGTTCATGAACTGCCCGGGTTCAAACAGCCTCAGGTTCACTTGCAAGGCGGCACCCACACGGTCAGCCGACAAAAACTCATCCATCATGTCAGTCATGCGCTGCGTCGCCGCACGAATATTGGTACAGCGCTGCAAGCTTTTTTCGCTTGGCCCGTCGAGCTGGCGTGCCAGTTGTTGCGTCACCGTGTTGATGATGGCCAGAGGCGTGCGGAACTCGTGTGACACCATAGCGACAAAATTGTGCTGCTCCAGTCTTGCCCGTAACTCCACATCCAGTGCGCGGCGGGTTTCGATCTCTTGCTGTTCACGCCTTGCCATCTCCGCCATCAGTTTGGCGGTGCGTTCGGAAACCTGCATCTCCAGAGACTCATTCAATGCCGCTTGCGATGCCAGCATGTCGCGCTTGATCTGGTTGTAGCGCCCGGTAATGCCCAAGCTCATCACCACCATATTCATTAGTGACCCCACCTGGATGCCGTACTCGGTCCATGCATTGGCCGGCAGATAGCCCAGATTGCGCGAAAAACGCAGAACGACCGCCGCATAAAAAATCCCGAATGCAAAAAGAAAGAAGCGCGCTGGTCGGTGGCCGCGCCACGCCAACCAGATGCCGATCGGTATCAGTATGGCGATGCACACCAAGGTTGCCATCTGGGCCGGTCCCACACCAGCACCATAGTTGACGCTTGATGCCAACAAAATAGTGGCAATGCAAATTCCCCAGGTCACCCGGTGGTAGATGCGGCTAAAGCGGGGCATCACGGTAGACAACTCAAGTTGTATGAGCGTAAAAGTATTGCTGATACCCAGCGGCAAGCACAGCATGACGGCCAGCAAAGCATCGGAAACGTTGCCTGGCAACCCTGTTTGCCGTTGCAGGTAGCCCGCTGAAATTGCTGCCCCCAGGCAATTGATGACCACGTAAGCCACGTACCAGCCGCTTAGACTCTCCTTGGTCCAATACCAAAAGAACAGGTGAAAGATAAGGATCAGCCCATACACGCCGTAAAAAATGCCGTAGTTAAAGGCCTCGTCACGAGTGGCTGCCGCAAACGCTTGCGGATGCCACAACTCAATCGGTGCAGAAATTGCGTTGCGTGACCAAATCCGCAAGTAGTAGCGCTGCACCTGTGGTACATCAAGCTGGATATGAAAAGACGGATTGCGGTAATCAATTTCCCATTGCCCACGCGCCAAATCCTCGCCGCTGCGGTGTTCCAGATAAGCACCATCGGCGCTCGGTGCATACAGACGAACATCGTCAAACAGGGCGTTGGCTACTTCCAAAATCCATTGGGTAGGTGCCTGCGGCCCTGCCTGAACGTCAAAGCGCAACCAAACCACAGCTTTGGTAAACCCCAGGCTCAGGTTGTCCTGCAATGGCACAAAGTCACTTCGGGCGGCTACCTCTTCGCGGCTTTGAGAGCCGCTTTCATCTTTAAGCCAAGCCAGATGCCGCACCAGATTCAAGCGCGGCTGGTTCGCCTGCAACAGCGCCGGCGGCGCTATTGGCTCCGCCATCAGTGGCAGAGGAGTCGCCAGTGACCCAGCCCAAGCGCAAACGACCAAGAGTCGCAATGCAAAAATGCCAAACAATCGAAGCATGGCGCCACGATAGCACGCTCAATCCGATCCACTGCAAGCGTAGCGCTCAGGTTTGCTCAGGCAGTTGCCATCGAACAATGCCTACACTGTCATCCGTCATGGCGCACATCATCCTGGTTGAAGACGAACACATCCTGCGCGAGGAGTTGGTTGAGTTTTTGACAGGATATGGTCATGCAGTGCAGGCCACGGACAGTCTGGCCGGGTTCGCGCAGTGTTTCCGCCCAGAACAACACGTCATTGCCATCATCGACATTGGCCTGCCAGACGGCTCCGGACTTGATCTGGTGCAGCAACTGCGTGAGCAAAAGTTGAGCCTCGGCATCATTGTGCTCACTGCACGGGCCGGTGTGCCCGACAAACTTGCGGGGCTGGCGAGAGGGGCGGATCACTACCTTCCCAAGAGCACCGACCTTGAGGAACTTGCCGGTATTGTTGCGGCACTGCAACGGCGGCTTGAGGTCGGGGGCCTCAGCCTGCGATGGCTGTTGCAAACGGCCGGGCGAACACTGGTGCCCCCAGGTATGCCACCCATTGACCTGAGTCCGCATGACTTTGCGGTGCTCAGAGTCATCATCGAAGGCAATGGGCAGCCGGTGAGCCGCCGCGCCATCGTCGATGCCCTGGGCGACGACTACATCACATCCGACCCGGCACGCGTGGACAGCCAGTTGCACCGACTGCGGCGCAAGGTGATGGATGCCACTGGTAAAGACCTGCCCATCAAAACGCTGCGCAATCAGGGCTACCAGTTCTACGAATTCGTTGAGATTTTGTAGCGTTTCTCGGTAGAAAGAGGCGGGTCCGCAAGGGACTTTGCTCAGGTTTGCTCAGCCACGGCAAGGGTGTTCTTGCCTACGATGGCTTTGCAATGACTCACGCGCAAACATCTACCAGGTTTTTGAGTGCACTCGCCCTCATGGTCATCAACGCCATGGCACAGGCCCAAACCATCCCGGACGCCGGCTCGCTCTTGCAACAGATCGAGCGTGACCGTCAGACCGCGCCAAAGCGCCTGATCCGCCCCGACGCGCCTGTGGCGCCCCCCGAGATGAAGGCGCAACCCGGTTTGACCGTGACTGTCACCCAGTTCAAACTGCTCGGCAATACCCTGCTGGGCGAAGAGCCGCTGCAGGCGGCGCTGGCCAGTTTTCTGAATCGCCCGCTTGGCTTTGCCGAACTGCAACTCGCCGCCGCCGCGGTGGCCGAACGCTACCGCCAGGCCGGCTGGGTGGTGCGCGCCTACCTGCCCAAGCAGGAGATCGAGGGTGCCAG
>CAITZZ010000125.1 GCA_903897005.1 uncultured beta proteobacterium | reverse complement strand
TTCCGTCATCGGGCGCTTCCTGGAGCATTCGCGCGTTTTCTATTTCCGCCGCAATGGCGTGGAAGAGCTCTATCTTTCCAGCGCAGACTGGATGAACCGCAACATGATGCGCCGGGTTGAACTGGCCTGGCCGGTGACCGACCCGGTGCTGCGTCAACGCATCATCGACGAAGATCTGGTGGCTTATCTGCACGATGGTGTTGACGCCTGGGACTTGCTGGCCGACGGCAGTTACGCCCGGGTCAAGCCAGTCGCGCGGCGTGCCGCGCACGGCGCACAAGCCGCTCTGATGGAGCGTTACAACGGACCCGACGACGCGGGGCGCGACTGAGATGGATCTGGTCTTGTGGCGCCACGCCGAAGCACAGGATTGGGTTGAGGGCTGTGACGACATGGCGCGCACGCTCACCGCGCGTGGCGAAAAGCAGGCCTCGCGCATGGCCAAGTGGCTGGACCGGCAAATACCCGACACGACACGCATTCTGGTGAGCCCGGCGCGCCGCAGCGAGCAGACGGCGATGGCGCTGGGTCGCAAGTACAAAATCAAGGCAGAACTGGCACCCGGTTGCAGCGTGGCACAGTTGCTCGAACTCGCGCAGTGGCCCAACGCCAAAGGCACGGTCCTGGTCGTCGGGCATCAACCGACGCTGGGCCAGACGATTTCGCAGCTGATCGGCCTGAGTGTCAGCGAATGCTCGGTAAAAAAAGGTGCCGTCTGGTGGCTGCGCAACCGTGAGCGCGCAGAGCACGCGCAAACGGTTGTGGTTACCGTGCAGTCACCCGAGGTGCTTTAGCGCATTGCCCAAGCGCCAGTCCCCGCAGGAACTCTGCCAGCCCACGATCAAGCTCCAGTTCGGCCACCAGTGCGGCCGCCTGCATCGCATCGCGCCTGCTGCCAAGACCGGCCTGCAGCTTGCTGGCCTGTAGCAGCCAGGTTTGCGTCTGTTTGCCTGGTAGCAGGCTTTCAAGCGCTTCCAGGTTGTAGCGCATTCTCTTGGCCAGAATGCGCACGCGATGTTCCTGCTTCGGCTCTGCGGCGTTTTCGCCTGCCAGTCTTAACTGCGCATGCAAGCGCTTGATCCGACCTTGGGTCCAGCGACGTAGCGCGCCTTTGGCTTCGGGTACAGCCTGTTCGGCAGCAGTTGCAGCATTCAATCCTTCCAACCACTGGGTGGTAGCCAGCAGACAAGCACCCAGGGCCGGATCCTGCAGCGCGTAACGCACCGCCTTGCGTTGCAGATGGGCGGCTTGTTGCAGGGCCTCGGTCATGGTCTGCCAGACCTCGGCGCGGCGCGGATCCGCCGCAATGTAGGCATCGGCGGCGGCCGGCAAGGTTTCGAGGCGGGCCACATCCAGGTCACGGAGCTTGCCCAGACAGGTCCGTAGCGCCAGCAGGGCCTGCCAGGAAGGCGCGCTCTGCATCGCCAGCACGGGTGCAAACAGACGTCTGGCGCTTTTGAAGCGGCGCCAGCCGACACGGGCCTGATGCACCAGCTCGGGTTCGTCCGAGAGCAGCAAGCTGTTCAAGTTGCCGGTAAATTGCGAAAACATCTCCTGCATGACGCGCTGCGCTACCTCGGTGCGCGGCAGCCGGGCAGACAGGCGCTGCGGGCGGGCGCGCAAGGCCGTCTGGAGGGGCCCTTGCGCCAATGCGTAGCCGCGCTCAGCCTTGCTGACAGATGCTGGAAGAACGGCAATGCTGGCAGCGATCTGGCTCGCCACTTCAAAAAGGGCGGCGGCGGGGCCAGCTTTGAGTTCAAGTTCAAGTTCGCAGATCGGTGTGGCGCGCTCGCCGTGGACGATCTGCCCGATGTCGAGCGCCACTTCGACCACGCAGCCGCCCGGCCGGCGCAGCAGCCAGACGGTGCGCTCGAAGCTGGTCTCAAAGACCGGTACCAAGGTCCGAAACAGTTTGCCGTCCGGATCGATGTCTGACCACGGCGTAGCTTGCAAGCTCTTGAGCGACAGGTTGGCACTGCGCAGCGGAGTCTCCCATTCGCCACGCTGACTCAGCGCCGAGTCGGATCGGCCAGCGGTCTTGAGCGTTTGCAGCCACTTCGGCTTTGCTGTATCACCCAGACGCCGCAGTCTCAGTGCAACCCGTTGTTGCCGCAATACAGAATCGAGTGTGTCGAAATAGATGTTGTGCAAGTGCAGGCGCGTGCTCTTGCGCCGTGCCAGGATGGGTAGCTGGGCCAGCCGCCTGGCCAGCGTTAGCGGATCAGCGCCTGGCACAGCCAGTTTGAGTTCTACTTCCTGCGGACTTTGAATTCCGGGGGCTGCTTTCATCAATTCACGGATGCACTGACGACTTTGGGAGCGACTTTCGTTTCGACCGGACGGCTGGCGATAACCTTGATGAAGTCCCGGTACGGAACCGACCACTGCTTGCGCTCCTGGTCCAAGGCTTCGCGCGCCTCAAGTTCCTTCTTCACTTGCATGACCAGTTCGTCATCATCGCCATAGCGAAGCTGTAGCTTTGCGAACAATCGCCTTATGTTATTCAAGTTTCTTGACATCACGTTTTTCCTCAAGGAAGCGAGGAGTATCAATCATTACTTGTTATAAGCCCAAGCTGAAATTTCCACGCTGTTTGATTTGGCGCAACCATCTGTTATGACATTGGAATGTCATAGAAACGACCTCAAGGTGTCACGATTGCTTTCTAAAGTGATTGTTTTTCACACACTGGAGTATTTATGTCCGACCATGTATTCGATCCGCAGACCATCGCCACTGACACACCCAAGCCAATCAACCAGGCGCCTCAATTGCAGAGGCGCCAGATACTCAAGGGTGCTCTCGGCGGCGTCACTGTGCTGGGATTCAGCGGACTGGGATTGGCTGCGTGCGGTGGCTCTGACCCCGTCGTCAGCTCGGTCGAATTCATTGGCATGGCAGCGCCCGCCACCGATGCGCAACGCGCCACCACCTTCACTGCAGCCAGCGTCAAGATCACCTACTCTGACAACAGCACGAAGACCCAGGCACTGGCCTACAACACGCTCTACAAGACCGGTGACAGCCTCAAGAACGGCACTGCCAGCGTGATTGCCGGCGCCTATTACGACATCAACGGCAACCCCATCATGGACACCTCGGGCGCGACGCCCCAGCCGTTTTATTCTGACTGCCCTGACGGCAATGCGCTGATCTCACTGGCCAGCCCGACGGTTGCCGGTGTCACCGGCCACACGCTGTTCCTGGTGACTCAGTACGAATACGTCACCGGCAATAACGCCTCCGCTGGCACGCGCCCAACGCCAGTCGGCACCGACATGTACGGCAAGCTGCCCTCGCCGATCACTGTCACCACCCTGGACCAGGACAAGACCAGTGGCGCGCTCAAGGTGGTCAAGCACTTCAACGTCGACACCAAGCCCGCCGACGGGTTGTGGATCACCTGCGCCGCCAGCCTGTCGCCGTGGAACACGTTCCTGTCGAGCGAAGAATACGAGCCCGATGCCGTCAACATTGCCAGCAACACCATGTTTCAGGCCTTCAGCCAAAACCTGTTTGGCAGCACGACTGCGGCCAATGCCTACCACTATGGCCATGTGCCTGAAGTCACGGTCAAGCCCGACGGTACGGCCAGCATCAAGAAGCACTACGGCATGGGTCGCATTGCCCGTGAACTGGTCGAAGTCTGTCCGGACAACAAGACCGTCCTGATGGGCGACGATGGCACCGATACCGGCTTGTTCATGTTCATCACCAACACCGAAAAGGATTTGAGTGCTGGCACCCTGTATGCCGCGAAGTGGACGCAGACCGTTGCCACTGCAGGCGGGGCTGCCACACTGGGCTGGATCAAGCTCGGTAGCGCCACCAGTGCTGAAATCAAAGCCCTGGCCGACAGCCTCAAGGCCAGCGACATTGTCAGCGTCAAGACCACCGATCCAGTGGATTCGAGCTACACCAGGATCGCGTTCAACGGCACCACCGAGTGGGTCAAGTTCGTCGCAGGCAAGGGAAAGGCAGCCGCCTTCCTGGAAACGCACCGCTATGCGGCAGTGCTGGGTGCTTCGATGGAGTTCAGCAAGATGGAGGGTGTAGCCCTGAACCGCAAGGACAAGCTGGCCTATGTTGCCATGTCACGTATCGAAAAAGGCATGGCTGACGTGCTCGGCGATATCAAGGTCGGCAAGATCACAGCCGGCGCAACCTACGAGCTCAAGCTGTCCGCAAGCCAAAAAGACAGTGCCGGCGCAGCCATTGGCAGCGACTGGGTGCCGACCGTCATGACCGCCATCCCGGCGCTGGTGGGTGAGGATCTGGCCAAAGCCGATGCCTCAGGCAACACGGCCAACGTCGACAAAGTGGCCAACGTTGACAACCTCAAGTTCTCGGAAAAACTGCGCACCCTGTTCATCGGCGAAGACTCTGGCCAGCACGTCAACAACTTCTTGTGGGCCTATAACGTGGATAGCAAGAAGCTCTCGCGCATCCTGTCGGTGCCTGCAGGTGGCGAGGCCACCGGCCTGGAGGTGATCGACAACCTGAACGGCTTCTCTTATGTCCTGAGCAACTTCCAGCACCCCGGGGACTGGACAGGGATCCACTCCGTCATCAAGGCTGGCGTCGATCCCCTGATCAACGCCAACTGGAACAACAAGAAGAGCTCTGCTGTGGGTTACCTCAGCGGCTTGCCAACGCTCTGATTCCCGTCACCGGGCAGCTCAGTCTTTTGCTGGGCGCCCGGTCTTGACGGCCGGTACGGCTTTCAAGGCCGCCACAAATGCGCTGTCGGCCATGGCGGCCAGGGCCTTGATGCCGGCGCGCAGCAGTTCGCTTTTCTTGACCGGACTGCCGAGTTTGCCGCCGCGCTGCTTGAGTTCGGCCAGTACGCTGTATTCAGCCTTCGGGATGGTGAAGCTGTCGCGCACCAGCTTTGGCTTCTTTTCCTTGACCGGTTTGGCGGTTGCTGTCTTTGCCGGTACGGCCTTGACAGCAGCTATTGCCGCTTTCTTGACTGGCGCCTTGGTGCGCGGAGCGGCCTTCTTGACGACCTTCTTCAGTGCTGGCTTGGGCGCGACCTTCTTTGCAGGTGCCGCCACTTTGGCCGGTGCGGCAAGCTTGGCAGGAGCCGCTGCGGCTGCTTTTGCGGGAGCAGCGGGAGGCGTTGTTTTTAGTGTCGTGACCATATTGCCATTCCTTGAAATTAACGAGGTATACAGTTTATACCGTTAAAGTCCGAAAAGTCAATCATCAGGGCGTACTACACGCCGGCGCTGGCTTCAGCAACCGCTCAGCGTCAAAGACCAGGGAATCTTTTGCCAGGCCAGCACCTCTTCGCGCAGCAGATGGGCCGACTGCGGGTAGTTCTGCGCCCATTTGGGTCGGCAACTGAGGGCAAAAGTCTTGTCCCGGTCGGCCGGGCGTGACAACTGCAGGCCGCCCAGATCGGGGTCGCGCCGGGCATGGCACAAGATCACCGCGAGCCGCAGTGCCAGCAGTTGCTCGATGAACACTTCATCTTCAAAGTCGATTTCGAGTTTGCGCAGCTTGCCACGGTGGCCCAACACCAGCAAGCTCAGGCGGTGCAACTCCGACAGGGTGAAGCCCATGGCATCCGAATTTTCCAGAATATAGGCGCCGTGCTTGTGATAGTCGGCGTGCGAGATGCGGCTGCCAATTTCGTGCAGTTGCGCGGCCCAAGCCAGTTTGCGCCCCGGGCGTTCATTTCTCAGGACGGCCAGTTTCTGATGGGATTGCAATTGGGCAAACATGTGCAAAGCGACCTTGCTGACCCGCAATCCGTGTTCCAGGTCGGTTCCGAATTTGTTCGCCAACCGTTGCACTGATCGGGGTCGAACGTCTGCTTGATCGGAGCTGTTACCGGCCAGGTTGAAGAGAACGCCATGGCGCAGGCCACCGTTGGCGAGTTGCATTTGATCGATTTGCAGCAGATCGAAAACGGCGCGCAGGATACTCAAACCACCACCGATGATGGTTCGTCGATCCTCTTTCAAGCCGACCAGCCGGATCCGGTCAGCACTTTGCGCGCTGATCAGTTTGTCCTGCAACCAGTCCAGCCCGGCACGGTCGACCGTACCTTCAGGCCAGCCGGCCGCCACCAGCACGTCACCCACAGCGCCGACCGTCCCGGCTGAGCCGTAGGCCAGGTCCCAGTCCTCGCGCCGGTAGGCATTGAGTGCTTCGTCCAGCAAGGCCTTGGCAGCGATCTCTGCCATTTGAAAAGCATGTTTGGAGAATTGGTTGTCCGGAAAATAGCGTGCTGACCAGGCGATGCTGCCAACCCGGTACGACTCCATCAATTTGGGTTTGAGCCCCTGCCCAAGAATCAGCTCGGTCGAGCGCCCGCCAATGTCGACCACCAAGCGACGGTCATTGCTGGCTGGCAGGGCATGGGCCACCCCCTGGTAAATCAGGCGGGCTTCTTCGCGCCCCGAGATCACATCGATCGGAAAACCGAGTACCTGATTGGCCTTATCCAGAAATTCATCGCGGTTGCGTGCCTCGCGCAAGGTTTGCGTGGCAACGGCGCGTACCGTGCTGTCGTCGAAGCCGGCCAGACGTTCGCCAAAACGGGCCAGGCAGTCCCAGCCCCTTTGCATGGCGTCGGGCGTCAGATTGCGTTCCTCATCGAGGCCGCTACCCTGACGCACGGTTTCTTTCAAATACTCGGTGCGGTAAAACTGGTCGTGTTCAATCCGCCCTATTTCAAGGCGAAAGCTGTTGGATCCCAAATCCACAGCCGCCAGGCGTGTTCCATCTTGCATCAGCGATCTTTTCCTCTGTCTTGACGCTTAGCATAGCATCGGGACCCCGCCCGTCGGCGCAGCCTATTTCTTGGCGGGCGGAATCAACACACTGTCAATAATGTGAATGACGCCGTTGGTGGCCGGGATGTCGGCTGTCTGAACCATGGCTTGTTCAACTGTGACAAATTCGCCGGCCTTGGAGATGGCCACATGCGCGCCGTTCACCGTCTTGGGTGACGAGTTCGTGACTTCGACAGCCATCAGCTTGCCAGGCAGCACGTGAAACGTCAGCACATCCTTGAGCTTGTTGGGGTGCTTTGCGAGGTCGTCCATGGTCTTGGCTGGCACGGCCTTGAAGGCGTCGTTGCTCGGGGCAAAAACGGTGAACGGACCCGTGCTTTGCAGGGTGGCGGTCAAGCCGGCCTGGCCGATCAAGCCGCTCAGGGTGCTCAGATTCGGGTTCTTGCTGATGCTCTCAGCCACGGACACCGGGGTGGGAACAGAGGCGCAAGCAGCCAGTGCCAGGGCGACAAGGGAAAGACTTAGGACTCGGCGAGTGGACATGAGATTTTCTCCAGGTTAGTGATGGCGCTAGCGTACCGACTGTTCGTGACATCTTCGTGACTCTCCGATGACTTCGAATCTGCCTGACTGCCATGCCAGCAGTGCCACCGCAAAGCATGAAAGAAGCTTGTCATTGCAGACATCTGGCTTGTCATTGCGAGCGTGGTATTGCGGGCGCCGGCTGTCATTGCGGACATCTGGCTTGTCATTGCGGACTTGATCCGCAATCCATGCCCCCGAATTCATGGATACCGGGTCGTGGCCCGGTATGACAACCAGTTCTTTCACGTTAATAGATCTCGGGTGCCGACGAGGTGTCCAGATCGCGCCGGATGCGCTGCACCAGTTCATCGTCATTTGTGTTCAAACCAGACTCCTGAAGATAGTTTTCCTTGGGGTCAACAGGATAAGAATCTTTTGTGACGATAAGGTGACAGGCGTCTCCTGGTCAGGCGCTGGAATATGTCACACCACTGTCACACAAGCTACTTATATTCGCACCATTGCTCCAAAGTCATCCTTTCATTTAACTCAAAAGGTATTTCGATGAAAACCAGTTTCAAAATCTCTTTGATCAGTGCGGCTGGCGTCCTTGCCATGTCTTGCATGAATTTCGCCAGCGCACAGGAAATCACGGGTGCCGGCGCCAGTTTCCCTGCTCCGATCTATTCCAAGTGGGCGGCTGAGTACAACAAGGCCACCGGCGTCAAGGTGAACTATCAATCGGTCGGTTCCGGTGCCGGCATCAAGCAGATCGACTCCAAAACCGTTGACTTCGGCGCTTCCGACATGCCGCTGACCGATGAGGTTTTGAAGACCAAGGGCCAGTTCCAGTTTCCCACCGTGATCGGCGGCACTGTGCCGGTGATTAACGTCAAGGGCATCGCACCCGGACAAATGAAGCTCGATGGTCAGGTGTTGGGTGACATTTACCTGGGCAAGATCACCAAGTGGAATGATGCCGCCATCAAGGCCCTGAATCCGACGCTGGCCTTGCCCGATGTCGCGATTGCACCGGTACGGCGCGCCGATGGCTCGGGCACCACATTCAATTTCACCAATTACTTGAGCCGCGTCCATCCGGAATGGAAGACCAAGGTGGGCGAGGGCACGGCCGTTAACTGGCCAGTGGGCGCGGGCGGCAAGGGCAACGAAGGCGTGGCTGCGTTTGTGAATCGTCTGCCCAACTCCATTGGCTACGTCGAGTACTCCTATGTCAAGCAAAACAAGATGACCTACGCCTTGATGAAGAACCGCGACGGTGTTTTCGTGGCGCCTGATGACGAGAGTTTCAAAGCGGCTGCAGCCGGTGCCGACTGGAATAAGTCGTTCTATCAATTGATTACGGATCAGCCCGGCAAGAACGCCTGGCCGATTTCGACAGCGACTTTCATCCTGATGCACATCAAGCAGGACAAGCCGGCCAATGCGACGGAAACTTTCAAGTTCTTTACCTGGGCCTACAAGAGCGGTGGCAAGAGCGCCTCCGATCTGGATTACGTGCCGATGCCTGCCAACGTGATTGGCTCGATTGAAAAGGCCTGGTCTCAGGCAACCGATGCCGCTGGCAAGCCGGTCGCTTTAAAGTAATCGAAAAGGCTCTCTGCGCGGGAGTAAGTTCGTGTCAACTACACTGCTGGCGAATCCCTCGCCTCTCAATCAAGCACCCTCTTCGGAACGTGTGATGTCCAATCCACCCCCGCTCAAGACGGCCCGCTCCGGGCCCATGGCAGACCGCATCTTTGGCTGGCTGGCCAAAGCTGCGGCCCTGTTTACCCTGGGCATGCTGATTGCTATTCTGGTTTCGCTGACGCTGGGTGCATGGCCTGCCATCGACAAGTACGGCCTGGGCTTTCTCACCAGCACCACCTGGGACCCGGTCAAAGAGGAGTTTGGCGGGCTGGTGATGATTTATGGCACCTTGATGACGTCCATCATTGCCTTGCTGATTGCTGTGCCGGTGAGCTTTGGCATAGCGGTATTTCTAACGGAGCTTTCACCGGCCTGGCTGAAACGCCCGCTGGGCACGGCGATTGAATTGCTGGCGGCAATACCTTCCATTGTCTATGGCATGTGGGGTTTGCTGGTGTTCAGTCCCCTCTTGTCGACCTACGTGCAGCAGCCCTTGCAAGCGCTGTTTTCGGGTGTGCCGGTCCTCGGTGCTTTTGTCTCCGGTCCGCCCGTGGGCATTGGCATTCTGTCGGCCGGCATCATTCTGGCCATCATGATCATCCCCTTCATTGCAGCGGTGATGCGCGACGTGTTTGAAGTCACGCCGACGCTGCTCAAGGAATCGGCCTACGGGCTGGGCGCCACCACCTGGGAAGTGGTTTCCACGGTGGTACTGCCCTACACCAAGGCAGGTGTCGTTGGCGGCATCATGCTGGGGCTGGGCCGTGCCATCGGTGAAACCATGGCCGTCACTTTCGTCATCGGTAATTTCAACCAGCTCGACTCGTTGAGTCTGTTTCAGGCGGCCAACAGCATCACCTCAGCGCTGGCCAATGAGTTTGCCGAGGCCGGTGCAGGCCTACACCAGGCGGCACTGATGTACCTCGGTCTGGTGTTGTTCTTCATCACCTTTGTGGTTTTGAGCCTGTCCAAGATCCTGCTTTCGCAGCTCAAGAAGAGCGAAGGGACCAAGACATGAGTACAGCCGAGACTTTGTTGCAGGCCCATGCACTGGAGCAGTCCCGCCTGGCGCGCTATGCGCAGCGCAAACGGGTCAACCAGATTGCGCTGGCCCTGTCGCTGCTGGCGATGGCTTTTGGCCTGTTCTGGTTGTTCTGGATCCTGATTGAGACCGTGACGCTGGGCGTGGGTGGACTGTCACTCGATACCCTGACCCAGATGACGCCGCCTCCGAATGACGCCGGCGGTTTGGCCAATGCCATTTACGGCTCGTTCCTGATGGTTATGCTGGCCACTTTTGTTGGCACACCCATCGGCGTGATGGCCGGCATTTATCTGGCGGAGTTCGACACCCACAGCTGGTTGGCCTCGGTCACCCGCTTTGTCAACGACATCCTGTTGTCTGCGCCCTCGATTGTGATTGGCCTGTTTGTTTATGCCGTGGTCGTGACGCGATTCAAGTCCTTCTCAGGCTACGCCGGCATCATGGCGCTGGCCTTGATTGTGATTCCTGTCGTGATTCGCACCACAGAAAACATGCTGCAGCTGGTGCCCTCCGGTTTGCGCGAGGCGGCTTACGCGCTGGGCGCTCCGAAATGGAAAGTGATTATCAGCATCACGCTGAGAGCGGCCCGTTCGGGAGTGGTCACCGGCGTCTTGCTGGCGGTCGCGCGCATTGCCGGTGAAACCGCGCCCTTGTTGTTCACTGCCCTGAGCAACCAGTTCTGGACCTCCAGCCTGGGCGAGCCGATGGCGAGTTTGCCGGTGACGATTTTCAAGTTCGCCATGAGTCCTTACGAGAACTGGCAGAAACTGGCCTGGGCGGGGGTTTTCATCATCACGATTGCCGTGCTGGGTCTCAACATTCTGGCTCGGGTCATGACCCGCAGCAAAAACTGAGCAGTGCTCGGCAAATTCACCAAATAGGGTCCCCATGAACACTGCTATTGCGGCGCAGGAAATGCCCAAAATTTCTGTCAAAAACCTTGATTTTTTTTACGGCAAGTTCCATGCACTGAAGAACATCAATCTGGAAATTCCGGAAAACAAGGTCACTGCCTTTATTGGCCCGTCCGGTTGCGGTAAGTCGACGCTGTTGCGCGTTTTCAATCGCATGTTCGAACTCTACCCGGAGCAGCGTGCCGAAGGTGAAATCATGCTGGACGGTGAAAACCTGTTGACCAGCAAGAAAGATGTGGCCCTGCTGCGCGCCAAGGTCGGCATGGTGTTCCAGAAGCCAACACCGTTTCCGATGTCAATCTTCGACAACGTGGCTTTTGGCGTCAAGCTGTTCGAAACGCTGAACACCACCGACATGGAAGAGCGCGTCGAGTGGGCCTTGCGCAAGGCTGCCCTGTGGGGCGAGGTCAAGGACAAACTGCACCAGAGTGGCTCCAGCCTGTCGGGTGGGCAGCAGCAGCGCCTGTGCATTGCGCGCGGTATCGCCATCAAGCCCGAAGTCCTGTTGCTGGACGAACCGTGCTCCGCGTTGGACCCGATTTCCACTGCGAAAATCGAGGAACTGATTACCGAGCTCAAGAACGACTACACGGTGGTGATCGTTACCCACAACATGCAGCAGGCGGCGCGCTGCAGCGATTACACCGCCTACATGTACCTGGGTGACCTGATCGAGTTTGGTTCGACGGAACAAATGTTTTTCAAGCCCACGCGCAAGGAAACCGAAGATTACATAACCGGCCGATTCGGATAAGGAAAAGTCATGCCTGATAAACATCTCTCCACCCAGTTCGACAGCGAACTTAGCGCCGTCTCCAGTCGGGTGATGGAGCTCGGCGGTCTGGTCGAGTCGCAGATTCACCAGGCGATCTATGCCTTGTCGCAGTTCAGTCTCGAGGTTGCCAACCAGGTGATTGCCACCGAGGCGCGGGTCAACACCATGGAGGTGGATATTGACCGCGAACTCTCCAGCATCATCGCGCGACGCCAGCCAACGGCGCGCGACCTGCGGCTGCTGATTGCCATTTCCAAAACCACGGCCAATCTGGAACGCGTCGGTGACGAGGCCGAGAAAATTGCCCGCATGGTGTGCTCCATCATTCAAAGTGGCTCACCACGTTCCTTGCCGGCGCTGGAGTTGCGCATTGCGGCGGATCTGGCTTCAGGCCTGCTGCGCAAGGCGCTCGACGCGTTTGCCCGACTCGATACGGCAGCGGCGGTCGTGATCCTGAAAGAGGACGATCTGATTGATCAGGAGTTCAATGGCTTTGTGCGCAAACTCATCACCTACATGATGGAAGACCCGCGCATGATTTCGCCGAGTCTGGACCTGCTGTTTCTGGCCAAGGCGATTGAACGCATTGGTGACCACGCCAAGAACATTGCCGAGTTCATCATCTATGTGGTCAAGGGCGAGGACATCCGGCACTCATCGATGGAGCAAATTGAATCGGTGCTGAAATGAGGCAGCAACCCGGCGTTCTGATTGTGGAAGATGAGTCGGCCATCGCCGAACTGATTGCCGTCAATCTGCGTCACAACGGTTTCCGCCCGACCTGGGCCATGGACAGTGCGTCGGCGCAGCGCGAGCTCGATGCCGTGCTGCCCGACCTCATCCTGCTCGACTGGATGCTGCCGGGTGAGAGCGGGCTGACGCTGGCCAAGCGCTGGCGTGCCCATCCACGCACCAAGGCGGTACCCATCATCATGCTGACGGCGCGCGGCGATGAAACCGACCGTGTTGCCGGCCTGGACGCGGGCGCTGATGACTACATTGCCAAACCGTTTTCAACCAAGGAACTGCTGGCCAGAATTCGCGCCGTGCTGCGCCGGCGTGCGCCAGAGCAGGTCGGCGGCATTGTCGCCGTGGGTTCGCTGTCACTTGATTCGGCAACCTACCGCGTGTCGTTCAATGAGCAGATGCTCAAACTCGGTCCGACTGAATTCAAGCTGCTGCACTACCTGATGACGCACGCCGAGCGCGTGCACAGCCGTTCCCAGTTGCTCGACAAGGTCTGGGGTGATCACGTTTTCATTGAAGAGCGAACCGTCGATGTGCATGTGAAGCGCCTGCGCGAGGCCATGGGTCCCGAGGCTGGTCTGATGATAGAAACCGTGCGTGGTGCCGGTTACCGCCTGACGGCGCAATGCGCCAGCGCCGTGCCTGCGATGCGCTGACCATGTTCTGGAGAATTGCCTCCTTTCTTGCCTGCCAGCTGGCGGGCGCACTGTTGGCCTGGCTGGCTGCCTCGCCAACGCAGGTCAAGACCAGTGAACTCGAAGCGGTGGTGCTTGGCGTGCTGGCGGGAGGCTTGCTATGGTTTTTGCTCGATTTGTCGCGCGGCGCTCGCCTCATGCGCTGGTTGCGCGCAGGTGATTTTTCGGACTCCGTGATGCGCACCGGTTTGTGGGCCGAGGTTTCAGATCGGGTACGTCGGCTGATTCGCATACGGGATCAGGCCGCATCGGAAGCACAGAAGCGGCTGCAGGACTTTCTGTCTGCCTTTCAGGCTTCGCCCAATGGCGTCATGCTGCTGGACGCGCAGGGCAGCATTGAGTGGTTCAACCATATGGCTGCGCTTCACTTTGGTCTGGACGCCTCGCGCGACATGCTGCAACACATCGGCAATCTGGTGCGGGATCCCGGCTTTGTCAGCTATTTTGCAAGCCGCGATTATGCGAGCGATGTTGTGATGCCGGGACGGGAGCATTCAGTATCACGGCCAGTCAAACTGTCGGTTCAACTGCATCCCTATGGTCAGGGACGCTTGCTCCTGCTCTCGCGTGATATCACGGCCGTTGAGCAGGCCGAGGCCATGCGGCGCGATTTCATCGCCAATGTTTCGCATGAAATACGCACGCCGCTGACCGTGCTGACCGGCTTTGTCGAGACCCTGCAGACTTGTCCGCTCGAAGAGCCGGAGCGCGAACGCTATCTGGCGCTGATGGCGCAGCAGGCGACTCGCATGCAGACCCTGGTCAGCGACTTGTTGACGCTGTCGCGCCTGGAGGGTAGCCCACCACCGAGTCCTTCCGAATGGGTCCCGCTGCTTGCGCTGATGCATCAGCTTGAGCAGGATGCGCACGCCTTATCGGCCGTTCTTCATCCGGCGCCGGACCGACGTCACAAGCTGCGTTTTGACGGCTTGGAAGGTATCGAGATTGCCGGCATCTTCTCTGAATTGTTCAGTGCGATGAGCAACCTGGTGGGCAATGCCATTCGCTATACGCCACCGGGAGGCGAAATCCAGGTGCGCGCGCTGATGCTGGAAGATGGCAGGTTCGAGTTTTCGGTGTCTGACAGTGGGCCTGGCATTGCGCCAGAGCACCTGCCGCGTTTGACCGAACGCTTTTACCGGGTTGACCACAGCCGCTCGCGCGACACGGGCGGCACCGGTTTGGGCCTGGCCATCGTCAAGCATGTGTCGCAGCGGCACGGTGCCGTGCTGAGGATAGAAAGCACGCCCGGCAAGGGTTCGGTTTTTGCCATCACCTTTCCAGCCAGCCGTGTCAGAGAAGCAGCGCTGTAAACCCTGGTTTAGGGCCAATACTGTTCACTTTGTCATGCCGGACTCGATCCGGCATCCATGCGTTCTTGGGGCATGGATTGCGGGTCGAGCCCGCAATGACATTAAGTAAACAGCGTTGTGCTTAGGGTGCCACGGTCTTGCGCTGATAAATCAGCAGATCTTCGTCCCGATCGGACGGATGGCGCAGGTTGCTGTGCAGGTTCCAGCCCTTGAGGTCAACAAAGTCAGGCAAGGTCGGCAAGGCGTCCTTGTTCACAATCAACCAGGGGCAATGGTTGTTTGGGCCTGCGGCCTGGGTCTTCAGCTGCGCGTGAAAGCGAAAGGCGGCGATGTGTCCCTGGCTCAGACCATGCACCTCGACGCACTCTGGTGAGCCCAATACGTCCACCGTGCGCTGCACCAGTGGCGCGTAGCTGCGGGTGAAGTTGAACAGAGGCAACCATAGCGTCATCAGCAGCACAAAGCACAGCACAGAGCCCCCTGCTGGCAGCACCAGACTCTTCCAGATGGCGGCGCGGTGTCGTCCGGCACGCCACTTCACCAGCCAGCCCCAGGCCAGCGTGGCGGCGCTGGCGATGGCAAAGGGAAACAGCGAGAAGCTGTGCTCAAAACCGGGCGCCAGGCGGGCCACGTTGGCTGCTACCTGGCTTGGCACGCCGGTCTGCATGGCAATCCAGATGATCCAGATGCTGATCGCGCAACCGGAAAAGAAGAGCAGGGTGAACCAGTCGATCAGCGCTGCCACGCTGCGCTTCAGGGTTGGCAGGGCAAACGCTGCCAGCGCTGCCAGCGCGGGCAGTGCCAGTAGCAGCGAGCGGTCAGCCGAGGCTGTGCTGAGCGTCGCCGCCACGGCAACGCCAACAAACCAGAGCGGCAGCGCCAGATGTCGGCTCGGCGCGCGAAACTGCAGCAGTTGATGACGCCAGCGCCACAGGGTCCACAAAGCCAGTGGCCAGGCCGGCCAGGTGAACCACAGCAACAAGCGGCCCATGCTGCGCCACTCGTCCCAGCTGGCCTGCGGCAGTTCAATACGCCAGCGCCACAAATGGAGCCAGCTTGCGATCAGCGCCAGCGCGATGCCAAGCAGCGCGATGGCGCCGGCCCACAAGGCCTTGGAGCGCTGCGCGCCGGACTCCGGGGAGCGGTCGAGCAGGCAGATCAAGGCACCACCCGCACCCAGCAGGGCAGCCAGCGCCGGCGCGCCCGACAGGGTCAACCCGCTGAGTCCGATCGCCATGCAGAGGGCCGGTGCCACGGTCCGATAGGGTCGAGCAGCAAAGGCAAAGAAGCTCAGCGCGACAAAACAGAGCTGCGCCAGCGCGGGTGTGGTCTCATGGGACAGCTGGGCCAGACCCAGACAGGCAAGAAAGGCCAGCAAGGCACCGTCGGCCATGGCACGCGCATAGTCCGGTGGCAGGGCCTCGCCGCCGAAGGCAAAAGCCACCGGCTGCGCCTGCGGGTTGCGGGCCAGGTAGTAGCTGGCGTACCAGGTGGCAAACAGCGTGAGCGTGAGCAGCAGGATGAAGGGAATGCGGGCGGCAAAATCGCTGGCCATCCACGCCGGTGCCAGCTGCATGGCCCAGGCACCCAGCCAGTACGGCAGCAGGGCATCCACTTCGGGCGCCTGGCCCATCAGTCGGGGTGACAGCCATGCCGAGCCGCCGCTGGCCAGCTCTGCCATGTAGCCAAAGGCCGTCATGTCGGCGCTCTTCAAAGGGGCGCGGCCCAAAAAGCCTGACAGCACGTAGACCGCACACAGCAGCAGCAGCGCGATGCGCGGCAGGCGGCGCACGGCGCCTTGGGCAACGATGGCTGGCGTGGTCTGATTCATAAAAAAAAGGCAGCGCGGCTATCCGGGCTGCCTTTTTGACAAGAAGCGTTCGCCAGTTTATTTGGCGGCGGTCTTGCCGAAGCGGTTGCGGAAGCGCTCGACGCGGCCACCCATGTTATCAACCGATTTCTGTGTGCCGGTGTAGAAGGGGTGCGACTCGCTGGAAGTATCAAGCTTGTACAGCGGCAGTTCGCGGCCGTCTTCCATCTTGATCTTTTCCTTGGTGCTGGCGCAGGACCGGGTCACGAATTTGAAACCATTGGACAAGTCCTGGAAACAGATTTCGCGGTAATTGGGGTGAATGCCATCTTTCATATTCTCTCCATCAGTTGCAGCAGCCGCGGCAGGCCCTTGTGCAAACCATTGCGCAATTCAAAGCCCGACGTACTTGTCGCGTAAAGCGGCAGATTATAGCCTAGCCACCCCGACGCATCATGTCGAAGAACTCGCTGTTGTTCTTGGTGGCACGCATTTGCTTGAGCACCATCTCCATGGATTCGATCTCATCCATGTTGTAGAGAAATTGGCGCAGGATGCGCGTTTTTTGCAGGATCTCGGGCTGCAGCAGCAATTCCTCGCGGCGGGTGCCGCTGCGGTTGAGCTGGATCGACGGAAAAACGCGCTTTTCGTAAAGGCGCCGGTCCAGGTGGATTTCGGAGTTGCCGGTGCCCTTGAACTCTTCAAAAATCACTTCGTCCATGCGGCTGCCGGTATCGATCAGAGCCGTGGCGATGATGGTCAGAGAACCGCCTTCTTCCACGTTGCGCGCTGCACCCAGAAAGCGCTTGGGCCGCTGCAGTGCGTTGGAGTCAACGCCACCGGTCAGCACTTTGCCGCTGGAGGGAACCACGTTGTTGTAGGCCCGCGCCAGACGGGTGATGGAGTCCAGCAGGATGACCACGTCCTTTTTCAGTTCGACCAGACGCTTGGCGCGCTCGATCACCATCTCGGCCACGTGCACGTGACGCGCTGCCGGTTCGTCAAAGGTCGAGGCAATCACTTCGCCCTTGACGGTGCGCTGCATTTCCGTCACTTCTTCCGGTCGCTCGTCGACCAGCAGCACCATCATGTGAATTTCGGGGTAGTTGGCGCTGATGGCGTGTGCGATGTGCTGCATCATCACGGTCTTGCCGCTTTTTGGCGGCGCCACCAGCAGGGCGCGCTGGCCTTTGCCGATGGGGGCGATGATGTCGATGATGCGCCCGGTGATGTTCTCGTCGGTCTTGATGTCCTGTTCGAGCTTCATCTGCACCTTGGGGAACAGCGGCGTCAGATTCTCGAACATCACCTTGTGCTTGTTGTCTTCCGGTCCGCCACCGTTGACACGATCGAGCTTGTTCAGTGCAAAGTAGCGTTCGCCGTCCTTGGGCGTGCGTACTTCGCCTTCGATCATGTCGCCGGTATGCAGATTGAAGCGGCGCACCTGGCTCGGGCTGATGTAGATGTCGTCAGTCGAAGCGGTATAGCTGGTGTCGGGGCTGCGCAGAAAGCCAAAGCCGTCCGGCAGGATTTCCAGAACGCCGTCGGCAATGATCTGCTCGCCGGTGCGGGCGCGCTTCTTGATGATGGCGAACATCAGCTCCTGCTTGCGCATGCGGCCGGTGTTTTCAATCTCAAGCTCTTCAGCTTGCTTGAGGACTTCCGACACGTGCAGTGCCTTGAGTTCGTTTAAGTGCATGGAGTGGCTAACAAGGGTTGGAACGAAATACGGGGGAGGTTCGGGAGAGGCGCTCTGCTGGCCTGCGCCTCAAAATTTTAAACCGGGAATTCGAACCGACGCGGGGTGAGCGCCGGTGAGCTGAGGCGATTATGACAGGAAATGAAGGCGGGCTTCTAAAATGAAGGCGGGCTTCTGTATTCCCGGTTGTCATCCCGGGCTCGACCCGGGATCCATGCCTTGTGCACCCTGGATTGCGGGTCGGAGCCCGCACTGACAGGTCAGTGCTGCAATGTGCTCAGAGTTGCTGGTCGATAAAAGCAATCATCTGGGCTTTGCTCATGGCACCAACCTTGGTCGCTGCCAACTGACCGTCCTTGAACAGCATCAAGGTCGGGATACCGCGGATACCGAACTTGGCCGGGACTTCCCGATTTTCATCGACGTTCATTTTGGCAATCTGCAATTTGCCTTCGTAGGTGGCGGAGACATCGTCCAGGATCGGGCCGATCATCTTGCACGGGCCACACCACTCGGCCCAGTAATCAACCAGAACGGGCACGCTGGATTTCAAGACATCGGCTTCAAAAGAGTCGTCTGACACATGTTTGATAAGTTCGCTGGCCATGGGGATTCCTAGAGGAGGGGTGGACATACAGTTAAAGTGGGGAAATTGTGACAGAAACCAAGCCCGACCACCGAATTTCCAGCGCCTATGACTGAGATAGCAAAAATGCATCATGTCGACGCCGCATGGGATCGTGTCATGAGCCAGATCCAGGCCGAGGTCCTGCGTCGCCAACTGCATCCGGCCCGGGTTGTGGTGCTATTGCCCTTTGCCCAGTTGATCGCGCAAGCACGCAGCGCCTGGCTCCGGCGCTGCGCTGCCGCGCCGTCGGCGGCGCACTTCCTGCCGCGCTTTGAAACCACCCTGAGCTGGACCCGCAGCCTGGCCGGTTTTGCACCCGGACGCGATGATTTGCGGCTGGACGCAGCGCACGATGTGTTGACCGCGGCTTCCCTGCTGGCGCGCTCCGGATTGGCCGAGCAGCAGCATGCCCTGGCGGGGCGGCTGATGGAGGCCGCCTGGAGTCTGGCGCGTGTCGCCGCTGCCGTGTCGCCAACCGAGCGCGCGCAGTGGGGTGCTGAACTGGGGCTGACTCTGGCCAGCACACTGGATTCACCGTTGTTGGCACTGGAGGCTGCGCTGGCCCGCATTGCGCTGGCCTGGGCCGCCAATTCAAGCTATGGCTCCGACGCGGCTTTTGCTGCCCGCCCTGATTTGCTCGTGCTGCTGGAGGGTTTTCAGAGCGAGCCCATGACACAGGCATTGAAGGACAACTTACCCGAGAGCCTGTTGCTGTTGAGCCTGGTGCCGCCAATCGAGAGCGAACCAGTGCGCACGCCGTTGGGGCGATTGGCGCTGCACGCGGCGCAGGACGCGGAAGACGAGGCCCAGCGCGCCGCGGCTTGCGTGCTGCTGCATCTGGCTGGCGGGCGCACGCCAGTGGCGCTGGTGGCGCAGGACCGGCTGTTGACGCGCCGGGTGCACGCGATGCTCAGTGAGCAGGGCCTGGCGGTGCGCGACGAGACCGGCTGGAAGCTCTCGACCACGCGTGCCGCTGCGGCGCTGATGAGTTTGCTGCGCGCGGCGACTTGGGATGCCAGCACCGACGCGGTGCTGGACTGGCTGAAAAATGCGCCGGCCTTTGATCCGAAGGCACTGACCGAGGCGGAGCAAAGCTGGCGCCGTCTGGGCGCGCGCGAGTGGCTTTCCGTGCCCGAAGAGGGGGTTGTGGCGGTGCAGGCGCAGGCGCTGCGCGCGACCCTGCAGGCTGGGCGTTCATTGCTGCGCTGGCTGGCAGATTTGCGTGCCGCCCTGCAGAGCGCCGGACAATGGAATGCGCTGCTCGTGGATCCGGCCGGCCAGGCGGTGCTTGATGCGCTGCGTCTGCATGAGGACGCCGAGCTTGAATTCAGCGAGGTGGCGCCGCGCATGAATCAAAGCCAGTTCACGGCCTGGGTCAGCCAGACCTTGGAGGCGATGAGTTTTTCTCCACCGTATGCAGACGCTGCCCAGGTTCTGATCCTGCCGATGAGTCAGCTGCTGGGGCGGCCATTGGCGGCGGTGGTGTTGCCGGGCTGCGATGAACTGAACCTGCCCACGGCACCCGAGGCGAGCGGCATGTGGACGCCGGCCTTGCGTGCCCTGCTCGGACTGCCGGCACGCGCAGAGTTGACCGCCGCAGCCATGGCAAGCTGGCAGTACGCTCTGGATTTTCCACAGGTCGATCTGTTGTGGCGTTTGAGCGATGGCGGTGAGCGCGTCATGGCCAGCGGCTTTGTGCAGGCCTTGCGCCTGCAACTGGCGCTAGAACTTTCGCTCGATCCCTGTTTGCTGCGCACCGTCAGCCGCCGCGCCTGCGTCATGCCGGCGGTCCGCGGCGATGCCCTGGCGCTGACGCGACTCTCCAGTACGGCCTATGAAGATTTGCGACGCTGCCCGTACCGCTTCTTTGCGCTGCGCCAACTTAAATTGCAGGAATCCGATGAACTCGATACGGAACTCGACAAGCGCGATTTCGGCAACTGGCTGCACCAGCTGCTCAAGCTTTTTCATGACGCACTGCAGCGTTCGCCGAGCAGTGATCCTGCGGCACGGCAAGCCCTGATCAATGCTGCCGCCGATCAGGCGACGCTGGCCCTGGGCCTGTCGAGCAGCGAGTTTCTGCCTTTCGCCGCTTCCTGGCCGCGCCTGCGCGCCGGCTATCTGGCGTGGCTGGCCGCGCACGAGGCCAGCGGTGCCCGTTATGAAGAGGGCGAGGCCTGGCGCGAGATGGCGCTGGGCGTGCTCACCCTGGTTGGCAAGATAGACCGCATCGACCGACTGGCTGACGGCAGCGCGCTGGTCATCGACTACAAGACGGAAGCCGCCGGCACTACTGCGCAGCGCATCAAGGCAGGGCTGGAAGACAGCCAGCTCGCTTTTTACGCCGCTTTGCTGAGCGACGACACGCTGGCAGCAGCCTACCTGAACGTGGCGGAAAAAGAGGGCAGCAAGAGTTACCGGCAGAACAACATTGTTGACCTGCGCGATCAGCTGATCGAAGGCATTGTTGTTGACATGACGCGCATCGCCGAAGGGCATTCGATGGCGGCGCTAGGTGAGGGCAAGGCCTGCGAGTTTTGCGCGGCACGCGGCCTGTGCCGCAAGGACTTCTGGCAATGAAGGCCGCTTACGACATCAATGGGCAGAGCGTCAGCGCCCAGGCGTTTTACGCGCTTGCCTGTGACCCGGGTCGCAGCGTTGCTGTGGAGGCTTGCGCGGGTGCCGGCAAGACCTGGATGCTGGTGTCACGCATGGTGCGCGCACTGCTCGACGGCGTGCCGGCGCACGAGATTTTGGCCATCACCTTCACCAAGCGCGCGGCCGCCGAGATGCGCGAGCGGCTCTATCAATGGCTGGCCGAATTTGCCAGCGCTGATCGGCCGACGCTGATCCAGGCGCTGCGCGATCGCGGCATGGCGCTGGACGAAGCTGCTGCTCAGGCATCCGATTTGCCGCAGCAATTGGCAGCGCTCTATCAGAGAGTGCTGGACAACGGTCGCCAGGTTCAGGTGCGCACTTTCCATAGCTGGTTTGGTGCCTTGCTGCGCAGCGCCCCGCTGGCGCTTTTGCAGCAGATGGAACTGCCCAGCACCTATGAACTGCTCGAAGACGACGCGCAAGCCAGCGCCCTGGTCTGGCGGCGTTTTTATGCGGCACTGGTGATGGACGTCGAAGGCAGGGCGGATTTTGAAGCCGTGGTCTTTGAGTATGGTCGGGCCCAGACCGAAAAAGCCTTGCAGACCGCGCTGGACAAGCGCACCGAGTTCGCGCTGGCCGATGCGCGAGGCATTGTGGCGCAGTCGGTGCTGCACTTCGCGGATCAATACCCCGAATTTGCCGGGCTGCAGGAGCCACAGGATTTTCTGCAGGCCCAAGCGCAGCGTTGGCAAACCTTGCTGGACGCCGCCAAAGCCCTGGGCCAGGCCAGTGCCCCGAGCTTTAGCGCCAAGGGTGTTGAACTCGAGGCTGCGCTCAGCAGCAAGGACTTGCCTGCTGTCTTCGACGCCCTGTTTACTGAAAAAGGCACGCCGCGCAAGTTCAGCGAAAAAGTGGTCGGGATCGAGCGTGTGCGCGAGGCGCAGGATCTGGTGCTGCGCGTGCAGGCGGCGCAGTTGCAGCACGCCGCCTGGCATTACCAGCAACGCATGACACGGCTGGCCCGCGTCCTGCTCAGAGAGTATGCAGCGCTCAAACGCGAGCGCGGCTGGGTGGACATGAACGACGTCGAGCGCGCCGCGCTGACGCTGCTGGGCGATCCGGTGCTGTCGGGCTGGGTGCAGGAGCGGCTCGATGCACGGGTACAGCACTTGCTGATTGACGAGTTTCAGGACACCAATCCGCTGCAGTGGCAGGCACTGCGTTCCTGGCTCAGTGCCTACGCCGGCGCTGGAGGCACGGCGCCCAGTGTCTTCATTGTGGGCGATCCCAAGCAAAGCATTTACCGCTTTCGCCGTGCCGAGCCGCAGGTGTTCAAGGCAGCGCAGGCCTTTGTGCGCGATGCGCTGGGGGGCGATCTGCTCAGCTGCGATCACACCCGACGCAATGCGACTGGCGTGATGGCCACGGTGAACGCCGTGATGATGGACGCGCTGCGTGTGGATGCCTATCTGGGATATCGAGAGCACAGCACCAGTTCGCTACAGAGCGGCAAGGTGGGCAGTCTGCCGCCGATCGCCAGGCCGGTGACAAACCAGAAGGCGCCAGAGGCTCAGGACGGTGAAGAATCGGCTACTGCGCTCTGGCGTGACAGTCTGCAGACCGCGCGCGAACTGCCAGAGGAAACGCTGCGTACCCAGGAGGCGCGCCAGGCGGCGGCCTGGATTGCCGCGCACCTGCGCACTGAGGGTCGGCAACCGGCCGATGTCATGGTGCTGTCGCGCCGGCGCTCTGCTTTGTTGCCCTTGCAGGACGAATTGCGCCGTCTTGGTATCGCGGCGCAGATCGGTGACAAGAGCGACCTGATTGACAGTTGCGAAGTGCAGGATGTGCTGGCCCTG
>CAITZZ010000124.1 GCA_903897005.1 uncultured beta proteobacterium | reverse complement strand
CGCCGACAACGCGCAGTTGCGGACTCAAGGCCATGGCCAGCATGGTGGTGGCTGCTTCCAGTGCGGCGTTGGACAGGGTGTAGCTGAAAAAGTCCGGATTCTGGTTCCACAACTTCTGATCCAGCAGATTCACCACCACGCCGAGCGGTCGGCGCGCGTGGGCACTGGCCGAGTCATCGCGTCCGGTCACGTGCGCAGGCAGGGCTTGCGCCAGAATAATGGCGGCACCGGCGTTGCTGCGCAGGTGTTTGTCCATGGCCGCAAAGGTAAAGCTGGCGGCGGTATCGTGCTCAAAAGTGGAGGCGCTGTTGACGATGGCGTCGACCCGGCCAAATTGCTGGATGACCTGGGGCAGCAGATTGCGCACCGCCGTCTCGTTCGTCAGATTGGCGCGAAAAGCGGCGCTGGCACCGGCCAACTGGGCGCAATCGGCAACTGTTTTGGTAGCGTCTTCCAGTGAATCGCGGTAATGCACCGCGACCTGCCAGCCATCTTTCGCCAGCGTGAGCGCAATTTCGCGACCCAGCCTCTTGGCAGCGCCAGTGACAAGTACCGTGCGGGCGGATGAAGGAGCGGACATTGGTGGACAATTCAGCCTGTGATGACAACAGCCTACAGTTTAACGAGCGCCCTGCAGTCCCATATTGCGCAAACCATTGTGGCGCGCGGTGGCTGGATTGGCTTTGACGAATTCATGGCGCTGGCGCTGTACACACCGGGTCTGGGCTATTACGCCAACGACAGTGCCAAATTCGGTCCCCTGCCGGGTTCTGGCTCGGACGCCAGTGCGGGCGGCGGCAGCGATTTTGTCACTGCGCCAGAGATGACGCCGCTGTTTGGTCGGACCCTGGCAGCGCAGGTGGCACAAGCCCTGCAGCTGACGCAGACCAGCGAGATCTGGGAGTTCGGTGCCGGCTCCGGGGCACTGGCGCTGCAGGTGCTCGAAACGCTGGAAGCACAAGGCCTGCCGTTGCCGCGTTACAGCATCGTTGATCTGTCGGGTAGCTTGCGCCTGCGCCAGCAAGCCACGCTGGAGAAATACGCTGCCAGCGTGCGCTGGGTGGGCGAGTTGCCGCCGAGCATGCAAGGTGTGGTGATCGGCAACGAGGTGCTCGATGCCATGCCGGTCAAGCTGCTCTCCCGGGTACGCGGTGTCTGGCATGAACGCGGTGTGGTTCTGAGTTCGGCGCGCGACGAACAGCCTGTTTGTCTCGTCTGGAACGAGCGAGCTACCGCTCTGCGCCCACCCTGCCAGATCGAAGGCGAGCATGACTTCCTGACTGAAGTTCATGAGCAGGGCCACTCTTTCATCCGGACGCTCGCTGACAAGCTGCAAAGCGGCGCGATCTTCCTGATCGATTACGGTTTTCCCGAGCATGAGTACTACCATGCGCAGCGCCACATGGGTACCGTGATGTGCCACCGTAACCATCAATCCGACGCTGATCCCCTGTCGTACGTCGGACTCAAGGACATCACGGCCCATGTCGATTTCACCGGCGTTGCGCTGGCCGCCCAGGAGGCCGGGCTGGGGGTGTTGGGTTACTGCACGCAGGCCCGGTTCCTGATCAATTGCGGCCTGGTCGGTCTGCTTGAAAACGCTTCGTTGGGCGAGCGTGTGCATGCTCAGCGATTGATCATGGAACACGAAATGGGCGAGCTGTTCAAGGTGATCGGCCTGTGCAAGGGCGAACCCTGGGACGCCATCGGGTTCTCCCATGGCGACCGGACGCACACACTATGAGCATGAAGCGGATCGCCGGCAACATCCTCACGCCAGACGGTTTTGTCCGTGGGGCGCTTGAATTCGACAATCAGGGGCGGGTGCTGGCCGTGTCCGGCGAACCGGTTGACGAAGCACAGGTTCGCGATTCCAGGGAGCCGCTGGTGCTGCCGGGTTTTGTCGACCTGCATGTCCATGGGGGTG
>CAITZZ010000123.1 GCA_903897005.1 uncultured beta proteobacterium | reverse complement strand
GTGCCTGCGAGCTTTGCTGCTGCTCGATCTCGACCCGGGTGCGCAGCAGGTTGCTGATGCGCGAGACGCGCTGCGACAGCGCATCCTGGCGGCGCGTCGCCCAGGCGCAGGTGCTGCGCGCCGGGCTCAAGCGCCGGTCCATGAACTCGCCGATGGTTTGCATCCCCGGCAGCGCCGCCTCGTCGATGTCACTGATGCGTTTGTCAACCAGCTCGAAGTAGGCAGCGCTGGCCGAAAAGCGTGAATGTGTGGCCGCATGCTGGCTCTCGACCTGGCCGGCCAGCTTGGTCAAGCGGTCCAGCAGCAGTGGCTCGTCCTGCGCCGTGGCGCTGCGGATGGCACTGGCCAACTCGGCCAGTTCGCGCTCGGCACTGGCCAGGATGGTGCTGGCCTCGCGCGCTGCCGGCAAACCCAGCAGGGCCGCCATGCGGTAGGTCTCGATCTCCAGCAGACGCTGCACGAGACGGCCGAGCCGACGCGGTGACAGATTGCCAGTGAGCAGCAACATGCGCGAAGAGCCATCGGAGCGCATGCAGAAGTCGGTATAGACCTCGGCAGCGCCGCCGGCCACGCGGGACGCCAGCAAGCTGTCTTCGAGCAGCAGTTGTTTGATCAGCGCGGAGGCGCCGAAGGTCGGACTTGGCGTGACCCAAAGATTCAGACTTGAAAGGCACTGACCCGGCAAGGCCGCAAGCCAGCTCTGCGGTACCGCCTTGAAGGCCGGCTCGGGTTCGACCTCGCCCAGGCGCTCGCTGACCAGCGCACACATGAAGGTCCAGCTGACAAATTCGGTGTGCAACTCCCAGCGGATATGGAACTGCCCCAGATCCATGCGGAAATGGCTGGCCTGCGGATCAGGCAGTGGCAGATGAAGATCGTGCAGCAGGGCCGCAATATGGGCGCGGCTGGCCTCGCGCTCGGCCACATCGCAGACCATGACCAGATGCGAAATAGCCAGCGGCGCTGAGAGCGCCTGCGGCGGCCGCGCATGAACCTCGTTGTGCAGTGCCGCGCGCTGCGGGTGCTGCTGCAACTCAGTCCTCCACAAAGGCCTCTTCGCGCTTCTTCTTGATCGAAGGCAGCAGCACGACGACCAGCAGCAGCGCCGCCACCGCCAGCAAACTGGCTGAGAGACCACGCGTCACAAAGACACTCCAGTCACCGCGGGACAGCAGCAGGGCGCGCCTCAGGTTCTCTTCCATCATCGGCCCCAGAATGAAGCCCAGGAGCAACGGCGCCGGCTCGGCCCCGAGCTTGATGAACAGATAACCGATGACACCGAAGATCGCCACCATCCAGATGTCGAAGGTGTTGTTGTTGGTGGAATACACGCCGATGGCGCAGAACAGCACAATGGCAGGGAACAGCCAGCGGTAGGGCACGCTCAGCAGCCGGATCCAGATCCCGATCAGCGGCAGATTCAGCACGATCAGCATGGCGTTGCCGATCCACATGGAGGCAATCAATCCCCAGAACAGCTCCGGGTTGCTGGTCATGACCTGCGGCCCGGGCTGGATGTTGTGGATGGTCATGGCGCCGACCATCAGCGCCATCACGGCGTTCGGGGGGATACCGAGCGTCAGCAGCGGGATGAAGGAGGTTTGAGAAGCCGCGTTGTTGGCGGCCTCGGGTGCAGCCACACCACGGATATTGCCCTTGCCAAAGGGCACTTCACCCGGCTGCAGCTTGGTCTTCTTCTCGATCGTATAGGCAGCAAAGGCCGCCATCACGGCGCCGCCACCGGGCAGGATACCGAGCACCGAGCCCATGGCCGTACCACGCAATACCGCTGGCACCATGCGTTTGAAGTCCTCTTTGGTGGGCATCAGCCCCTTGACGTTGGCAGTGAAAACTTCGCGCTCGCTGGCATGCTTGCCCAGGTTCATGATGATTTCACCGTAGCCGAAGACGCCCATGGCGATCACGATGAAGCCGATGCCGTCGGTGAGTTCGGGAATGTCAAAGCTGAAGCGTGCCACCCCGGAGTTGACGTCGGTGCCCACCAGGCCCATCAGCAGGCCCAGAAAGATCATGCCGACTGCTTTCAGTAGCGAGCCCGAAGCCAGCACCACCGCGCCAATCAGGCCCAGCACCATGAGAGAGAAGTATTCGGCCGGGCCGAACTTGAAGGCGACTTCGGTCAGCGGTACGGCAAAGGCGGCCAGCACCAGCGTGCCGACGCAACCGGCAAAGAAGGAGCCCAGACCGGCTGCGGCCAGCGCCGGGCCGGCTCTGCCCTGTCTGGCCATCTGGTGGCCGTCGATGATGGTGACCACCGAGGAGGCTTCGCCTGGCAGGTTCACCAGAATGGCAGTGGTGGAGCCGCCGTACTGGGCGCCATAGTAAATACCAGCCAGCATGATCAGGGCCGAAACTGGTGGCAGCGCGTAGGTGGCGGGCAGCAGCATGGCGATGGTGGCCAGCGGGCCGATGCCCGGCAGCACGCCGATGAGCGTGCCCAGCAGGCAGCCGATGAAGGCGTACATGAGGTTGATCGGTGTAAAGGCGACACCGAAACCGAGAGAGAGGTTGGCAACAAGATCCATGGTTCAGTTCCTTAACCTGTAATAAGCACCGGCCAGACCGGGAACTGCAGTTTGAGCAGCACGATGAAGGCCAGGTAGCTCATGACCGAGAGGATGGTGGCCAGGACCAGGACTTCCTTCAACTTGAATTCATCGCCGGCCAGGCTGGCGATGATGGTCAGGGCGTAGATGCCGGCGATCAGGCCGAAGGCGGGGAACTTGATGCTGGGCAGACCACCCAGCAGCACACCAAAAACCAGATTGGCTGCGATGATGAAGAACAGCGGCCGCCAGGCCCAGCTGCCTATTTTTTCTCCGTCCTCGGTTTCCACCACCAGCGCCTTGAAGGTGACGACGCCGCCCAGGATGGCCAGCAGCACGCCGAGCAGTAGCGGGAAGTAACCCGGCCCCATGCGCGCTCCGTTGCCAACGGTATAGGTGCTCGCGCCCCAGGCAAAGGCTACGCCTACGCCCATGAACATGAGACCGGAGAAAAAGTCTTTTTGACTCTTGATGTTCATTCACTCGCTCCTGGAAAAATCCAGCCGCCATTGTGCACGGGAAATAGGCCAGTCCGTCCTGTGACTTTCACCTATGTCGCGCTGGCGACCGGATTCACAACATCCGCCGCTGCGCAAACCGCACCACTGTCACTCCAGCGCGCGCCTGCCGAACCGAGGGCATGACCAGCACACAGTCGTCGTAGGGTGTGACGATGGGTTCTCCCATGCCCTCGCCCTCATGGTGGCCGATCACGGTGCCAGCCTTCTCGACGAGTTCCAGCCCCTGAAAGGCCTGGGTGAAACGCAATCGCTGGCTGCGTGCAACCACCGCACCGGTGACCTGCAGCGCCCATTGCTGTGGCGCGTCGGGCTGGCGCCAACCCGGCAGCACCACTTGTGCTGTGTCAGCCTGCAGCGTGCCTGCCTCTACCAGCAAGCGCAGGCACAGGTCCTGCGCAACAGCGCGACTGCTCAAATCGCCATGAAAGCCGCATTCGATCAGCAAGGACCGCGTGTCGGGTGAGAGCGCGTCGGGCAGGCCAAAGCGACCGAAATCGCGCATGCGCACGCCGTCCTGGTGGCCGGCATCGATCACCACATGCTGCGGCGCCCGCAGCGCACGCGCCAGCGCCAGATTGCGCGGCTGCATCCCGGTCAGCAGCAGGGGCGCGGCGCGTTCGTGCATGGAATGCAGATCAAGCAGCCAGTCGGCCTGCTCGACAAAGGGTCGCAGTGCAGCGGCGCGAACGCGCTCCTGCGTGCCAGCGCTGTGCATG
>CAITZZ010000122.1 GCA_903897005.1 uncultured beta proteobacterium | reverse complement strand
GCAAGTGGACCTGATTTGGGGCCCCTTGGGCAATTTGGGGCTGGACATGGGTCGTCTGCGTGCGGACATGAACTCACCCGAGGTCGCCCAGGTGTTGCAGCAGGATCTGGCTGATGCCAATACGCTGGGCGTGGCCATGACACCGGAGTTCTTTGTCAATGGCAGACCGCTGCCGAAGTTCGGCTATGACGATCTGAAGCTGTTGGTCGAAGATGCCGTGGCCCGGGCAAAGTAGGGCGAAGCTCATGCAAGCCGTATTGCGAGCCGGCATCATCGCCGCGCTGTTGGCCGTGGCCGGATCCGCTGGCGCCCAGACTTCCGAGTCGGTGCCCGGTGCCAGCGTGGAAAGCCTGTTGCAGCTGGCTAGAGAGCGTAATCCGGAACTCGGCGCGATGCGGTACGAGGCAGTGGCTGCCACCGAGCGCGTGCTGCCGGCCGGTGCCCTGATGGACCCAAGGCTAAAGGTCGAGTTGCAGGACCTCACGAAGGCTGGCGAGCAGGGAGTGACACTGCTGCCGGCGAATGTGGGCGGGACCGCCTACACCCTGACGCAGGAATTTCCCTGGGCCGGCAAGCGCGAACTCCGACGTGACATCGCCAGCCTGGACGCTGACGCCGCGCAGGGTCGCGAGCGCCAGACCTGGGCCGAGCTGGCTGCGCGCATCAAGGCGCTGTTTCTTCAGCGCTATCTGGTGCAGGCCAGTCAGCGTCTGGTGCAAGGAAACCTGGACCTGATGCTGCAGCTGGAAAAAGTGATGCAGGTGCGCTACGCCGGCGGTCTGGCGGCGCAGCAGGACATCACGCGCATCCATGTTGAACACACTGGCATGCGCGCCGAACTGGTGGCACTTGCAGGCGAATGGCGGCAAACGCAGGTACGCTTGAACGCACTGCTGGCGCGTCCTGCTGGCGCGGGGTTGGCAGCACCGCTTGCGCTGCGCGTCCTGCCAGAGCCATCGAAGCTTGAATTTTCTGTGCTGTCCGAGCGACTGCGCAGCGCCAGTCCGCAACTTTTCACTGAATCCAGCAGGGTCAAATCGGCCGAGAAATCCCGTGATCTCACTTACAAGAGCCGCTACCCGGATTTCACCTTTGGCATCAATGCGATGCAGCGGCAAAGCTCCTTCAAGGAATGGAGTCTCATGGTGGAACTCAACCTGCCGATACGCGATGGTGTCTTGAAGTCGCAGGAGCGTGAGTCCGAGGCCATGCTGGCCGCAGCGCGCTCGCGTCAGGAAGCCGCAGTTAACCAGGCGCTGGCCGATTTGTCGGACAAGCTTGCTGCGCTGGAGGCTGCACGACAGACTGAGCATTTGATGCGCTACAGCCTGATGCCGCAAGCCGATCTGACCTGGCGTGCCGCGCTGGCCGCATATGAAAACGGCAAAGCGGACTTCGCCACCTTGCTCGATGCGCAGCGGCAAATTCGCCAGGCCAGTCAAAGCCAACTCAAGGCCCAGGTCGATGCGCAGCTGCAGCTGGCGGAAATTGAGCGCTTGATAGGAGAAGATGTATGAGCCGCCCCCTGAAGCGTGTTATCCCGGACAGATGCCACGTTATCCCGGGTCACTGCCTGTCATTCCGGGCCCACTGCGTGTCATCCCGGAGTCACTGCCTGTCATCCCGGACTCGATCCGGGATCCAGTCACTTCCCCGCCAATGGGTGGTTTGCAACACACTGGATTCCGGCATTCGCCGGAATGACAGTTGGTTTCCG
>CAITZZ010000121.1 GCA_903897005.1 uncultured beta proteobacterium | reverse complement strand
GCCGGCACAGCGCTGCTGCTGTCGCTGACGTAAAAGGGTCTGGAGTGAACAATGTCTCCCAGGGCCGAAGCACGCTGGCGCAAGGTGCCACCCTGCTGCAACTCACCGCTACGATCGCCGCGCAGGAAATTGAGCACCGGTTCGGTTGATGCCAGCGTCGCCGAGACATTGGCCCAGGTGAAAGGGATGCCAGCGCCAGCGCCATTCATGGTCACAATAAAGCGGTTGGCGCCCTGCTGATCGATCTGATAGGCGGCACCGCCGTTCCAGGGCTGGGTTGCGGAAGAAATGTCACCCGAACTGTTGACAGCGTAGGCAATCAGATTGCCGCCCCAGTACTCCTTTTCATACTGGCCCCGAAACAGGAGTTCACGCCCCGAGGTCAGGTTGTAATTGGTGATGTCGTCCTGACCAACAAAACCGACCGGTTGGGTGGATGGCGTAAAGGCGGTGATCGCCAGCGCCAGTTTGAAAGCCAGCAGCAGTGCACCAAGCAAGGCCAAGGTGGCAATCCAGATGGGTTTGACAGCTAACTTGAACATAGAAAACTTTCTTGGCATCATGGGCAGCTCAGAACGCTGTAAAACGATTGAACAAATTTGGTCGCCCCTCGGTGGGAGGTGCCGCGCCCGGTGATCAGGTAGTTGTTGACCTTGTTGCAGACTGCTGCAGACTGCCGGCCGACGGCCGCGCTGGAGCCAGTCAGAAGGCTGTTGGTTGCCATCAGCTGGATGATGTAGCGCTGCGCGCTGTTGCCGGCCACGACTTGGGAGTTGCTGTCGGTCCACGTCATCGACAACAGGGTCGCGTTGCTCACAACCGGGGTCACAGGCAACAAACCGGTTGTCACTCCAGCGGTCGTAAAACCGCCGTCAAGGTAATGCGGCACGGGCGGCACCGCACTGGTACTGGTGATAAGCCAGTTCTCCGCGGCCGAAACTGCCGCTTCCGCGTTGTTCATGGCCCCGTCTTCAAACTGCAGATTGCCCGCCAGCTTGTACTGGGTGTTGGAGGTGCTGACCGCAGTAATGCCAATCATCATGATCAATACCAGAATCAACAGGGCGATGACCAGCGTGGCCCCGCCCTGCCGTGCTGGTTTTCCGTAGCGCAATGGCGTTCGCATGTTCGGTTCCCTCAATTGCGCAACTGAACGACGGTACTGAAAAGCTGACGCCGAAACCCGTCGGGCGCCGCAGCAAAGTCGTAGGTCTGATCACCCATCACATAACTATTGGTATTGCTGTAGCCCGGCTCGGCCGTTTCATTGCGTGCCAGCAACCAGATGCGCACCGATTCGACATTGTCCCAATCGCTGGCCACCGTGTTGACTGAGGAACCGGTCAGCGTGTCAGAAAACTGTGTCGTTGCCGGGACTGCAACTGTCAGCCTGCCATACTGAACCTGAAAGTGCTCAATGCCACTGGCGACCAGTTCCCTGCTCATCGATCCGTCGCTCTGCAATGCCACCCGGTACAAGGCAGGTACCAGTGGGGTTTCGCGCTCAGAGACCGTGAAGGGGCTGATGTAATAAACATAGATCTGCACAGGAAAGCTTTCTACCGGGGTCAGTCCGTCGGCAAACACCGGTGCCGTGGCACCGCGAAAAACCTGGCCCGTTGAATAGCTGGACTGGAAATAGAGCCTGTTGGCCACGGGTGTTTCGGAGTTGACCGCCAGGCGGCGCACCACCAGAACGTCATTGCCAGCGGCATAACTGGCACTGGGTATGCAGGAGGCAGAAAAAGGATTGCTGTTGTTGGCGCCCCAGACACCCTGACGAATATTGGAGACAAAGGTTCCCGCCGTCTCGCCGGCAGCGAGACATTCATTGGTCAAGGTTCCCAGCGCGCCGGGCGCAGTCGGCTCGGCCCAGGTGTAGCCGCGAAACCCGGCCTGACGCAGTTCCTGCTTCATCGAGTTGAGCGCGTAGCGGCCGTTGCTCATCAGCTCCGATGTTCTGTCATTGGTGCGCGCGTTGTTCGAGTTGGCGGCCAGCACACCGACCAGTCCGGCCAGAATGCCAAGGCCAATGGTG
>CAITZZ010000120.1 GCA_903897005.1 uncultured beta proteobacterium | reverse complement strand
TGCTTGACTTTCCAAGTTTCGCCTAATGTAGCATTATTGTGCTACATGCGCAAACAAGCTCACAAACCCAGCAGCACGCGCGCCTCCGCCGGACTCGCCACCGCTCTGCCTGCCTTGCGGGCGCAATCGGCCAAAGCGGCAATCAGGACACCGTTGCCGCTGGCTTTCTGACCATCTGGCAGGTAGAAGGTGTCTTCCAGGCCGGTGCGCAGCATGCCGCCCAAGTCGGCGGTCTTCTGATGCACCGGCCAGATCTCACTGCGGCCAATCAAGGTGGCTTGCCAGACGCTGTCGGCTGCCATCCAGCGCGGAATCAGCGCCAGCAAATCGGCGTCGCAGGGCATGCCGGAGGCCACACCCATCACCAGGTTGTATTCGGCGCGTCCCATGTCCGCTTTGAGCATGCCGTTCTTCAGGAACATGCCAACCGAGCGCACGATGCCAACATCAAAACACTCAAACTCCGGGTGCACATGGCACTCCTGCATCACGTCCAGAAACTGCTGTACCTTGACGACCGGGTTATCAAAGACCATGGGTGGCCAGGCCCACTGGCCGTCGTCCTTGATCTTGAGGTAGTTCAGGCTGCCGGCGTTGCAGGCGGCGATTTCGGGCTTGACACGGCGGATGCAGGCCAGTGGTCCGGAGATGTCCTTGCCGACGACACCGGTCGTCAGGTTGATGATGACACCGGGGCAGGCCGCGCGAATGGCGTTAACAATGGTTTCGGCCACGTCCGGGTCCCAGCTCGGCATGTGGCCCAGGCCCTCCTCCTGCATGCGCAGATGCACGTGCATGATGGCCGCACCGGCGTTGAAGGCGTCACGCGCCTCCTGCGCCATCTGCGCCGGTGTGACGGGTACCGGGTGCTGCTTGGGGTTGGTCAAAACGCCGGTCAGGGCGCAGGTGAGAATGGCTTTTTCCATCATGCTTCCTTTTTCTCTTCGGGCTCAATTTCAACCAACAGGGCGCCGGACTCCACCTGATCGCCGACGCTCACGTGTACTGCAGCAACCTTGCCCGCCACTTGCGCCGTCAGCCACATTTCCATCTTCATGGCTTCGACGCAAAGCAATTGCTGCGCGTCGGCAAGCGCGTCTCCCACTGCAACCTTGATTTGGGTGACCTTGCCAGCCACTGGCGAGCGCGCCTGCCTTGCATCGGCGATCTGGTCCTTGCCCGGAAAGGGTGAAATCTCGCTGAAAGCAAATGAGTTGCCGTCCAGCGCCAGGTGCAACTCGCTCTGCTGCAGCACCGCCACGGCGCGGCGTGTCACGCCATCGATCTCGAAGCGCAGCACACCGTCCTTGAAGTCAAGGATTTTGATCTCGCGCTGTTGGCTGGCCAGGCTAACCCTGACGCAGCCCAGGCGATCAGGCTGCACCCGCAGCGTCTGCGCAACACCGTCGCATTGCATGGGAATATCAAATGCGGCAACGCTGTCAGCGCGCCAGTTGGCGCCGTTCTGCAAGGCAAATACGGCCGCCGCAATACACCAGGTCAGCTCGTCGGGTTGCGGACGTTGCAGCAGTGCCTCGCCACTGTCCTGCCATTGATCGATCGAGGCGGTGGTCATGGTCGCCCCGCGAAACGCCGGGTGATTCACCAGATCGGCCAGAAAGCGGCCGTTGTTGCGCAGCCCCAGCAAAGGCGTGTTGCGTAGCGCAGCGCGCAGTCGTCGTATCGCGTCTTCCCGGTCGCGACCATGCACAATGACCTTGGCCACCATCGGGTCGTAGAAGGGCGATATTTCGCAGCCTTCTTCGATGCCGTCGTCGATGCGCGCACCGTCGAGCCTGGCCTGCTCAGGACGCCACCAGCGCACGGTACCGGTCTGCGGCGCAAAGCCGGCATAGGGGTCCTCGACGTACAAGCGGGCCTCCATCGCGTGGCCTGTCAGCGTGACCTCGCTCTGGGCCACCGGCAGTGCCTGCCCTGCCGCCACCAGCAACTGCCACTCCACGAGATCGAAACCTGTCACCAGTTCGGTCACCGGATGCTCAACCTGGAGCCGGGTGTTCATTTCCAGAAAGTAGTGTTTCAGGGCGCCGTCCACCATGAACTCCACCGTGCCCGCACCGCAGTAGCCCACCGCCAGTGCGGCCGCCACGGCGTCCTTGCCCATGGCTTCGCGCATCGCGGCACTCACCACGGGTGACGGTGCTTCCTCAATCACCTTCTGCCGCCTGCGCTGGGCTGTGCAATCACGCTCGCCCAGGTAGACGGCGTTGCCGTGCTCGTCGGCAAAGATCTGGATCTCGATGTGGCGGCCGTCTTCGATCAGGCGCTCCAGCATCAGCGTGCCATCGCCAAAAGCGCTTTGCGCCTCGCGCCGGGCACCGAGCAGGGCCTGGGCGATTTCGTCGGCGCTGCGCACCAGGCGCATACCACGCCCACCGCCACCCGCCACCGCCTTGACCAGCAGCGGAAAGCCCAGCTTCAAGGCCTCCTGCGTCAAACGTGTATCGTCCTGATCCTCGCCCAGATAACCCGGCGCGCAGGGCACACCGGCAGCCATCATGCGTCGCTTGGCCAGCGCCTTGTTGCCCATCGCCAGCATGGCCGAGGGCGGCGGACCGATGAAGACCAGAGCGGCATCCAGGCAGGCTTGCGCAAAGCCGGGGTTCTCACTCAAAAAACCGTAACCCGGGTGCACTGCGTCAGCACCGGTCTTGCGTGCTGCTTCGAGCAACGCTGCGACGTTCAGGTAGGAATCGGTCGCGGCCGAGCCACCGATATGCACCGCCTCGTCGGCCAGGCGCACATGCGCTGCCGCGCGATCCACGTCGCTGAAAACGGCGACCGTGCGATAACCCAGCGTACGCGCCGTGCGTATCACCCGCAAGGCGATCTCGCCGCGGTTGGCAATCAGTATTTTGGAAAAAGTCATGTCACTACTGCCCAGTTCGGTTTGCGCTTTTGAATGAAGGCCGTTGTTCCCTCTATGCCTTCGGCGCCTTGCGCAGCGCGGGAAAAGACGATGGCCGCTGGCTGCAACAGCTCCGCTGCCGCCGTCAGCCGCGCCTTCGCCATCAAGGCTTTGGTGGCTGCCAGTGCACCAGGAGCACAAGCCAGAATGTCGGCCAGCACCGCATCCAGCGCCGCGCCGATTTGATCCGCCGCGTGAACCGCGTGCACCAGACCGATGGCCAGCGCCTGCGCTGCGCTGACGCGCCCGCCAGTCACTGCGAGCCGCTTGGCCTGCGAATAGCCCAGGCGCTCCACCAGAAAGGGCGCAATCTGCGCTGGCACCATGCCCAGACCGGTTTCAGGAAGTCGGAACAATGCGGATTCAGCCGCCAGCGCCACATCCGCTACACAGGCCAGTCCAAAGCCGCCACCCATCACACTGCCCTCCAGCACCGCCACCAGCGCCAGGGGTGTGCTGGCAAAGGCCAGACAGAGTTCGCCAAACTGCAGATTCGCCTGCGCCACGGCATCGAGCGTTGGCTCGTCGGCAGCGGCTTGCGGCTGGCTCTGCATGGCCTGCATGCGCGCGCCTGCCATGTCTTTCAAATCGGCACCAGCACAGAAATTCCCGCCAGCGCCACGCAGAACGATGACCCGAACCTGCCCCTCGTCTTCTGCGGTGCGCAGCGCGGCGCGCAAGTCCGAGACCATGCGCAGCGACATCGCGTTGCGCAGTTCGGGTCGGTTCAGCGTGACGTGCAGGACCGGGCCCTGGCGCTCCAGCAGCAGGGTCATGCCGACGCCTTGCCGGGCAGCGTGCCCTCCAGTTTGCAGATGATGCCCAGCATGATTTCGTCGGCACCGCCACCGATGGAGATCAGTCGGCTATCGCGGTAGGCCTGCGAAATCGGGTTATCGGCCGTGAAGCCCATACCACCCCAATATTGCAGGCAACTGTCGGCCACTTCGCGGCTTAGGCGACCGGCCTTGAGTTTGGCCATCGAGGCCAGTTTGGTGACGTCCTTGCCCGAAATGTAGGACTCCACTGCGCGGTAGGTCAGAGCGCGCAAGGCCTCGACCTCAGTGCGCAATTCAGCGAGGCGGAAATGCACCACCTGGTTGTCCAGAATCGGCCGGCCAAAGGTACGGCGCTGGCGCGTGTAGTCGATGGTCTGGTCAATCAGGCGGTCCAGCGAGCGCAGCGAACCAGCCGC
>CAITZZ010000119.1 GCA_903897005.1 uncultured beta proteobacterium | reverse complement strand
GCAGCGGCAATCACCTCGTCGTCGCGCATGGACCCACCGGGCTGGATGATGCAGGTGGCGCCCTGGTCTACGACCACATCCAGTCCATCCCGGAAGGGGAAGAAGGCGTCGCTCGCCACCACGGTGCCCGCCAAGGACAGGTTGGCATGACCAGCCTTGATGGACGCAATGCGCGCAGAGTCCAGCCGACTCATCTGGCCGGCACCCACGCCCATGGTCATTCCGCCCTTGCAAAAGACGATGGCGTTGGACTTGACGAACTTGGCCACCGTCCAGGCAAACAGCAGGTCGGTCAATTCTTCAGCAGTCGGTTGCTTGGTGGTGACGACCTTGAGATCGCTCAAAGCCAGCACATGGTTGTCAGCCGTTTGCAGCAGGATACCGGAGCCGATCCGCTTCATGTCCATGGCGTTACGGCCATTGTCCCAATCGCTTGAGCCCCCCGCGGGCAAGTCGATTTGCAGTATGCGCACATTGACCTTGGACTTGAAAACTTCCAGCGCCGCGGGCGTGAAACTGGGGGCCATCAACACTTCCACAAACTGCTTGGAGATCTGCTGGGCTGCTGCTTCGTCGAGTTCGGTGTTCAGCGCAATGATGCCGCCAAATGCACTAGTGGGGTCGGTCTGAAAAGCCTTTGAGTAGCACTCGAGCGCATGGGCGCCCACCGCCACGCCGCACGGGTTGGCATGCTTGACGATGACGCACGCCGGCGTGTTGAAACTCTTGACACACTCCCACGCCGCATCAGCATCGGCGATGTTGTTGTAGGAGAGCTCCTTGCCCTGCAACTGCCGGGCGGTGACCAGCGAACCGGGCGCAGGGAACAGGTCCCGGTACAGCGCGGCGCTCTGGTGGCTGTTTTCGCCATAGCGCAGGTCCTGCACCTTCACAAAGCGGCCATTGCTCTGGCCTGCGAACAGATCCAGCTTGGGGGCTGCGCTACCGGTAGGCAGTCCGTCGCCCACCTGCACGGCGGATAGGTAGTCGCTGATGGCACCGTCGTACTGGCTGATGCGATTGAACGCCGCCACGCTGAGCGCAAACTTGGTTTTGTCTGACACTGTGCCAGCGGTCTTGAGCTCGGCTATGACGGTTGCATACTGCGATGCATCGGTCAGCACCGCCACGTCCTTCCAGTTCTTGGCGGCGCTGCGCACCATGGCGGGGCCGCCAATATCGATGTTCTCGATGGCGTCTTCCAGCGTGCAGCCTTCTCTTGCCACGGTGGCTTCAAACGGGTACAAATTGACCACCAGAACGTCGATGGTATCGATTGCGTGTTCCTTCAAGGCCGCCATGTGCGCAGGCACATCGCGGCGCGCCAGCAGACCGCCGTGTACGCGTGGGTGCAGCGTCTTGACGCGGCCATCGAGCATTTCGGGGAAACCGGTCATCTCGGCGACCTCGGTGACAGGCAATCCCTTCTCGGCCAGTAGCTTGGCAGTGCCCCCGGTGGAAAGCAGTTTGATACCCTGCGCGTGCAGCGCCTGGGCGAGTTCAACAATGCCGGTTTTGTCTGAGACGGATAGGAGTGCGTTCATAGGGGGGCGAAGTAAAGAGAAAAAAGGGGGGTGACGAGGAACATGACCGGTCGGTGTGCGCGATCGGTGACAACATTCAATCGATGAGTTTGTGTTCCAGCAGCTTTTTGCGCAAGGTGTTACGGTTCAGGCCTAGCCACTGCGCCGCCTTGGACTGGTTGTGGTCGGCCTGGGCCATGACCACTTCCAGCAAGGGCTTTTCCACTGCTCTAACCAGCATGTCGTGCATGCTGTCGGGTTCGGTTCCGCGCAGGTCCCTGAAGTAACCTTCCAGGCTGGTGCGCACGCAGTCTTCAATGAGCTTCTTGCTCATAGCGCACATTCCGTTGTCTTCATGTCGTTGTGTCCTCTCACATCGGCCGTCGATCCCCAGACGGGAACGCGGTCCATTTTTTCGTTCAAATCATCCAGATATTGCTCGACTGCGGCAACTTGCTCAACGCTGGATTCGAGCATATTCATGCGTGCGCGAAACGCCTCACCACCCTGCATCGTACGCACATACCAGCCGATATGCTTGCGCGCCGAACGCACGCCGATAAATTCGTCGTACAAACTGTAATGGTCGTGCAGATGCTCCACCAGCAGACGCTTGACCTCGCTGACCAGCGGCGGAGCCAGGTGCTCTCCGGTCGCCAAAAAATGGGCAATTTCGCGGAAGATCCAGGGCTGCCCCTGCGCTGCGCGGCCGATCATGATGGCATCAGCCCCGGTGGCCTGCAACACCGCACGCGCCTTCTCGGGCGAGGTGATGTCGCCATTGGCCACCACCGGAATCCGCACTGCCGCCTTGACAGCAGCAATGGTGTCGTACTCGGCCTCGCCCTTGTAGCCCTGCTCGCGCGTACGCCCGTGCACGGCCAGCATCTGTACGCCAGCGCCCTCAAAGGCGCGCGCCAGCGTAACGGCGTTTTTGTGCGCCTGGCACCAGCCAGTGCGCATCTTCAGCGTGACGGGCACGTTGCGCGGAGCACAGGCATCGACGACTGCCCGGGCAATGGAAAGCGCCAGCGGCTCATCCTGCATCAGGGCCGAGCCAGCCCAGTTGTTGCAAACCTTCTTGGCCGGGCAACCCATGTTGATGTCGATGATCTGCGCACCGCGCTCAATGTTGTAGACAGCGGCCTGCGCCATCATCTGCGCGTCGGTCCCGGCGATCTGCACGGCAATCGGACCCGGCTCACCTTCGTGGTTGGCGCGACGCGAGGTCTTCAGGGTGTCCCACAGGTC
>CAITZZ010000118.1 GCA_903897005.1 uncultured beta proteobacterium | reverse complement strand
TCCCACTGCGCGCGCAGTTCTTCCACACTCTTGCCAAGCTGCTCGACCCAGGAAAAATACTTGAGCTGGTGCACGCGGCGCTTGTCCACCTGCGAGAGTTCGAGCACATAGTCGAGAGAGATGCCTGACAGGCGGTCGTAATCGCGATCGGCCTGGCGTTGGTCGTAGACACCACGCTCGGCGTTGAGTTCTTCCAGACGGCTCTGGTACATCGCCATGGAATCGGTGAAGACGGTGAAGACCACGTCGTTCTCTCCGAGTTCGTAATACTTGGCGAACTTGATGGCACCGATCATGTTGCCGATGCTCGAGATGCCCATCCATTCCAGCTTGTCCAGCACCTCTTTGCTGACGCCGTTTTCCGCCAGCAGCTTCTGCCCCGCCGGCTCGTTGAACAGGCGGATGAAGCGGATCGGCAACTCGTCATCGACGCCGATCGCCGCGTCGGTTTCGCGCATATTGTGGATCCAGGGAATGTGCTTGTCGCCAATGCCTTCAATGCGGTGGTCGCCAAAGCCGTTTTCCAGAATGGTGGGGCATTGCAGTGCCTCGGCCACGCCCACCTTGGCGCCCGGGAAGGTGTCGCGCACATAGGAGCCGGCGGCCATGGTGCCGGCCGAGCCGGATGACAACACTGCACCGGCGACCACATCGCCGGGCTTGGCAATCTTGCGGAACACTTCTTCCATGGCTGGCCCGGTCACGTTGTAGTGCCAGAGCGAGTTGGGAAGCTGGTCGAACTGGTTGAAGATCACGGCCTCTGGACGGGTGCGCTCCAACTCGATGCACTTGTCGAAAATTTCCTTCACGTTCGACTCGCAGCCGGGCGTCGCAATCACCTCCTCGGCCATGGTGCGCAGCCACTCGAAGCGCTCCTTGGACATGCCTTGCGGCAGGATGGCCACGCTGGGGCAGGACAGCAGGCGCGAGATGTAGGCGCCGCCACGGCAGTAATTGCCGGTGCTGGGCCAGACCGCTTTCTTGGTCTCGGGGTCGAAGCGCCCGGTCACAAGCTCGGGCAGCAGGCAGGAAATGGCGGGGCCAACCTTGTGCGCGCCGGTCGGAAACCATTTGCCAACGATGCCCACAATTCTGGCTTTGCTGCCGGTAATGGCGCGCGGCAGTTCGACAAAATTGACGCCGCCAAAGGCGCCACCCTGCTCGACCGGTTCGTTGTGCCAGTTGATGCGAAACAGGTTTCTGGGATGCACCTGCCACAGACCAATGCTGGAGAGCTCCTTCTTGATCGCGTCCGGAATCTTGCCCGGGTCGCGCATCTGGGCGTAGGTTGGCAGGATGATGCCTTTGTCGCGGCAGCGTGCAATGTTCTTCTTGCGCTGTGCGGCGTTGATTTTGAGATCGATCATGTTCTTGTTCCTTGTGTTTTCAGGGTTCGAGTCCGAGGCCCAGCGCTGCCGATTTGACGTCTTTCAAACCGGAGCCGGTAATCAAAAGGACGCAGTTGTCCTGCGCCGCAATCGTTGTGCGTACCTTGAGCCAGCCGGCGAAGGCGGCGCTCGAAGAAGGTTCGGCAAAAAGACCCGAACCGGCGGCCAGTGTTCTCTGGGCAGCAAGGATTTCAGCGTCGGAGACGACGACGGCCTGGCCGCCGTATTTCTGCAGCTTGGACAGGGCGTGCAGTCCGTTGCGTGGCACGTCCACGGCGATCGAGTCGGCCAGTGTCTGCGACGGGATCGGTGTGGCAAAGGCGTCCGCGCCCTCGCGCCCGGATGCCAGCGCTCGCGCAATCGCGCTCGACCCCTCTGCCTGGCAAGCCCAGACGGTGGGCATCTTCTGGATCCGACCGAGTTTCAACAGATCTTCAAAACCGCGGTAAACACCGGCCAGGATGACGCCGTCGCCCACCGGTACAAAGACATGGTCCGGCGCGCCCGCGCCGGCCTTGTGCAGGTCCTGCACGATCTCGAAAGAGACCGTCTTCTTGCCTTCGATGGTCAGCGGGTTGTAGGCGGTGTTGCGCGACATGGAACCGGTCCGCGTCGAGTAGTCCAGCGACAGGTCAAAGGCCTGGTCGTAGCTGCCGTCCACCGGGATCAGCTCGGCGCCGTATTGCAGCACCTGGATGCGCTTGGCTGCCGGTGCCGAGGCCGGCAGAAAGACCTTGATGTTCAGACCGGCGGCGGCACCCACGGCGGCCATGCTGGAGGCCGCGTTGCCGGTGGAGGCGAGCACGATTTCCTGGACGCCATGCTTTTTGGCGAAGGCTGCCACCAGCCAGGAGGCGCGGTCCTTGAAGGAGCCGGAAGGGTTGCAGGTATCGTCCTTCAGCCACAGATTCGGTGCGCCGAACTGCTCACGCAGACGTTGTGGTGCCCACAGTGGTGTCTTGCCCACCGGGATCGGTGCAAACCATTCGGACTCGACCGGCAAGGGAATGCTCTGCGGGTCAGCCGCGCCCTCCCAGGCCAGCTCCAGCACGCCTTCGAGCGGCCGGTCCACTTGTTGCTGTTGTGAGCAGACATCGCACAGATAGCGTCCTGGCACCAGGTCGTAGCTTGCGCCACAGCGGTAACAACGGCAAAACCACTTCATGTTCAGTTCCGTCCGCCGCTCACCCGGGCGGCAGGATCGCACCCTTGCGCTCGACGATCATCCGGTAGTGTTCCGGTTCGCGGTGCCTGGCGAAATTGAAGGTGGTGTTCTTGAAGGAGTTGCACAAATCCAGATCGCAGCGCGCTACCGCCAACTCGTCACCGGTGGTGGTGCAGGCGCCCACCGTCTCACCCGAGGGCGCAACGATGATGCTGTTGCCGATCAGGTCGCAACCTTCCTCGCGCCCGGCCTTGGCCACGCCAACGACCCAGGTGCCGTTCTGGTAGGCGCCGGACTGCATGACGAGTTGGTTGTGGAAATGCGAGAGGTTGTCATGTTCGGGCGCAGGCGGGTTGTGCACCGGGGTGTTGTAACCCAGCAGAATCATCTCCACGCCCTGCAAGCCCATGACGCGGTAGGTTTCGGGCCAGCGCCTGTCGTTGCAGATGCACATGCCGAAGATGCCGCCAAAAGCGCGCTTCACACCAAAGCCCAGATTGCCGGTTTCGAAGTAGCGCTTTTCCAGGTGCTGGAACTGCCGCCAGGGCTCATGCTCGGCGTGCCCGGGCAGGTGAATCTTGCGGTACTTGGCGACGATGGCGCCGGTCTTGTCGACCAGGATCGAAGTGTTGAAGTGGCGTGGTCGACCCTCTTCTTCGATCAGCTCGGCATAACCCAGGTAAAAACCGATGCCCAGACGCTTGGCTTCGTCGAACAGGACACGGGTTTCGGGGCCAGGCATCTGCGATTCGAAGAAACTGTCGACCTCGGCCTGATCCGCCATGTACCAGCGTGGGAAAAAAGTGGTCAGCGCCAGTTCCGGAAAAACCACCACATCGCAGGCCATGGCATGGGCCTCGCGCATGAGTTCGAGCAGGCGCTTGACCACGCTGGAGCGGCTGTCTGCACGTTGAATCGGTCCGAGCTGCGCCGCACCGATCTTCACAATTCTCGTCATAACGCCTCTTTCCTTGTCACAAAGCGAGCCGCAGCAGCGTGTGCAGCAGCACATTCGCGCCGGCCTCCAGATCGGCCGGGCTGGTAAATTCCTTCACGTTGTGGCTGATGCCACCCGCACTGGGAACAAAAATCATGGCCGTCGGGCAGACGCGGGCCAGCATCTGGGCGTCGTGCCCGGCACCGCTGGGCATGCGCTTGACGCTCAGCCCGAGTTGCCGCGCCGTCGCTTCGACCAGCGAGATGCTCTCGGGATCAAAGTCGACCGGCTCGAAACGTGCCAGCGGACGACTCGTCAGCGTCACACCTTCGGCACTGGCCATTTCAGTAGCAAAACGGTGCAGGCGTCGTTCGGCCTCCTGCAGGGCCGCTTCATCGGTGTTGCGCAAGTCCACCGTGAAGAGCGCCTTGTAGGCAATGACGTTGACCAGATTGGGCGACAGCTTGATGGCACCGACGGTGGCAACCTGGTTGCCGCCCATCTCGCGTGCAATCTCACGCGCCTTGTTGGCGACGGCGCAGGCCACATAGCCCGCGTCGTGGCGTAGCCGCATCGGTGTCGTGCCGGCGTGATTGGAGACCCCTAACACCGTGAACTCCGTCCACGAGATTCCCTGCACGCCTTCGACTGCACCAATCGTGATGCCCTCGGCTTCCAGCACCGGGCCCTGCTCTACATGCAACTCCACATAGGCATGCACCTCGGGCTTGCCGCAGGGCGCGGGACCGGCGTAGCCGATGCGCTCCAGGCATTCGCCCACGCTGGCGCCATCGATGCCGATGGTGGCGCGCGCCGCGCCAAGTTCCATGCCGCCAACATAGACCAGGCTGCCCATCATGTCCGGGTTGAAGCGCGCGCCTTCCTCGTTGGTGAAGAAGGCCACGGCGAGTGGCCGGTGTGTTTGGATGCCGGCGTCGTTGAGTGTCTCAATCACTTCAAGGCCGGCCAGCACGCCCAGGTTGCCGTCATAGCGGCCACCGGTGCGAACCGTGTCAATGTGCGAGCCCGTCATCACGGGCGGCCCGGCCTCCAGGCCGGCGCGAACACCCACCACATTGCCGATGGCGTCGATGCTGACCGACAGGCCGAGCTCGCGCATCCAGCGCACGACCAGGTCACGCCCGGCGCCGTCCTCGGCGCTGAGCGCCAGGCGGCAAACGCCGCCGCCTTCAATGGCGCCGACCTGACCCAACTGGTCCAGACGAGCGCCCAGGCGAGCGGTGTCAATGCGCAATTTGCCACCGCTTGTCATCATGGACATTCGCCTCAGTGCCTCAGTTCTTGGCAGCTTTCTCGATGGCGGCTTCAAATTCCGCCAGCAGGGCGTCACCCTCTTTGCCGTAGCTCTTGCTGATCTGGGCCTTTACGGCAGGTTGCGCCAGGGCGCGGAACTTGGCGATTTCGGCTGCGGTGGGGGAGTAAATCTGCATCTTCTGTGCCAGTGCTGGCAGGCCGCGATCAGAGGCCTCGATGATGCGGTTGATGCCGCGGGAAGCCACGATGGCCGAACGCGCAGCGGCTTTCACAACGTCCTTCTCGTGTGCCGACAAGCCGTCGAAGAAGGGCTTGTTGAGGATCCAGACATAGGGCGTGAACAGGTGGTTGGTGAGTGTCAGGTATTTCTGCACTTCGTCGAACTTGGCGAACTTGATGATCGGGATCGGATTCATCTGGCCGTCAGCAACACCGGTCTGCAGCGAGGTGTAGACCTCGGCCCAGTTGATGGCCACCGGTTGCCCGCCCATGCTGCTGACCACGGTCTTGTGCGAGTCCAGACCCATGGTGCGGATCTTCAGACCCTTCATGTCATCGGGTGACTTGATGGCGCGCTTGGAATTGCTGAAGGCAAAAAAGCCGCCCGAGTCGGCAAAGCCAAGCACATCGAGCCCGGTCTTCTTGCTGATGTCGCTGGCCAGGTGCTTGCCGAACGAGCCGTCAAACACCTCGTAGGTGACGCCAATATTGGGGTAGGCAAAGGGCACGTCGAGCACGCCGATCATCGGGTAGATGGAGGCAATGCCGCCGACACTGGAGATGGACGACTGCACCACACCCGACTTGACCTGCTGGATCACTTCATTGTCCTTGCCCAACTGGCCGTCCGGGAAAACCTGCACCGTGACCGAGCCGTTGGTGCCGGACTCGACCAGCGACTTGAACACGGTCGCCATGGCGCCGGTGGCGTTGTCGAAGGGGTCGTTCTTGTTCAGGTGCGCCAGCTTGATGACCTTCTGGGCCTGGGCCGTGACCGGCAGCATGCCGACAGTCAGGCCGAGCACGGCTGCCAGCGCGATGGATTTGAATAAACGCATGGTGAGGAACTCCATTGGGGTTGAGATAAGAAACAACTTGGGACAAAGGGCTTAGAGGCCCAGCAATCTTGGCATCGTGAGGGTCAGGCTGGGCCAGTAGGCGACCAGGAACAGCACGCCGACTTCGGCGATCACAAACGGCCACATGGCCGCCGTGATGGCCTCGATGCGCTCGCCGGTGATGGAACTGAGAACGAACAGGCTGGCGCCTACCGGCGGCGTCATCAGGCCGATGTTCAGCGCCAGCACAATCATCAGACCGGCCTGAACCGGGTTCATGCCGATGGAGGTCGCCAGCGCGCCAAGAATCGGGCCCAGCACGATCAGAATGGCGTTGATGTCCATGAACATGCCCAGTACCAGCAGCAGCAACAGGATCATCAGGATGATGGTCGAGGGGTTGGAGGACAGGCCCAGAAACAGTTGCGTGATCATCTGCGGCAACTGCATATAGGTCATCCACCAGCTCAGGATGGAGGCCGCGGCAATGATCAGGAAGACAACGCCTGTGATGCGGGCGGTACGCACCAGCATGTCCACCAGATCGGCGAGCTTGACCCGGTGGTATACGAACATGCCCAGGCCCAGGGCGTAGAAGACGGCAATGGCGGCGGCTTCGGTTGGCGTGACGACACCGCTGAGAATGCCACCCAGAATCAGCACCGGCATCACCAGTGCGCTCAGGCTGTGCCGAAAAGCGTAGAGCACGCGGCGCAGGCTGGGACGTTCGGATCCTTTGGGCAGGTTCAGGCGCCGTCCCAGACCGGCAATGACACACATGCAGAACAGGCCCATCACCAGGCCCGGCAGGATGCCGGCCGCAAACAGGCCGGCAATCGACACGCCCATCATGGAGCCGTAGATCACCATCAGGTTGGACGGCGGAATCGTCGGGCCGATGATCGACCCGGCAACGACCACGGCGCAGGCAAAGGGTCGCTTGTAGCCATTTTTGGTCATGGCCGGCACCATGGTGCTGCCAAAGGCGGCTGCTTCGGCAACGGCTGCGCCGGTGATGCCGGCAAACAGAACCGAGGACACCATGCACGACTGCGCCATGCCGCCGCGCAGATGGCCGACCAGTGCGTCGGCAAAGGCGGCCAGCCGCTCGGTGATGCCGGCCCGGTTCATGATCTCACCGGCAAAGATGAATAGCGGCATGGCCAGGAAGGTGAACAGATCAAGCCCGGCAAAATAGCGTTGCGGCGCCATCGCCAGCATCTCGGCGCCACCGACCTGCATGATGCCAAGCACACCCGCAATACCAAGTACAAAGCCGATGGGCACGCCGACAGCGAGCAGCACAAAGAACAGCACCAGAACCCACATCATGATGCTTCTCCCACGAGCGGCGCGCTCGGCTGGCCCAAACTGAAATCACGCAGACCGGACAGCACCAGTTGCACGCACACCAGCGCCGATGACACCGGTACCGCTGCAAACGGGATCCACATCGTCATGTCGAAGATGGTGGCGTACTGATCTGCGCCCTGTCGCGTCATGCCGATGCCGAAATAGCAGAGAAAGGCAAAAAAGGCAAAGGCCAGGGCATCAATGGCGAGGCAGACCTGACGTCGGGTCTGCGCTGGCAGGCGGTCCAGCAGCGCTGTCACAGCCACGTGTTCACGCCGGGCCACACCGCTGGAGACGGCCAGCAGAGCGGCCCAGATCATCAGGTAGCGCGCCAACTCCTCGGTCCAGGTGACTGGCAGTTCAATCACGTAACGACCGAACACACCCAGGCCGACGTCAAGCACCAGAATCCCGAGAATGAGGGCACACAGCCACTCCACGAGCTGGTTCAGTCGGGCGCCGAGCCTTGCGCTGGTTTGCCCGATTTGCTGCAGGGGTGAGCTGACGGTCTGAGCGGTCATTGTTTGGGGTCGATTCAGGGTGGAAATGAAACACTGTCAGGGTGGCAGTGTAGCCGCTCGTGCGAACGTTTCGAAGTCGGCTAGGGGCAGCGGCCGGCTGAACAAATAGCCTTGGTAGCTATGGCAACCCTGATGCGCCAGAAAGTCTCGCTGCGCCTCGATTTCAACTCCTTCGGCGATGACGGTCAGGCCCATGCTGTCGGCCAGTGCGATGACCATTTTGGCAATCGCTGCATCGTTCGGATCAGTCAGGATGTTTCTGACGAAACTCTGGTCGATCTTGAGTTGGTCCAGCGGCAGACGCTTCAGGTAGGACAAGGATGAGTAGCCAGTGCCGAAATCATCCAGCGAAAAACTGACGCCCGTGGCTTTGAGCGTATTCATCTTGGCGATGATGCCCTCGACATCCGTGACCAGCATGCTCTCGGTCAGTTCAAGTTTCAGACGTCTCGGATTGACGCCGGCGCCAGCCAGTGCCGCTTGCACGGTGGCGACAAAATCCTCGTGTTGAAACTGGCGCGCACTGACGTTGACAGCAACACTGAGCTGAGCCAGCGACGGCTGGGTCGACCACATCGCGAGTTGCCGGCAGGCCGATTCGAGCACCCATTGCCCGATCGGAAGAATCAGGCCGGTCTCCTCAGCCAGCGCAACAAATTCGACTGGCGACACCAGCCCGCGCTGCGGATGTTGCCAGCGCAGCAGCGCTTCGACGCCAGTCAGGCGACCGGCGCCAACCACCTGTGCCTGGTAGTGCAGAAGGAACTGCCCCGTCAACACAGCCTCCCGCAAATCCGCCTCCAGCGCGGCTCGGTTCATCACTTCCACCTGCATCTGCGGGTCGAAGAAACTCACCCCATTCTTGCCGCTGCTTTTGGCCTCGAACATGGCCAACTCGGCGCGCTTGAGCGGTGCGTCACTGCTCTCCTGAGGATCGGCTCCGAACAAGGAAACGCCGATGCTGGGTGTGCTGTGGTGCTCACCATGTGCCAGTTCGTAGGGTCGGTTGAGTGTGGCAATGATCTTGGCACTGACGCCTTTGGCCTGCGTCGCTGCCTCCACCTCGCTGTAGCTGAGGTCTGCCAGCATCACGGCGAACTCATCGCTGCCAAGACGGGCCACGGTGTCGCCTTCACGCACACAGCCGGCCAGGCGCGTGGCCACCTGCTCGAGCAGCATATCCCCCTGAAAATGACCGAAGGTATCGTTGAGGGTTTTGAAATTGTCCAGGTCGATGAACAGCAGGGCGTGCTTGTGCCGGCGTCGCGCGCTGCTGGTCAGGGCCTGCTCCATACGGTCCAGCAACAGGCGACGATTGGGCAAGCCGGTCAGTGCATCGTAAAAGGCCAGGCTCTGGATCTGGTCTTCGGCCGACTTGCGCGACGTGATGTCGGTGAACACGGCGACGTAATGGGTGGCATCGCCAGCACTATTCTTGACGGCACTGATGCTTAACCACTCGGGAAACAGATCGCCACTCTTGCGCCGGTTCCAGAGCTCGCCCTGCCAGGACCCCTTGCTTTCGATTTCGGCCCACATGGCCGCATAGAAAGCGGCATCATGGCGCCCCGAGGCCAGCAGACGGGGGCTGCGTCCAAGCACGTCATCGGCGTGGTAGCCCGTGATTTCGGTAAAGCTCCGGTTGACACGCAGGATGATTTGCTCGGCGTTGGTGATGAACATGCCTTGCTGGGATTCGAAGGCGGTGGCGGCGATGCGCTGGGCTTCCTCGGCCTGCTTTCGCTCCGTCAGATCGGCCATCGTCGTCACACGCACGACCTTGCCCTTGTAGTGCATCATCTTGCCGTGCAGCAGGGCGGCAAAGGTTGAGCCGTCCTTGCGCAGTGCGGTCACTTCGTACGGCAGTTCATAGCCACTGAGCATGTTTTGCATGACGCGGGCGCGGTCGGCCGGAGCGATCCAGTCGGTGCCCAGGCGGCCGACCGCCTCGGCATTGGAATAGCCAAACATTTCTTGCGCCTGGCTGTTTTGCTCCAGGCATCGGCCCTGCTCTGAAATGAAGATGGCTTCCGATGCCGCCTCGCTCAAAGCGCGGTATTTTTCGCGATTTTCCTGCAGAGCCTCCTGCGCCTGCTTGCGCGCCGTGATGTCCCGAATGGCTCCGAGAATTGCTGGACGGCCGTCGTAGGTAATGGATTTTCCCTGGACTTCGACGTCAACCACCGTGCCATCGAGCTTGAGATACTTGACTTCGATCATGGGTACCGAACCGCCGCCGATGGCAATCGCGTTGGCACGCTTTGAAATAGCTTCGCGGTAGTCCGGATGAATCAGATCCAGGACCGGCTTTCCCAGCAGATCCTGCTCCTGATCGGCGCCAAACAAGCTGACAGCGGCAGGATTGGCAAAAATGATATTGCCGCCGGAGTAGACAGCCATCGCTTCCGGCGACCACTCGATCAGCGTCCGGTAGCGATCCTCGCTGTCCCTGACCTTCGCCTCAGCGAGTTTTCGCTCGGTGATGTCGGCAATGAAAGCGGCAAAGTGCCATACGGTACCGCTCTGCAGCGGCGTGACAGTCATTTCTACCGGGAACTCGCTGCCATCCTTGCGCATGGCGGTTCGCTCGGTACGCCGATTCAGAACGTACTCTGATCTGCGCGCCATGCTTCCGTTGAGATCGTTCTGGAACGCCTGACGGTCTCGTTGCGGGATGATTGTTTCATCAAGCGCGAGTCCGAGGGCATCGCTTCGGGTCCAGCCGAACAGGGTCTGAGCCCGCTGGTTCCAGTCCGTAATCCGCCCCTGGGCATTGATTTCAATGATCGCATCCAGTGCCGTATCAAGGATGGCACGTGTTCGGACCTGATTGCCCATCAGGTCCCGCATCGACTGGTTCAGACGCCGGCCGACGAAGACCGACAGAACCATGCCAAAAAGCAGTGCCAGCGCGACCAGGCCTTCGAGTTCCCCGCCTCTGCTCCAGAGTATGAAGGCCGGTGGCAAGGTTGCTGCGCTCACGAAAGCCATCATCGCGGTGCGCTGCTCTGCCATGGAGGTGGTGGCGACCGAGCAGACTGCAAGCAGGATGGCGACGAACAAGGTCAACTCGGTGCCGCTGGCAGTCGGAATCATCAGGCTTGGGCCGCTAGCCCATGTCGCGCCAGCCAGGGTGGACTGGACGAGAAAGAGTGTCTTCCAGCCTGCGATCTTTTGCGATGCGGGTGCCGCATGTTGAAAAGCTCTGCATTCCAGATAACCCAGCGCGGCAACGATGAGGATGGCCGCCGCCCAAAGTGTCAAGGTGGGCGACGGGAAAATGCGCCACAACAGACCCGTGATGACGAACGTCGCGCCGAAAGTCATCAGCACGTTCATCGGCTTGCGCTCGTAGGCAGCGTAGAGCAGCCGGGTTTCTACGTCAGTTTCAGGACGGGTGGTACTGGCCGGCCGTCGCAAAAAGCGGTCGCTCATGGTGATTTCCCTGACTGGCAGATCGAACTGCCTATGTTGCTGCGATTTTCAGCAGGATAGCAAACTTCAAAGTGTGGCCGGTAACGCGTTAGCCAGATAATCAAAGACGCGGCGGATGCGTGCGTTGGTGCGAATTTCCCGGTGCACGGCGAGCCACATCGGTAGCGAAGGAATCTTGAGCTGACCGGCAAGCACCTGCACCACGTCCGGATCGCTGCGCACCATGTAGTCGGCACAAAACCCGATGCCCAGGCCGGCGCGCACGGCTTGCCACTGCACGATGAAATCGTCGCTGCGCAGCGCAAACGCCGAGCGCGTGACCGGGAAACCCATGGTGGCAAAACCCTGCAGGATGGCGGGGTCGGCGTCGCCGCCTATGAGTTCGTGCTGCAACAGATCGCTGGCCTTGCGCAAGGGCGCGTGGCTTTCCAGATAGCCCCGGCTGGCATAGGCGCCCAGGCGCACGTCCCCGATCTTCCTGGCAATCAGTGAATTCTGCTCCGGTCGCACCATGCGCACGGCGATGTCGGCTTCGCGGCGCAGCAGGTTGCTGACCTGATTGCTTGAAACCAGCTCGATTTGAATGTCGGGCAGTGCCTGGCGCAGCGCGGCCAGCACCGGCGGCAGCAACTGCACCGCCACCGGGACACTGGCGGTAATGCGCACGGTGCCGGCGCTCTGGCTCTGTGCGCCCGACAGGGTACGCGAGAGTTGCAGTGCACCCGCTTCCATGCTGCGCGCCGCTTGGGCCAGCTGCAGCGCGGTGGCGGTGGGCACCAGGCCACGCCCGGTGCGCTCGAACAACAGTACGCCGAGTTGGCGCTCCAACTCGGCAATGTGGCGCCCCAGCGTTGGCTGGCTGATGCACAACAGCCGTGCCGCACCGAGCAGACTGCCCTGATCCAGCGCCGCCAGGAAAGAGCGCGCCAGACTCCAGTCAAAACCGTTCTGTAGCTTGGTATTCATAAGTGCATTTCTGCTATTTGATTCTGGGTATTGTGGTGCAGGCCCTTCTTTTGCACAATCCATTTCATGGAGTTCATCTGAAACCTTAATCAAGCAGGCAAATCATGCAACGTCGTCACTTTCTTCGTATCGCAGGTGGGGGCAGCATTGCCGCGGCGACCCTGGGTGCGGGTAGCCTGTCGGCTTGCGGCTCCAACAGGATGCCCGATGAGGCGATTGAGGCGTGGCGCGGCCCCGCTCATGATGCCAGCAGCAGCGCCGATGTGCGACGCTGGCTGCTGAGCTACGCGATTCTGGCGCCGCACTCGCACAACCTGCAGTCCTGGGTGGTAGACCTGCGCACACCGGACGAGATCGTCCTGAGCTGCGATCTGAAACGCCTGCTGCCACAAACCGATCCGCTGTCGCGCCAGATCATGATGAGCCACGGCACTTTTCTGGAACTTCTGGATCTGGCAGCACGCGAACGCGGCCTGCGCGCCGACATCACCCTGTTCCCGCAGGGTCCCTTCGGGCCTGACAGGCTTGATACACGACCGGTCGCGCACATCAGACTGGTGCCGGATGCGGCGCTTGCCAAAGATCCGCTGTTCAGCCAGATTCTGCTGCGCCATACCAACCGCAGCGCCTATGACGCGTCGCGACCGATTGCACCTGCGGCTTGGCAGGCCATGCAGCAGGCGGTGCTGCCACACAAGCTGGGCTTTGGCCACGCCGGTGTCGGGCAGGCCGATGCGCTGGCGCGGCATCGCAGCCTGGCGCTGGAGGCCTGGCGCATCGAACTGAGCACGCCACGCACCATCATGGAGTCCTATGACGTGCTGCGTGTCGGTGCGAAGGAGATCGCGCTGCACCGCGATGGCCTGTCGCTGCTCGATCCGGTCGTGGTGCTCCTCAATCAGGTCGGCCTGTTCGACCGCAGCAAGGCGCCAGCTCCGGACGACTACGCCACTACCAGCCAGATCAAGGACTTCGGTCAAAAGCTCGATTCCACGCCCGGCTTCTTCTGGATGGTGAGCCAAGGCAATGACCGCGTCACGCAAATCAACGCCGGTCGTGCCTACGCCCGCGTGCAACTGGCGGCCACCGCGCTGGGCCTGTCGATGCAGCCGCTGTCACAGGCGCTGCAGGAGTATCCGGAACAGGCCAAGCCTTATGCCGATATTCACAGGCTTTGTGGTGCGGCGCTTCCTGGACAAACGGTGCAGATGTGGGCACGTGTTGGCTATGCGCCGCCGGTCGATCCGGCGCCGCGCAGGCGGCTGGAGGATTTCATCCGGGCCTGATGTTGTCATCCCGGCTCCGATGCTGTCATCCCGGCCTCGATGTTGCCATCCTGGACCGCGATGCTGTCATCCCGGGCTTGACCCGGGATCCAGTGCCACGCGAGCCATGGATTGCGGATCGGGCCTGCCCCGGACTCCGATCCGGGGTCCGCAATGACAGCTAC
>CAITZZ010000117.1 GCA_903897005.1 uncultured beta proteobacterium | reverse complement strand
GGTGTTGTTGGGGGGTGAAAACAGGTGTCGCAGAATCAAGTTGATAATTCCTTAATAGGGTTAGCAATGATAGGCATGAAATGATCGGCAAACTGACAGGCACCTTGAGTGACAAAAATCCGCCCCAAGTGCTGGTGGATTGCAACGGCGTGGGTTACGAAGTGCATGTACCCATGAGCACCTTCTATAACCTGCCCGAATTGGGCAGCAAGCTCAGTTTGCTGACCCACTTTGTGGTCCGTGAGGACGCCCAGATTCTGTACGGCTTTGCCAGTGCCCAGGAGCGCGAAGCCTTTCGCCAGCTTATCAAGATTTCGGGTGTCGGTCCGCGCACCGCCTTGTCGGTGCTCTCGGGCATGAGCGTGGCGGAACTGGCGCAGGCGGTGACGCTGCAGGAGGCCGGCAGGCTGGTCAAGGTGCCTGGCATCGGCAAGAAGACGGCCGAGCGTTTGCTGCTGGAACTCAAAGGCAAACTCGGACCCGATATCGGCGCGTCCGCGAGTGTCGGCAGCGCCAGCCAGGTCGACATCTTGCAGGCGCTGCTGGCGCTTGGCTACAGCGACAAGGAAGCCGCGCTGGCGCTCAAGGCGCTGCCCGGTGAGGTCGGAGTCAGCGAAGGCATCAAGCTGGCGCTCAAGGCCTTGTCGAAATCCTGATGTGGCAAGTGCGGAACTGACGGTGGTCGCAGGCGCGCCTCCGCTATAGTCTGACCTGACCGAGAAGCACCAAGCACCGTGAGCATTCAAACCGACGACTTCGCCCCGCCGCCCAAGCGCATGGTGTCGGCCGCCCCTGCTTCGCCCAATGAGGAGGCGCTGGAGCGCGCGCTGCGGCCCAAACTGCTCGATGAGTACGTCGGCCAGCTCAAGGTGCGCGAGCAGCTCGAGATCTTTATCAGTGCCGCCAAAATGCGCGAGGAGGCGCTGGACCATGTGCTGTTGTTTGGCCCGCCCGGACTGGGCAAGACGACGCTGTCGCACATCATCGCCCATGAACTCGGTGTCAATCTGCGCCAGACCAGCGGCCCCGTGCTGGAAAAACCGAAAGACCTGGCAGCCCTGCTGACCAACCTGGAAAAGAACGACGTCCTCTTCATCGATGAAATTCACCGTCTCAGCCCGGTGGTGGAGGAAATTCTTTACCCGGCGCTGGAAGACTACAAGATCGACATCATGATTGGCGAGGGACCCGCTGCGCGTTCCATCAAGCTCGATTTGCAGCCCTTCACCCTGGTCGGTGCCACCACCCGCGCCGGCATGCTGACCAATCCGCTGCGCGACCGCTTTGGCATCGTGGCGCGGCTCGAGTTTTACTCACCCGAGGAGTTGGCTCGCATCGTCAAGCGCAGCGCTGGCTTGCTCAAGGTGCCAACCGACGACCAGGGCGGTTTTGAGATTGCCCGGCGCGCGCGTGGCACGCCGCGCATTGCGAACCGCTTGCTGCGCCGGGTGCGCGACTACGCGGATGTCAAAGGCGCAGGTCAAATCACGCTGGACATTGCAAACCGCGCGCTGGCCATGCTCGACGTCGATCCGCAGGGCTTTGATTTGATGGACCGCAAACTGCTCGAAGCGGTGATTCACCGCTTTGACGGGGGTCCGGTCGGGTTGGACAACATTGCTGCGAGCATAGGCGAAGAGCGCGAGACGATTGAAGATGTGATTGAGCCCTATCTGATCCAGCAGGGCTATTTGCAGCGCACGCCGCGCGGCCGCATTGCGACACTGGCCGCCTACCGGCATCTGGGTGTCACGCCACCGAATCGCGACAGTGAACTGTTTGACGCCTGAGAATCGCTGTCATCCGGGATCCACTGCCACGCGCACTATGGATTGCGGGTCGTGGCCCGCAATGACAAACCAGTGGCCCGCAATGACGAAATCGTGGGCTTGGCGTTACGCACCATCAGGAACTGCGCCACGTAATAGCTTGTCAGCACCCACAAAGACACCATAGGCAAGGGCTGCACGAAACGGTTGATGGCGATCAGCGAGTCACTGAGCATGAAGACGCAGGCACCCAGTGCTACCGCTTTGGAGGCTGCGTCGCGCAGCACGGTGGCCCGGCCCATGGCTTGTGCCACCATCAATGAGATGACGCCAACATAGGCAGCGACCGCCACTTTCAAAACCGGATCCGCCAGTCCACCCCAGACCCAGGCGTACATGGCAGCGCCCGTGGCCAACGTGAACAGCAGCGCGGGGCGGTTTGGAAACCAGGTGATTCCCTGGCGGAACAGGGCGATATAGAACAGATGGGCGACCAAAAAGGAGGCCAGGCCGGGGATGAAGTAGCCCCCGGGCAACATCAGGAAGACGTCGCCCGCCATACTGGCCACCAGCGCCGCGATCAGCAGCCAGTCAAAGCGCTCCAGCGCGCGCACCTGAGATGCCCGTAGATAAACCAGGCCTATGGCGATGAGCATCGTCAGGGGCTTGCAGACAAAGTGCAGCGGCAGTACGCCGAACACGCTGCTCAGAATGGTCAGCGCGGCCGATGCAATCAGCAGCCATTCCATCGGGCTGAGAGATGTCTGTGCTACCGGGTCAGGCGCTGGTTTCATCAAGAGCCTCATCGTCTTCCAGATGTCGGGTATCGGCCCAACCCACCAGGCTCAGGCCCTCGGGTGTCCAGAGCAGCCGGTTGATCGTGGCATTACCCAGGTTCCAACTGCGCGGTGTCTGCAGATCCTGCCTTGTCGCAAGTCGGTACAGAACATCCAGCACGCCGCCGTGCGCGACCAGTACCATTTGCTCACCCGGGTGACGCTCGGCCAGGCTGAAAACAGCCATTTCAATGCGCTGGCGTAACTCCTGCAGCGACTCACCACCTTCCGGTTTCCAAAGTGGATCGCGCTGGCGCCAGCGCAGTGTCTGCTCGGGCCAGGTGGCTTCAATTTCGGTAAAGGTCTTGCCTTCAAAAATACCAAAGCCGCGTTCCCGTAACGCAGGTACCGGCTTTGCCGTCTGACCGGCGGCGCCGGCAACAGTGCAGGCAGTGTCCCAGGCGCGCAGCAAGTCGCTTGAATAGACAGCGTCGATTTCCTCGCTGGCGAGCGCCCGCGCAGCACGACGTGCTTGCCAGCGACCGGTTTCGTTGAGTTCGATATCGAGCTTGCCCTGAATGCGCATATCCACATTCCAGGCGGTCTCGCCGTGGCGCAAGGCAATGATGCGGGTGGCTTGCATGGCTAAAGGGTCACTGCCTGCAGTGCGGGCAGACTCGGCGGGGAAAAATCTTCCTCATCAAATACCTTGTCGCCATCCTCGTTCGGCACTCCGGTGAGGTGAATGTTCCTGAAGTCGTGGTGTTTGGCGTCCATCAGGTGCGACGGAATCACGTTGTGCAGCGCGGTGAACATGCTCTTGATGCGTCCCGGGTCTTTCTTCTCCCATTCGCGCAGCATGTTGCCGATTTGCTGGCGCTGCAGGTTTTCCTGACTGCCACACAGCGTGCAGGGAATGATAGGAAACTGGCGGTGCTCGGCCCAGCGCGTCAAATCTTTTTCCGCGACGTTGGCCAGTGGCCGGATCACGATGTGGCCACCGTCATCACTCACGAGTTTGGGTGGCATGGCCTTGAGTTTGCCGCCGAAGAACATGTTCAGAAAGAAGGTCTGCAGCATGTCGTCACGGTGATGCCCCAGCGCGATCTTCGTTATCTTCAACTCATCGGCAACGCGGTACAAAATGCCGCGGCGCAAGCGGCTGCACAGGCTGCACATGGTCTTGCCCTCGGCAATCACCTTCTTCACGATGCTGTAAGTGTCCTGGGTCTCAATGTGAAACTCGATGCCGAGCGTCTTCAGGTACTCGGGCAGGATGTGGGCCGGAAAGCCAGGTTGCTTCTGGTCCAGGTTGACGGCGATCAGCTCGAAGCTGATCGGCGCCCTGGCCTGCAGCTTGAGCAGGATGTCGAGCAGGCCATAACTGTCCTTGCCGCCCGAAACACAGACCATGACGCGGTCGCCCTCCTCGATCATGTTGAAGTCCATGATGGCCTGGCCGACCTGGCGGCAAAGTCGCTTTTCGAGTTTCTGGGTTTCGCGTTCGATTTTCAGTTCCATGGGGGGGATTTTCTCTTACTTCCGGATCTTGCTCAGCTGGCGCTGCTTGTTTCCCCCCACTCTCTCACCCCCGCCTCTCTCCCGCCCCGCCGGGCGGAAGAGAGGAGCTAACAGCCGTATTTGGCCGCGTTTCTAAACGAAAGGAGTGCATGCTCCAAATTCAGCTAGGCAAAGGTACCTGACTGAATGTTTTGTTGACGATGGCTCTGTCTTCGGCATCGGCGATTGCATTGAGTGCAATCTTTGCGGCTTGATAAGCAAGTCGATGTGTGTCAACGGCGCCCGCTGCGCTTGCGGCGTGCGCGTGGATCACGTGGGTGAACGCCAGCTCCCAGTCGTCCGTCTCATGGCCAAGAAAGTAAGTGCGCATCTGTTCGGCGTAGCGAAGCGCGGACGCGCCAAAACCAAGCAGTGCGTGCACTTCAGCCAGAAGCATGGTGGCGCGCATCCGGTTCAGCTCGGTGCCTACAGCACTCCAGTGCCAAGCCGACGCGTGCGCTGCGTCAAGCATCTCGCGGTCCTGCTCCGCGGTGCGCTCAATGATGGACAGTTCCCAAGCCCGATTGTTCGCCTGGGCGGCGAAACGTTTGTGCCAGTCTTGAAGATCAGAATCAGTGGGCTGCAACGGCATGATTTTCCAGATATTGAAGGTGCTTTAAATCGAGCGTGTACTGCCTTTGTTCAAACACGCGGCCAAATAGGGCTGTTGGCTCCCTCTTCCGCCCGGCGGGGCGGGAGAGGGCGGGGGGTGTGAGTGGGGGCAAT
>CAITZZ010000116.1 GCA_903897005.1 uncultured beta proteobacterium | reverse complement strand
GAGCGGGTTGAAAAGATGATGCTTGGACTGGGCCAGCCGGAGGCGCAAAGCATTCTGGCCGAGCATGGGGAAATTGAGGTCGACTGCAACTTCTGTGGCGCCCGGCAACGCTTCGATGCGGTCGACGTTGCGCAGATTTTCAGTGCCGGCGTGAAGATGCCGGCAGACGACGCTGCGCGGCACTGAGGCCGCAAGTTTCAGCGACTGGCCGGCGCTGTTGGCGGACTGGCGAATTGCACAAATATCTCGTTCGGCCTGACCATGCCGAGTTCCATACGCGCTTTTTCCTCCACCATGTCCAGGCCCTCCTTGAGGTCGCGGACTTCAGCTGCCAGCCTGTCGTTGGCAAGTTGCGCCTGCTGATTCTGCTGCGTCTGGCTTCGGAGTTGCTCGGTCAGACGTGCGACGGCCGGAATGCTGCCCCGGCCAAACCACAACTGTGCCTGCAGGATGACCAGCAGGGCGATCAGAACGGCCGGGACCAGGTGCTTGCGCATGCTCGGTTGTCAACGGTCGTGCGCAGCTCTCAGCGCAGGTTGTAGAAGGCCGATCGACCCGGGTAGCTTGCAATGTCACCCATATCTTCCTCTATGCGCAGCAACTGGTTGTACTTGGCCATGCGGTCCGAGCGGCTGAGCGAGCCGGTCTTGATCTGGCCGGCATTGGTGCCGACCGCAATGTCGGCGATGGTTGAATCTTCGGTTTCTCCCGAACGGTGGCTGATCACGGCGGTGTAGCCAGCCCGCTTGGCCATCTCGATGGCGGCAAAGGTTTCGGTCAGCGTACCGATCTGGTTGATTTTGATGAGGATGGAGTTGGCAATGCCCTTGTCGATACCTTCCTTGAAGATCTTGGTGTTGGTAACGAACAGGTCGTCACCCACAATCTGCACCTGCTTGCCCAGGCGATCGGTCAGGATCTTCCAGCCGTCCCAGTCGTTCTCTGCCATGCCGTCCTCAATGCTGATGATGGGGTATTTGTCCACCCATGCGGCCAGCATGTCGGTCCACTCCTGCGAACTCAGCACCAGTCCTTCACCTTCCAGATGGTATTTGCCATCCTTGTAGAACTCGCTGGCGGCGCAGTCCAGGCCGATGGCAATTTGTTCACCCGCAGTAAAACCCGCTTTGTCAATCGCTTCGAGGATCAGCTGGATCGCAGCTTCATGGTTGGCCACACTGGGTGTGAAGCCGCCTTCGTCGCCGACGGCGGTGCTCATGCCCTTGTCGTGGATGATCTTCTTCAGTGCATGGAATACTTCAGCGCCATAGCGCAAGGCTTCCCGAAAACTGGGTGCTCCCAGCGGAATGATCATGAATTCCTGCAAATCAAGATTGTTGTTGGCGTGCGCGCCCCCATTGACGACATTCATCATCGGCACCGGTAACTGCATGGCGCCCATGCCACCAAAGTAGCGGTACAGCGGCAAGCCGGACTCTTCGGCTGCGGCGCGGGCCACCGCCATCGACACCGCCAGCATGGCGTTGGCGCCCAGGCGCGACTTGTTCTCGGTGCCATCGAGATCAATCAGTGTCTTGTCCAGAAAAGCCTGCTCGGATGCGTCCAGGCCCAGCACCGCTTCTGAAATCTCGGTGTTGATGTGCTCGACCGCAGTCAGCACGCCCTTGCCCAGGTAGCGGCTCTTGTCGCCATCACGCAATTCAATGGCTTCGCGGCTGCCGGTCGATGCGCCCGAGGGCACGGCGGCGCGGCCCATGGTGCCAGACTCCAGCAGCACGTCGCACTCCACGGTGGGGTTGCCGCGCGAGTCAAGAATTTCGCGGCCTACGATGTCAACAATTGCACTCATTGCTTTCTTCCCTTAACAAAATACACAAAATAAAGAGGCTGTGTCAGCCTGCCCAAGCTCGCTGTGAAACTGGTACAGGCCCCGGTCATGCTCAGACTCCAAAACCGTTTTCAAGGAACCCGTGCCGCTTGGTGACGGCGTCGAGTTCCAGCAGTGTTTCGAGCAGGCGGCGCATGTGCTTGAGGGGGACCGCGTTGGGGCCGTCGCTCAGGGCTTGCGACGGGTCTGGATGGGTCTCCATGAAGATTCCCGCCACACCCGCGGCGACGGCGGCGCGCGCCAGGACCGGCACCATGTCACGCTGCCCACCACTGCTGCCGCCCTGCGCGCCAGGCAACTGTACCGAGTGCGTGGCATCAAACACGACCGGCGCACCGGTCTCGCGCATGATGGCAAGCGAACGCATGTCAGAGACCAGGTTGTTGTAGCCAAAGCTGACACCCCGCTCACAGGCCATGAAGTTGTCTTCCGGCAGACCCTTCTCGCGTGCAGCGATGCGAGCCTTGTCGATGACGTTCTTCATGTCACCAGGCGCCAGGAACTGCCCCTTCTTGATGTTCACCGGCAGGCCTGACTGCGCGACGGCGCGGATGAAGTCGGTTTGTCGACACAGGAACGCCGGTGTCTGCAGGACATCGACGACAGAGGCGACCTGTGCAATCTGCTCTGCCGAATGAATGTCGGTCAGCACTGGCAGTTTCAGCTCACGTTTGACCTTGGCCAGTATCTCCAGCCCACGCTCCATGCCGGGGCCGCGGAAGGTGCTGCCAGAGGAACGATTGGCCTTGTCGAAGCTGCTTTTGAAAATAAAGGGCATGCCCAGGCTGGCGGTGATTTCCTGCAGCGTGCCGGCTGTGTCCATCTGCAACTGCTCGGATTCGATGACGCAAGGGCCTGCGATCAGAAACAGACGCTGCTGCAAGCCAATCTCAAAACCGCACAGTTTCATCGTGCTGCCTGATGTATCAGAGCCGCCTCGACGAAGGCATTGAAAAGGGGATGTCCGTTCCAGGGCGTTGACTTGAATTCGGGGTGAAACTGCACGCCGACAAACCAGGGGTGCACCGCGCGCGGCAGTTCCACGATTTCGGTCAGTTGCTCGCGTTGTGTCAGTGCGGAAATGACGAGTCCGGCTGTGCGCAGCGCGTCCAGGTAATTGACGTTAGCCTCATAGCGGTGGCGGTGGCGCTCGGTCACCACGTCACCATAGATCTCGTGGGCCAGCGAGCCTTTGACGACATCAGAACTTTGGGCACCCAAACGCATGGTGCCACCCAGATCAGAGTTTTCATCACGGGTCTTGATGCTGCCGTCGGCATCCTTCCATTCGTTAATGAGGGCAATCACCGGGTGCGGCGTTTCGGGGTCGAACTCCGTGCTGTTGGCTCCTGCCAGGCCGGCAACATGGCGGGCAAACTCAATCGTGGCGACCTGCATGCCAAGGCAAATTCCAAGATAGGGAACCTTGTGCTCTCTGGCAAAACGGGCAGCGCATATCTTGCCTTCAATGCCGCGTTTGCCAAAGCCACCGGGGACCAGGATGGCATCAAACTGGGCCAGGCTCTTGACGCTCTCAGGGGTCAGCGTTTCGGAGTCGACGTAGTCAATGCAGACCCGGACATGATTCTTCATGCCAGCGTGGCGCAGCGCTTCATTGAGCGACTTGTAGCTGTCACTCAAATCCACATACTTGCCAACCATGGCAATGTGAACCGTGCCCTGTGGGTGTTCGGTCTCAAACACCAGATCATCCCAGCGCTTGAGATTGGCGGGGTGCGTGTTGAGCCGCAGTTTGTCGCAAATCAGGCCATCGAGCCCCTGCTCGTGCAGCATGCGCGGCACTTTGTAGATGGTGTCGACATCCCACATCGAAATGACACCCCAGTCGGGCACGTTGGAGAACAGTGAAATCTTCTCGCGCTCTTCGGTTGGGATAGGCCGGTCGGCCCGACAGATCAGTGCGTCCGCCTGGATGCCGATCTCGCGCAACTGCTTGGCGGTATGTTGGGTCGGCTTGGTCTTGAGTTCGCCAGCAGCGGCGATCCAGGGCACATAACTCAGATGCACAAAGGCAGTGTTGTTGTGCCCGAGCTTCAGGCTCATCTGGCGCACGGCTTCCAGAAAGGGCAGGGACTCGATGTCACCCACGGTACCGCCGATCTCGACAATCGCCACCTCGACCGCATCGGGTGTTCCAAATCCGGCACCGCGCTTGACGAAGTCCTGAATCTCGTTGGTGACGTGCGGAATCACCTGCACTGTCTTGCCAAGGTAGTCGCCACGCCGCTCTTTTTCGAGCACGCTCTTGTAGATCTGGCCAGTCGTGAAATTGTTGGCCTTGCGCATGCGGGTTTCGACGAAACGCTCATAGTGACCCAGATCGAGATCGGTCTCGGCTCCGTCATCGGTGACAAACACTTCACCGTGCTGAAAAGGTGACATGGTGCCGGGATCGACGTTGAGGTAAGGGTCCAGCTTGATCAGAGTGACTTTGAGGCCTCGCGATTCCAGAATCGCAGCTAAGGAGGCTGAGGCGATTCCCTTGCCAAGGGAGGACACCACACCGCCGGTGACGAAGACAAATTTGGTCATGTCAGGTTGAGCTTTGTGCTCAATGGGGTGGAAATGTGAATTATAGAGTTCCTTCTTCTTTCGAACCTCACGCTTCGGTGAATCATTTATGGCCCCACTCTCTCACCCCCGCCTCTTTCTCGCCCCGCCGGGCGAGAAAGAGGAGCCAACAGCCCTATTTGGCCGCCTGTTTGAACAAGAGCAGTGCAGGCGCCGTGGCGCGTTGGCGAGATCAGTTTGTGTCGGTGCGGACCCCGGATCGCGCCCGGGATGACCGCTGATTTGTCATTGCGGGCTTGACCCGCAATCCAGTGGTGGCGGGGCACTGGATACCGGGTCGAGCCCGGTATGACCACTCCTCAAGGTCCGGCATGACAAACTTCATGACGCATTCCCGACACACCGATTGAACTTGTACTTCTTCAGTTTATAGACGCGGCCAAATAGGGCTGTTGGCTCCCTCTTCCGCCCGGCGGGGCGGGAGAGGGCGGGGGGAGTGAGTGGGGCCAACCAGACGGGCTCTGCTACATTGCGCACCATGAATGATCTTGTTGGAAAACACATTGTTTTGGGCTTGACCGGTGGCATTGCCTGTTACAAGGCGGCGGAGTTGTGTCGGGCCCTGATCAAGGAGGGCGCCACGGTCCAGGTGGTGATGACGGCGGCGGCGCAGCAGTTCATCACCCCCGTCACCATGCAGGCCTTGAGCAATCGCCTGGTTTATGAGTCGCAATGGGATGCGCGCGAGTCCAACAACATGGCGCATATCAACCTCAGTCGTGAAGCGGACGCCATTCTGATCGCGCCCTGCAGCGCCGACTTCATGGCCAAACTATTGCACGGACGCGGCGACGATCTGCTGAGTTTGCTGTGTCTGGCGCGCCCGCTGGACAAAGTGCCTTTGCTGCTGGCACCGGCGATGAACCGCGAAATGTGGGCGCATCCCGCGACCCAGCGCAACGTGACGCAACTGCGTGCCGATGGCGCCACGGTTTTCGAGGTCGGCAGCGGCGATCAGGCCTGTGGTGAGAGTGGTGACGGTCGCATGCTCGAAGCGCAGGAACTGCTGGACGATGTGATTGCCTTTTTTCAACCCAAGCTGCTGTCGGGTCAACAGGTTCTGATCACTGCCGGGCCGACCTATGAAGCCATCGATCCGGTGCGCGGCATCACCAACCTGTCGAGTGGCAAGATGGGCTTTGCCATGGCTCGCGCAGCGCACGAAGCCGGAGCAGCAGTGACCGTGGTGGCTGGCCCGGTGCACTTGCCGACGCCGCGCGGTGTCAGGCGGATCGATGTAACTTCGGCGCAATCCATGTTTGATGTAACCGTAGAGCAGGCGCAAGGCGCCAGTATCTTTGTCGCGACGGCGGCGGTGGCCGATTGGCGCGTTGCCAACTGCGCCGAGCACAAGATCAAGAAAGAAGCGGGCGCCGCAGCGCCGAGTCTGGCTTTTGTCGAAAACCCCGACATTCTGGCGACCGTGGCGCAATCGGCGCGCAGCCTCTCGGGAGCGCTTTATTGCGTCGGTTTTGCGGCGGAAAGCCAGGATCTGCTGGCCAACGCGCAGGCCAAGCGTCTGCGCAAAGGCGTGCCGCTGCTGGTTGGCAATATCGGTCCGGCCACTTTTGGGCAGGACGACAACGCATTGCTTCTCGTGGACGATCAGGGTGCCACTGAAATGCAACGTGACACCAAGCTGGCACTCGCGCGCAAGCTGGTCGCAGAAATCGCCGCAAGGCTGAAGCGTAAAGAACAATGAAATGAAGATTGCCGTCAAGATCATCGACCCCCGCATGGCGGACCAGTTGCCTGCCTACGCCACGCCTGGCAGCGCTGGCCTTGATTTGCGCGCCTGCTTGCAGGAACCACTGACCCTGCAGGCCAATGCCTGGCAGCTCGTCCCCACTGGCATCGCCATTTACCTGGCAGACCCAGGTTTTGCCGCACTGATCCTGCCGCGCTCGGGTCTGGGCCACAAGCACGGCATTGTGCTGGGAAATCTGGTGGGCCTGATCGACAGCGACTACCAGGGCCAACTGATGGTCAGTGCCTGGAACCGCAGCGACACCGCCTTCACCATAGAGCCGATGGAGCGCATTGCGCAACTCGTGATTGTTCCGGTGCTGCAGGCGCAGTTTGAAGTGGTGAGCGAATTCCCGGCCAGCGTGCGCGGCGAGGGCGGTTACGGTTCTACCGGCAAGTCCTGAATCAGTGCAGCGTGCCGTTGCCTGGAGGGCTGGCGTGCAGGGGCTGCACTTTGAAGAAGCCGGTACCTGCTGAGCGGCGTGCAATTTCATCTTCGCTGGCTGCTCGAACGGCTTCGACTTTCAGGTTCAGACGCAGGGCCATGCCGGCCAGGGGATGATTGCCGTCGATCACCACGTGATCCGGGTAGATATCGGTCACGGTGTAGAGAACGTCCCGCGGTGCCTGCGCGCTGCATCCCGGTGGCAAGGCCGAGCCTTCAATCACCATGCCTTCTTCGAGTTCTGCGGGAAAGAGTTGGCGCGACTCAAGGAAGATCAACTGGTCGTTGAAATCGCCAAAGCCCTGCTCCGGCTCGATTTGCAGTTGAATCTTTGCGCCCACGTCATAACCTTGCAGTGCCTGCTCGATGATTTTGAACAGATCGTCGCCACCGACCAGAAATTCGACCGGCTGCTCCAGCAAGTCCAGTTGTTCGCCCAAAGTGTCTGTTAGCGTCCAGGTCAGAGCGACCACGCATTGTTGATTGATTTCCATAGGAGAATTGTCGCAGTTTCAATAAACTGGTTTTATTGCGGGACAGACCGGATGGTGGGAGGACTATGACAGATTCTTTAGCTAGCGGCCGTTTTTCGGGCCGGGAAGCTTTTGCCCAGTTGGTGCGCGATGCGCTGGCGTGTGCGGCGCGCGAGGGCTGGCAGGAGCTGATTTTGAGCGATGCCACGTTTGAGGACTGGCCTTTGCGCGAACTGGCGGTGGTTGAGTCGCTGCAGGCCTGGTCGGCCTCGGGGCGGCACATGATTCTGCTGGCCAGCCGCTATGACGAGGTGCAGCGGCTGCATCCACGCTTCGTCAGTTGGCGAAGGACCTGGGGACACATCATCGATTGCCGGGTTTTGCGGACCAGCTCGCCCACTGACTTTCCGAGCGCGATCTGGAGCAAAAACTGGTTTCTGCGCCGCATGGATACGCAGCACAGCACCGGTGTTTGCGGTCAGGACCCGGAGCGCTCCCTGGGACTCAAGGAATTGCTGGACGAGAAAATTGGCAACAGTTCCGTGGGTTTTCCGGCATCCACTCTCGGCTTGTAATAAGCTGTTGTTTTATACAGCAGAACGGTGATTTCAGCATACAATCCAGCGCCTATGGCAGTCAAACCAATTCCCGTTTATTCAGAAGCGTCGATCCGCGTCCTCAAGGGGCTGGAGCCGGTCAAGCAGCGACCGGGCATGTACACGCGCACCGACACACCGCTGCACGTGATTCAAGAGGCGCTTGACAACGCGGCCGATGAGGCCCTGGCCGGACATGGCAAGAAAATCAAGGTGTTGCTGCATGCCGACGGCTCGGTCAGCATCGAGGACGACGGTCGCGGCATTCCGTTTGGCATGCATCCTGAAGAGAACGCACCGGTCATCGAACTGGTTTTCACCCGGTTGCATGCAGGGGGAAAATTTGACAAGGGCACGGGCGGTGCCTACAGCTTTTCCGGTGGCTTGCACGGCGTCGGCGTGAGCGTCACCAATGCGCTGGCGTCGCGCCTGGAAGTGACAACCTACCGTGAAGGCACGGTGGCGCGCCTGGTCTTTGCCGGCGGCGACGTGATCGAGCCCTTGCAGTTACGCCCGCAAGGCGAGGGCGACCGCAAATCAGGTACCACGGTGCGGGTCTGGCCCGACGCCAAGTACTTCGAGACGGTCGCCTTGCCGATGGCGCCTCTGGCACATCTGCTGCGCAGCAAGGCGGTGCTGATGCCCGGCGTCAGTGTCACGCTGGCCAATGAAAAAACCAAGGAAACGCAGCACTGGATTTTCAAGGGTGGGCTGCGTGACTACCTGAGTCAGACGCTCACTGGTGAACTGGTGATCCCGGTCTTCGAAGGCGAGGGCTTTGCCGATGCGCAGAGCGACAACTTTGCCGAGGGCGAAGGTGCCGCCTGGTGTGTTGCCTTTACGGAAGACGGGCAACCGGTGCGCGAAAGTTATGTCAATCTGATCCCGACGCACGATGGCGGCACCCATGAAAGCGGCTTGCGCGACGGCTTGTTCACCGCCGTCAAAAGTTTTATCGAACTCCACTCCCTGCTGCCCAAGGGCGTCAAGCTGTTGCCGGAAGATGTTTTCGCGCGTGCCAGCTACGTCCTGTCTGCCAAGGTGCTGGACCCCCAGTTTCAGGGGCAGATCAAGGAACGTTTGAACTCGCGCGACGCAGTCCGACTGGTGTCGAGCTTTGTCCGTCCCAGCCTGGAACTGTGGCTGAACCAGGACGTTGAATACGGCAAGAAACTGGCTGAACTGGCGATCAAGGCCGCCCAGACGCGGCAGAAGGCGGGTCAAAAAGTCGAGAAGCGCAAGGGTTCCGGTGTCGCCGTCTTGCCGGGAAAATTGACCGATTGCGAAAGCCGTGATCTGACGCACAACGAGGTGTTTCTGGTCGAGGGTGACTCAGCCGGTGGCAGCGCCAAGATGGGGCGCGATAAGGAGAGCCAGGCCATATTGCCCCTGCGCGGCAAGGTGCTCAATACCTGGGAAGTCGAGCGCGATCGCCTGTTTGCCAACACCGAAATTCACGACATAGCGGTAGCCATCGGGGTCGATCCGCATGGCCCCAACGACACACCGGATTTAAGTGGACTGCGTTATGGCAAGGTCTGCATTCTGTCGGACGCTGATGTCGATGGCTCGCACATCCAGGTTTTGCTGCTGACCCTGTTTTTCAGGCACTTCCCGAAATTGATAGAGGCCGGCCATGTGTTTGTGGCACGGCCGCCGCTGTTCCGCGTGGACGCGCCAGCGCGTGGCAAGAAGCCGGCCTCCAAGGCCTATGCGCTGGACGAAGGCGAACTCACAGCCATCCTTGACAAGTTGCGCAAGGAGGGTGTGCGCGAGACCGCATGGAGCATCAGCCGCTTCAAGGGACTGGGTGAGATGAACGCAACGCAGCTGTGGGAAACCACGCTGAATCCGGACACGCGCCGTCTGCTGCCGGTGGCGCTCGGCTCCATCGACTTTGCGGCCACCGAGGCCTTGATCACCAAGCTCATGGGCAAGGGGGAGGCAGCGGCCCGGCGAGAACTGATGGAACTCCATGGGGATTCTGTGGAAGTCGATGTGTAGCTGTGGTCTTTCTGGTGCTGATACTTGCGTTGTATGCGCGGCGAAGTGGCTGGGTTGGGCGGCCTCCTCATGCTGGAGTACCAGAAATCGGCGTCCACCCAACCCAACCGCTTCGCCGGGGTCGGGTATGCGTATTCACAATGATTCCGCGCACATCAAGGTGATGACCCATGGGGCGACTGACGATTTCTGGTACTCCAGCATGAGGAAGGCGCCCCATGGGTTATCGCCGTCGCCTCCGCACGCCACAGCTGTTGCCGCAATGAACTACGAGTTCCAAAAATGACCGACCAAGCAACTTTAGATCTCGCACCGATTCCTGCCGACGACGACAGCCAACTCAACCTGGCTACCTACGCGCAGCGGGCCTACCTCGAATATGCGCTGAGCGTTGTCAAGGGACGCGCCTTGCCCGATGTCTGTGATGGCCAGAAGCCGGTGCAGCGGCGCATTTTGTATTCCATGTCGCGCATGGGCCTGGGCTTTGGTGGTGCCAACGGCAACAGCGGCGCCAAGCCGGTCAAGTGCGCGCGTGTCGTGGGTGACGTGCTGGGCCGCTTTCACCCGCATGGGGACCAGGCCGCTTACGAAGCACTGGTGCGCATGGCACAGGACTTCAGCCAGCGCTACCCGCTGATCGACGGCCAGGGCAATTTTGGATCGAGGGATGGTGACGGTGCCGCCGCCATGCGTTATACCGAGGCCAGGCTGGCCAAGATCACGAGTCTGCTGCTGGATGAAATCGACGAAGGTACGGTTGACTTCGCTCCCAACTACGACGGCTCCACGGACGAGCCACGGCAACTGCCAGCGCGCTTGCCTTTTAACCTGCTCAATGGTGCCAGCGGCATTGCGGTGGGCCTGGCAACCGAAATACCCAGCCACAATTTGCGCGAAGTGGCCGATGCCTGCATTGCCTTGATCAAGAACCCAAAGCTCAGTCAAGAGGAGTTGCTGGAACTGATACCGGGACCGGACTATCCGGGTGGTGGCCAGATCACCAGCACCGCCGCTGAGATCGCAGAGGCCTATCGCAGTGGGCGCGGTTCGCTCAAAGTACGAGCGCGCTGGAAGATTGAAGAGTTGGCGCGAGGCCAGTGGCAACTGGTAGTGACCGAACTGCCGCCGGGAGTCAGTACGCAGCGCGTGCTCGAAGAAATTGAAGAGCTGACCAATCCCAAAGTCAAGGCCGGCAAGAAGACGGTTTCGCAGGAACAGAACCAGCAGAAGGCGACACTGCTGGCGGTGCTGGACGGGGTGCGCGATGAATCCAGCAAAGACGCAGCGGTGCGTCTGGTGTGCGAGCCCAAGACCAGCAGGATAGAGCAGCAGGAACTCATCACCACGCTGCTGGCCCACACCAGTCTGGAGACCTCGTCGCCGGTCAACCTGACTGCGGTCGGGCTGGATGGACGGCCGACCCAGAAGTCCTTGCGGCAGATGTTGTTCGAGTGGACCGAGTTCCGCCAGATCACGGTCGAGCGCCGCTCAAAGCACCGACTGGCCAAGGTGCTGGATCGGATTCATATTCTGGAAGGGCGCCAGACCGTCCTGCTCAATATTGACGAAGTCATCGCCGTGATTCGCCAGTCGGATGAACCCAAACCTGCACTGATTGCCCGCTTTGGATTGTCGGAGCGCCAGGCAGAGGATATTCTGGAAATACGGCTGCGCCAGCTGGCCCGGCTGGAGGCCATCAAGATCGAGCAGGAACTCTCCGCACTGCGCCAGGAGCAGGAAAAACTGCAGGAGATTCTGGCCAGCCCGGCGGCGCTGCGCCGCCTCATGATCAAGGAAATCGAGAGTGACGCCAAGACCTTTTCTGACGCTCGTCGTACGCTGATCCAGGCCGAGAAGAAGGCTGTTTTGGAGGTTCGCGTCGTGGATGAGCCGGTGACGGTGGTGGTGAGCGAGAAGGGCTGGGTTCGGGTACAAAAAGGTCAGGGGCATGAGGCTTCGAGTTTTGTCTTCAAGGCGGGTGACGGCCTGTATGCCACTTTTGAATGCAGAACCGTCGATACCCTGCTGGCCTTTGGCAGCAACGGACGCGTCTACTCGGTAGCTGTTTCCCTATTGCCGGGCGGGCGTGGCGATGGGCAGCCCATCACCAGCTTGCTTGATTTGGAGACCGGTACCCAATTGCTGTATTACTTTGCCGGCCCGGTGGATGCCCGGCTCCTGCTTAGCAGTTCGGGCGGCTATGGCTTTATGGCGACGGTGGAAGACATGATCTCCAGACTCAAGGCTGGCAAGGCCTTCGTCACCTGCAATGCGCCTGAGACGCTGTGCCGACCCTCGGTGGTGGCAGCCAGCGCCGGCACGGCGCCGCTGTTGCCGGCGACCCATGTGGCTTGTGTTTCGACCGGTGGACGGATCCTCTGTTTCGAGATCAGCGAGCTAAAAATCATGAGCAATGGTGGCCGCGGTTTGATGCTGATCGATCTGCAGGACAAGGACAGTCTGGCCGGCGCTGCTGCTTACATCCGTAGTGTGCGTATCGAGGGGCTTGGGCGCGGCGGCAAGCAGCGCGAGGAAACGCTGGAGATTCGCAGCCTGAACAACGCGCGCGGGGTGCGGGCACGCAAGGGCAAGGCAGCCGACTTTGGTTTCAAGCCGGTGTCGGTGACGCGTGTTGAGTAGCGCGGCTGCTGCGCTAGAAACTGCTGGGGCTGACAAAGCGCATGGCTGTCCTGCTTAAGGGATGCTGGAGTTCGATCGAACTCGCATGCAGTAGCAAGCGCGGGGCCATGGCCTGAATTCTGGGGCAGGCATAGAGAGCGTCGCCAAGGATGGAATGACCCAAAGCCTGCAGGTGCACGCGCAACTGGTGTGAGCGGCCGGTGACGGGTTCAAGTTCAATCCGGCTTGTGCTTTCGGTCGGGTGGTACGCCAGTAGGCGCCAGCGCGTTACGCTGGGCTGACCGTTTTGATGGTCAATGATGCGCAGCGGTCGGCGCGGCCAGTCCAGGGCGATCGGCAGATTGATGACGCCCCAGTCGGCCTCTGTGGCAGCCAGTTCGCCATCAACGATGGCCAGATAGCGTTTGTTGACCTCGCGAGCGGCAAAGGCAGCATTCAAGATTCGCTGCGCGGCAGCGCCGCGCGCCATCACCATGAGGCCTGAAGTGGCCATGTCCAGCCGGTGCACCACCAGCGCATCGGGGTAGACGCGCTGTGCGCGCAGGCTCAGGCAATCCTGCTTGTCAGCGCCACGTCCAGGCACCGACAGCAAGCCTGAAGGCTTCTCCAGTACCAACAGCGCGTCGTCCGCGTAGAGCACTGTGAGTTCAGTGCTCACCTCGCAGTTCCGATTGCCTTACCTCAGTTTTTGCCCGGTGCATTCTTCAGTTTGCCGCGCACTGGCACCACGGTGGTGACGGTGGGGCGTACCGCATCAGGCGACACCGGTTTCGGAGGAGCTGTGTCCTTTTTCGGTTTTTTGACCATCTTGTTGCTTTGCTGACCTTTTGCCATTTTTTGCTCCTGAAGTTAAAGGGTTCGATCCCTGCAGAGGGGACTGAACCTCCCGATTATCGTTGGCAATATCCTAGCTCGCAGTGTCGCCTGTCGGCACACAGGAACAGAACAGGTTGCGGTCGCCGTAGACGTTGTCGACCCGACCGATGGGTGGCCAGTATTTCACCTGCTTCAAACTCGCCAGCGGGAAGGCGCCGACTTCACGTGAGTAGGGTCGATCCCAGTTATCTCCCAGCAGGGACGCTGCGGTATGCGGCGCGTGTTTGAGCGGGTTGTTGTCCTGCGGCCACTCACCCCGTTCCACTTTCGCAATCTCTTGTCGAATGGAGATCATGGCGTTGATGAATCGATCCAACTCGCTTAGTGTTTCGCTCTCGGTTGGTTCCACCATCAGCGTGCCGGGCACCGGGAAGCTGAGCGTGGGTGCATGGAAGCCGTAGTCCATCAGGCGTTTGGCAACATCTTCAGCCGAAACCCCGTGAGCGCCACCGCTGCTTTCCTTCAGAGGGCGCAAATCCAGAATGCACTCGTGTGCGACGCGTCCGCTGGCACTGGCATAGAGCGTGGGGTAATGATCCTTCAGCCGGGCACTGACGTAGTTGGCGGCCAGAATCGCCACCTCCGTAGCCGACTTCAGACCTTCGGGACCCATCATGCGGCAGTACATCCAACTGATCGGTAACACGGCGGCGTTGCCCAGTGGTGCTGCCGAGATGGCACTCTGGCCAGGCAATCCACCGGTCACGTGGCCGGGCAGGAAGGGAACCAGATCGGCGACGACGCAGACCGGACCGACACCAGGGCCACCGCCGCCGTGGGGGATGCAAAAGGTCTTGTGCAGGTTCAGGTGGCTGACGTCACCACCGAACTCGCCCGGCGCTGCCAGACCCACCAGCGCATTCATGTTCGCGCCGTCAACGTAAACCCGGCCGCCGTGTGAATGCACCAGCGCGCAGAGTTCCTTGACGCTGGTCTCAAAGACACCGTGCGTGCTCGGGTAAGTGATCATTACCGCCGCCAGGTTCTGGCTGTGCCGCTCGCACTTGGCCTTGAGGTCGTCCAGATCCACGTTGCCGCTGGCGTCGCAGGCTGTCACCACCACGGTCAGTCCCGCCATCTGGGCACTGGCCGGGTTGGTGCCGTGAGCACTCGATGGAATCAGGCAGATGTTGCGGTGGCCCTGGCCGTGCGCTGCGTGGTAGGCCCGGATGGTCAGCAAACCCGCGTATTCGCCTTGGGAACCTGCATTGGGCTGCAGGCTGATGCCGGCGTAACCCGTGGCTTGGCACAGCCATGCACGCAATTGCGCATCCAACTCAGCGTAGCCCTGCAATTGATCAGCCGGTGCAAACGGATGCAGTGCAGCAAACTCGGGCCAGGTGATGGGAATCATCTCGCTGGTGGCGTTGAGCTTCATGGTGCAGCTGCCCAGCGGAATCATGCTGCGGTCCAGCGCCAGGTCCTTGTCGCTGAGCATGCGGATGTAACGCAGCATGCCGGTTTCGGAGTGGTAGCTGTTGAACACCGGGTGCGTCAGGAAGGCACTGCCGCGCCGAAGGCTGGCCGGAATCAGGGTGGCAGCGCTGTCTTGCAGGTCGGCCAGCAAGGGCAGGGACTGCTTGTCTGCTGCAAAGAACGACCAGATCGATTCAATGTCTGCACGCGTTGTGGTCTCGTCCAGCGAGATGCCGACGCAAGTCTTGCGCAGCAGGCGCAGGTTGGCACCGGCGTCACGGGCTTTCTGCGCGATCGCCAGCGCGGCAGATTCGCTTCCGGTCTGCACCGTCAAGGTGTCAAAGGCTGTAGCGTAGAGCAGATTGCAACCGAGCGATTTCAGCCCGGCAGCCAGCACCGCGGTGTAGCGCGCCACGCGCTCGGCAATGCGCTTCAAGCCCTCTGGGCCATGGTAGACCGCGTACATGCTGGCAACAACGGCCGGCAGCACCTGGGCCGTGCAGATGTTCGAAGTGGCCTTTTCCCGGCGGATGTGCTGCTCGCGCGTTTGCAGAGCCAGCCGGTAGCTCGGGTTGCCATGGACGTCGATGCTGACGCCAACCAGGCGCCCCGGCATGGAGCGCTTGAATTCGTCGCGGCAGGCAAGGTAGGCGGCGTGCGGTCCCCCGTTGCCCATGGGCATGCCAAAGCGCTGCGTGGTGCCGACGGCGATGTCGACGCCCATTTCGCCGGGCGGTTTGAGCAGCGTGAGTGCCAGCAGGTCAGCGGCCAGGATGAAGGCTGCCTGCTTGCTGTGGATCACGTCGGCCGAGACCGACCATTCGGCCAGCCAGCCGGTGCTGCCGGGGTATTGATTGAGTGCAGCAAAGTAGTCGTCGCTGGCAATCGCGCTCTGCCATTCGTCGGCTGAACGCACGATCTTGATGTTGATGCCCAAGGGCGCAGCCCGTGTCTGGATGACCTCGATGGTTTGCGGGTGGCAGTCGCCCGAGACAACGAAGGTCTGGCCTTTAGCCTTGACCGAGCGTCGGGCCAGCGTCATGGCTTCGGCTGCGGCGGTGGCTTCATCCAGCATGGATGCATTGGCCATGGGCAGCGCCGTCAGGTCGCAAATCATGGTCTGGAAGTTCACCAGCGCTTCCATGCGGCCCTGGCTGATCTCCGCCTGATACGGCGTGTAGGCGGTGTACCAGGCCGGGTTTTCCAGAATGTTGCGCAGGATCACGCCCGGCGTGTGCGTGTCGTAATAGCCCTGACCGATATAGCTCTTGAATACGCTGTTCTTGGCCGCCATGGCCTTGAGTTCTGCCAAGGCTGCGGCTTCAGTGACTGCGGCGGGAATCGCCATCGCCTGACTGCGTGCGATCGAGCCTGGAACGATGCCGTCAATCAACTCGCGCCGTGACGCGGCACCTACAACCTTGAGCATCAAGGCTTCATCAGCATCGCTGACGCCGATGTGGCGCGCAATGAATTCCGACGGGTTTTCAAGTTCGCTCAAGGATTTGGCAGATTTCATCAACATGACAGGGTCCCGAATCAGGCTGCAGAAAAGGCGCTGTAACTGGTCTCGTCCATCAGCGCGTCGAGTTCGCCCGGATTCGACAGCTTGACCTTGAAGAACCAGCCTGCACCCAGTGGGTCGGAGTTGGCCAGCGAGGGATCTGCGCGCAAGGCCTCGTTGACTTCCAGGATTTCGCCGCTGGCGGGCATGTAGACGTCGGCCGCGGCCTTGACGGATTCAACGACGCCGGCGATGTCTTTGGCGGCGAAGGTCTTGCCGACTTCAGGCAGTTCAACAAACACCACATCGCCCAAGGCATCCTGCGCGTGGTGGGTAATGCCAACGGTGGCCGTATCGCCCTCAATATTGAGCCATTCGTGGTCCGGTGTGTATTTGATCGTCATGAGGTTCTCCAAAAAAATAAGGCCAGGGTCAGTAATCGTGGTTAGAGTAAATTCTGTTCTATGGCTTGTCATGCCGGCACAGTCTGCCGTGCCAGCACAGTCTGTCGTGCAGGCACAGTCTGTCGTGCAGGCACAGTCTGTCATCCCGGGCTTGACCCGGGATCCATGGATTGCGGGTCAAGCCCGCAATGACACGGCTAGCGCGAACAGGCTCAGCCATTGCTCAGCCGCGGAAGTAACGGGTCGGCACAAAGGGCATGGCCACCACTTCCATGGTCACCGGCTTGCCGCGCACAATGGCGTTGAGGCGCGTACCCAGTGCAGCAAAGGCGGGCGGCACATAGCCCATGGCGATCGGCTTCTCGATGGTTGGGCCGAGCAGTCCGCTGGTCACTTCGCCAATGCGCTGTCCATTCATGTCCTGCAGTTCACTGTGGTCGCGCACCGGAATGCGCTCCAGCGCCAGCAGGCCGACGCGCTTGCGTTGCACGCCCGTCGCTCCGGCGGCCAGTTGCGCCAATATCTTTTCTGCACCCGGGAAGCCGCCAGCACGGGCGCCGTCGGTGCGCCGCACTTTTTGCATGGCCCAGTTCAGGCCGGCTTCGACCGGCGTTGTGCTGTTGTCTATGTCGTTGCCATAGAGCGGCAAGCCGGCTTCCAGACGCAGCGAATTGCGCGCGCCCAGGCCAATCGGTTTGACCTCGGGCTGCGCCAGCAGGGCTTTGGCAAGCGCTTCGGCGTCTGATTCATGCACCGAGATTTCGAAACCATCTTCTCCGGTGTAGCCGCTGCGCGTCAGGAAGACCTCCATGCGCTGGGTGCCGGCTTGTACCGTGAAATAGCCTCCCGTCATGAAGACCAGCTTTTCCACGCCCGGCGCCAGGCGCGACAAGGCGGTGACGGCTTGCGGACCCTGTAGCGCGAGCAACGCACGCTCTGGCATGGGAATGACCTGGCAGCGTGTGCCTATCCTGGCCTGAATATGAGCGATGTCGCCGACCTTGCAGGCGCCGTTAACGATGACGAAGACATCCGCTTCGCGCATGAAGAACATCAGGTCGTCGATGATGCCGCCCTGGTCATTGAGCAGCAGGCCGTAGCGCTGCTTGCCCACGGCGAGATCGATCACGTCCACCGGGATCAGGCTCTCGAAAGCGGCTGCAGCGTCGGCGCCGACCAGGCGCAGCTGGCCCATGTGCGAAACATCAAACAGACCGGCGGCGTTGCGCGTGTGATGGTGCTCGGCCATCAGGCCAGCCGGATATTGCACCGGCATCGAATAACCGGCGAAGGGCACCATGCGGGCACCGAGCGCGACATGCAGATCGTTCAGCGGTGTCTTCAGAAGGGGTTCAGGCGAAATTGTCATCAGCGGACTCCAGTGCAGGCAAGGGGTTCATCTCATTGTCCATAACCGAAGTCATGGGCTACCCCCCGCTGTCCGCTTTACCTGAGAGATTCGCCTGACGATGCAGGGTTGCTCCTTCGGTGGGCAGCATCGGATGCTGCCTCTCTCCAGTGGGAAAACGCTTCTTTCAAAACGTGTGTCAGTCCTTTTGCCTGAGCGTTCACAGTCCGCACTTGCGGTCTCCTGCGCCTTCGGCGGCACTTGCTGGCAAGTGCTCTCTCCTGACCGGACAGATTCTAACCGCAGCCTGGAACAAGCGATCTACTTGAACAGCTTCTTGACACTCGATTCGACTTGATCCAGCATGCCACTACCAGATTTCAACAGTCGGTCAAAGTTGGCTGCCGGGCTAAGTCTGGCTGTCAAGGCGGTGGTGATGGCCTGACCCAGTTCGCCGGCGGTGATGCCCCCTTTGGCTCGACCGATATCCTTGAGGGTGAGGTCGGGCAGGGCGATCGCCACGGTCTTTCCATTCATGAGTGCCGCGCTGGCCTGGGCCTGCGCGTTCTGCATCGTAAGAAGATCGACGATCAGTTTCTTGCCAGTCTTCTGCACACCATCACCTTGCCTCGTACTGGATGCGTTGGCGATATGGCTGCTAATGGCATCCAGATTGGTCTGGCTCGCGCCTTTCTCATAAATCACATCCGGTGCAAGGATGGCGATGCGGCGAATGTGCACCACATCCTGTGTCAGACTGGCGAGATCAATTTCCACTTCAAGCTGCGCGACTTGCAAAACGTGTGGAGTTTTGAAGCCAGTTGGATTGCCGACGGTCAAGTTGCTGATCAGCCCCTTGCCGCTGCTGGGTGATATTTTCACCGCCCCCAGACTGACCTTGGCCTGTGTCATCTCGCTGCCGTAACTCTCGATCGCGTGCTTGACCATGCGGTCCATATTGCCAGCAAGCCAGTACAGTGTCGCGCCGATCAGAGCGGCCACAACGAGCAGAACAACAGCCATTTTCTTGATCATCGGAGCGCTCACCAGGATCGCTTGCTATTTGGCGTAAACCAGATCACGCAGGGTCAGCGAGATGGCCGGCACGTAGGTGATCAGCAACAGGCAGCACAACACCACCAGCACAAAGGGCACCAGGTCCTTGATGATGCGGTCGAGCGAAATGCGCGCCACCGTGCAGGCGGCAAACAGGTTCACACCAAAAGGTGGCGTGATCATTCCCAGTGCCAAATTGACCACCATGACCAGACCAAAGTGCACCGGATCAACGCCAAAGTGCATGGCCACCGGTGCCAGAATCGGCGCGAGCACGATGATGGCGGCGCTGGTCTCGATGAACATGCCGATCAGGAACAGGGCGGCGTTGACACCGAGCAGAAAGTAGGCGGGTGACCGCAGGACCTCCTGCAGCCAGTGGCCAATCGCATCGGGCACACCGGCGCGCGTGATGAGAAAGGCAAACAGTCCGGCGTTGGCGATGATGAACATGATCACCGCGCTGGACATGACCGACTTGCGCAGGATGATGAACAGGTCCTTGAGCTTGATTTCGCGATAGATCAACAGGCCCACCGCCAGCGCGTAGAACACCGCCACGGCAGAGGCCTCGGTCGGGGTGAAGACGCCGCCGTAAATGCCGCCCAGAATGATGACCGGCATCAAGAGCGCCCAACCGGCTTGCAGACTGGCCTTGCCAAAACTCAGACGGCCGTCACCATCGTTCTTGCCCCAGCCCATGACCCTGCACTTGATAAAGACAAAAAGCATCAGTGCGCCGCCAATCAGAATGCCCGGACCAAAGCCTGAAATGAACAATTCGCCAATCGACACCTCGGCACTGACGCCGTACAGAATCATCGGGATCGAGGGCGGGATGATGACGCCGAGCTCGGCGCTGGTGGCCTGCAAGGCGGCCGCATAAGTCACCGGATAGCCGTGTTTGATGAGCGCCGGGATCAGCACCGTGCCGATGGCAAAGGTGGTCGCCACCGAGGAGCCGGAAACGGCACCAAAAATCATGCAGGTCAGCACGCAGGCCATCGGCAAACCGCCTTGCACGCCGCCGACAATGCTCTTGGCAAATTCAACCAGGCGGCGCGAAATGCCACCG
>CAITZZ010000115.1 GCA_903897005.1 uncultured beta proteobacterium | reverse complement strand
TTCAAAAAATTCAATTTATCGAGGAGTTTGAAATGAACACCATGAAAAGGGTCGCCTTGGCTGCCAGCGGCCTTGCGTTGTTGTTGTCAGCCTGCGGTGGCGGTGATCCGCAAGACCCCGCCACTCTGGCTGGTTTGCCGCATGCCGTTGCGAAGGCCGGCAAGCCTGCCGGCGCCAGCGCTGTGGCTGTGCACATGTACCAGGCTCTTTATGGCAAGGCGCCGGGCTATGCACTGATGACGGAGTACACGGCCCAGGCCACGTCCGATGCCGGGGCGTTCGCCAAGAGTCTGGAAAGCGCTTTTGCCGGTACCAGCAACACAGACCTGGCAAAACTTGTACTGGGAAACCTTGGCGTGACCGCCACGACCGTCGCGGCTGTCAACTCAAAGGGTGAGAGCGAATACACCCTCCTGCTGGGCGCCGTGCAGCAACTCTTTGCCGCTTACCCGACCATGCGCGGTCAGGTTATTCTGAACATGACGAACCTGCTGGCGGATCTGGAAGCCGATGCGACCTACGGCGGTGCCGCCGTCGCGTACAACAACCAGGCATCGGCCAACCACAGCTACGCCACCAATTCGGCTAACACCAACGCGGCAGTGGTCGTGGCGGGAGGGGGTGCAACGACAGCGGGATCGGCCATCGGCAGCGGACTCTACAGCGCGGTTCGGGCAGCGGATAACGTCAGCTTCCTGACCCTCTTGAACACCGCGTGCACCGGCAAGACGGCGATTTCGGGCGCCACCATTTACAGCAACTGCACGCAGCCGGCCGCAGCAGCCTTTGCGGTCAATCTGACTGCCAATATGTACCTGGGCGGTTTGCCATTCCAGACCGGTGGCTCTGTGGAGAGCGGACCCAGCAGCTATTCCCCCAAAACGGCCAAGGTAAGCCTTGTTCAGGGTATGAGCGGGGTCGCAGTCAATGACAGTTGCACCGTCCGTATCGCCGAGCCCTACATCCCCATCGTGCCGGTTGAAACCAAGGGTGTCCGGTACTATGCCACTGGTGTCAACTTCAGCTTTCGGGGCACGGCCGATGACAGCATCACGGTCACGAACACTGGCGTTGTCAGCGAATACACCATGACCAACGGGCAAAGCGGCAAGATCGAGGTCCATCCGAATCTGGCATTGTTCAGCGCCACCCAGTCTGGCACCGAAGCCGTGGTCGGCACAGTGGTCAACGGCATGTGGAGCAACTACTTCATCTGCAACTGAGAGTTGGTTCCGCGAGGAGCATCAGCGGCGCGTGCGGGCCGCTTGCTATCATCCGCCGATGTCCATGGTTGCGTTGGCGCTGCGTCGTCCCTACACCTTTATCGTGATGGCGATGCTGATCGTTTTGGCGACGCCGTTCGCCTTGCTGAACATGGCGACCGACATCTTTCCGGAAATCAACATTCCGGTTATCAGCATCATCTGGAACTATGGCGGCCTGCCGGCGCAGGAGATGGGTCAGCGCATTGCCGGGCAGAGCGAGCGCGGACTGACCACGACTGTCAGTGACATTGAGCACATCGAGTCGCAGTCGCTGGCCAGCGTTTCGATCATCAAGGTATTTTTTCAGCCGACTGCCAACATCCAGACCGCGATTGCACAAGTGGTGGCAGCCATGCAAACGCAGGTGCGCCAGTTGCCGCCGGGAATCACGCCGCCGCTGGTGATCAAATATTCGGCTTCCAGCATCCCGGTGGTCCAACTGGCCCTGTCGAGCCCAACCCTACCGGAACAGACAGTATTCGACAACACCATCAATGTGCTGCGTCCACAGCTGATCACGATTCCCGGTGCCGCCGTGCCTTTTCCCTACGGCGGCAAGAACCGCCTGATTTCAGTCGATCTCGACACTGCAGCGCTGCAGGCGCGCGGCCTGTCACCGGTTGATGTGGTTAATGCCATTAACCTGCAAAACCTGATTCTGCCCTCTGGCACAGCCAAGTTCGGCGCCACCGAATACACGGTGCGGATGAACGGTTCCCCCGATGCCATTGCCGGCCTGGGGGACCTGCCGGTAAGAACCAGTGGTGGCGCCACCACCTACGTGCGTGATGTGGCGCAGGTGCGCGACGGGTTTCAGCCCCAGACCAATATCGTGCGCCAGAATGGCGAGCGCGGTGTGCTGCTGTCGGTGCTGAAAAATGGCGGCGCATCGACGCTGGACATCGTCGCCAACGTCAAGGCCCTGCTGCCGCGCGCGGCGCAGTTGCTGCCCGGCGATATCAAGGTGACCCCGCTGTTCGATCAGTCGGTGTTCGTGAAAGCGGCGGTTGAGGGGGTGGTGGTGGAGGCCTTGATTGCCGCCGCGCTGACCGCCGCCATGGTGCTGCTGTTCCTGGGAAACTGGCGCAGCACGCTGATCATTGCGCTCACCATCCCCCTGTCGATCCTGGCCTCGATCCTGGTGCTCAAGATGCTCGGCGAGACACTCAACCTGATGACGCTAGGCGGGCTGGCGCTGTCGGTCGGTATTCTGGTGGACCAGGCGATTGTGACGATCGAGAACATCGAACGCCATCTGCACATGGGAACACCGATTGTGGAGGCCATCGAGACCGGCGCCGGTGAAATCGGCGTTGCCGCGTTTGTCTCCACCCTTTGCATCTGCATCGTTTTTGTACCGATGTTCTTTCTCTCGGGAGTCGCACGCTTCCTGTTTGTGCCGCTGGCCGAAGCGGTGGTGCTGGCGATGATTGCGTCCTATTTTCTGTCGCGCACACTGGTGCCGACGCTGGTCCTGTTGCTGATGTCAAAACAGCAGGGGGTCGCCGCCGGGGACGGTTTGCTGACCCGCCTGTACCGCGCCTTTGACCGCCGCTTCGAGCGCGTGCGCCGGGCCTATACGCTGGCGTTGTCGGCGCTGCTGTCGCACCGGCGCGGCTTTGCCATGCTGTTCACGGGGTTCTGTCTGCTCTCCTGTCTGCTCTACCCGGTGCTGGGTCGTGACTTTTTCCCGAATGTCGACGCCGGTCAGATCCGCCTGCACCTGCGCGCCCCGACTGGCACCCGCATCGAGGAGACAGCCCGGTTGGCCGACGCCGTGGAGGTGGCGATCCGCGAGATCATTCCGCGTGAGCAACTCGAGACTGTTCTTGACAACCTGGGCGTGCCCAACAGCGGCATCAACCTGTCCTACAGCAACGCTGGCACCATTGGCACGCTCGATG
>CAITZZ010000114.1 GCA_903897005.1 uncultured beta proteobacterium | reverse complement strand
GGGCGCTGCTCGCCCTGCTGGTCGGCCTGCTCGCAAGCGGCGTCTGGCGCGCTCTGTCGAGCCGTCAGGCACAACAGGAAACCGTCGCCAGAATGGCCGCTGATCGCAGCCAGACGGTGATCGAGTTGGGCGCTCTGGATGTGATCGAAGTAAAGACTCGCGAGTTGTCTCTAGGTCTGGCCATTTCGGGCGCGCTCAAAGCGGTCAATTCGGCGATTGTGAAAGCCCGCGTCGCCGGTGAACTGCAGGGCCTGACCCTGCGCGAAGGCGATACGGTCAAAGCGGGTCAGATCGTCGCGCGTGTCGATCCGACTGAATACCAGGCGCGAGTCCGCCAGGCACAACAACTGGCAGAGTCGGCGAAGGCCCAGGTAGACATTGCCCGACGCGCCTTTGACAACAACCGCTCACTGGTCGATCAGGGTTTCATCTCCAGGACGGCACTCGATACCTCGCTGGCCAGTCTGGCCGCCGCAGAGGCCAGCTACAGAGCCGCGCAGGCCGGCATGGACGTCGCAGCCAAGGCGCTGGACGACACGGTTTTGCGCGCACCGCTGGCGGGTCTGGTCTCGCAGCGTCTGGCGCAGCCGGGCGAGCGGGTTTCGCCGGAAGCGCGGATTGTCGAGATCGTCGATCTGAGTCGGCTCGAACTCGAAGCCAGCCTGAGCGCCACCGAGTCCATGGACTTGCGCCTGGGGCAAAGCGCGGTGCTGCAAATCGAGGGCTCAGCCAAGCCCGTCAACGCCCGTGTGGTGCGGATCAACCCGAGCGCGGTGGCCGGCAGTCGCGCCGTCATCGCCTATCTGGCGGTGGAATCGGCCGCCGGTCTGCGTCAGGGTCTGTTTGCCCAGGGCGTGCTCGGCACGGGGCGCCTACAGACTCTGGCGGTACCGCTGGGCGCAGTGCGCACCGACAAGCCGCAGCCCTATGTTCAGTTGGTCGACCAGCAGCAAGTGCGGCACCAGACGGTGGAACTTGGCGCGCGCGGCGAGTTCGACGCTCAGCTCATGGTGGCCATCAAGGGTGTCAGCGAAGGGGCCAAAGTGGTATCGGGCAGGGTTGGTGCCCTGCGTGATGGCACGCCCGTCAAGTTCACATCGGCGCCGCCGAGCAGCGGCAAGTAAGCCATGTGGTTCACCCGCGTCAGCCTGAAGAATCCGGTTTTTGCCACCATGGTCATGCTGGCCATCGTGGTGCTGGGTCTGTTCTCCTACCAGCGTTTGCAGGTGGACCAGTTCCCCAATGTTGACTTCCCCGTGGTGGTGGTGACGGCCGAATACCCCGGCGCCTCACCCGAGATTGTGGAAAGCGAAATCACCAAGAAGATAGAGGAAGGCGTCAATTCGATTGCCGGCATCAACGCGCTGACTTCACGCAGCTACGAAGGCATGTCGGTCGTGATCATTGAATTCCAGCTGCACATCAACGGACGCAAAGCAGCAGACGACGTGCGGGAAAAAGTCGCCATCGTGCGCCCTACCCTGCGCACCGAGGTGAAAGAGCCGCGTGTGCTGCGCTTCGACCCCGCCAGCAAGGCAGTATGGTCATTAGCGGTGTTGGCAGACGTCGCCCCCACGCTTGCCATTTCATGTGCTGCGCTGCCCCCCGAGGGGGCGCGTGCTTGCTTGGAGCGGTCCGGCGCGGCGCACAACAGCCCAGCGGGTGCAAAGCGTATGTCCGAGGTTGAGCTGACCAACTGGGCCGACCAGACCCTCAGAAAGCGCCTGGAAAATGTGCGTGGCGTGGGCTCCGTCACAGTGGTCGGTGGCACCAAGCGCGAAATCAATATCTACCTCAAGCCGCAGGCCATGGAAGCCTTTGGCGTCACGCCCGAACAGGTGGTGGCTGCCGTCAACTATGAAAATCAGGATTTGCCCATGGGCGCGATCCGCTCCCTGGAACAGGAGCGCGTGGTCAAGATCGAAGCGCGCATGCAGCGACCCGAAGATTTCGCCCGAATCATCGTCGCGCGCAAGGCCGGCGCGCCGGTGCGCATTGGTCAGATCGCCAGCGTTGTTGACGGCGCGCAGGAAACCGACAGCCTGGCACTCTACAACGGGCAGCGCACGCTGCTGCTCACCGTACAAAAGGCGCAGGACGAAAACACGATTGCCGTGATTGAGGGACTGCAGAAAACGGTGGCCGCCATGAAGGCTGAACTGCCACCGGGCGTGCGTCTGGAACCGGTTTACGACGGCTCGCGCCAGATCAAGGTCGCGGTGGAAAACGTGCGCGAGACCCTGTTCGAAGGCGCCCTGCTGACGATCCTGATCGTGTTCCTGTTTCTCAATTCCTGGCGCTCCACCGTCATCACGGGTCTGACGCTACCGATCGCGCTGATTGGCACCTTCCTGTTCATGAACCTGTTCGGCTTCACCATCAACATGATCACCTTGATGGCGCTGAGCCTGTGCGTTGGTCTGCTGATTGACGATGCGATCGTGGTGCGTGAAAACATCGTGCGCCATGTACAGATGGGCAAGAAGCCCTACCAGGCCTCGCTTGACGGCACGCAGGAAATTGGCCTGGCGGTGCTGGCCACCACCCTTTCGATCGTCGCCGTGTTCATGCCGATTGGTTTCATGGGCGGCATCATCGGCAAGTTCTTCCATGAGTTCGGGCTGACCATCGTGGCCGCCGTACTGATCTCCATGTTTGTCAGCTTCACGCTGGACCCCATGCTTTCATCGATCTGGCATGACCCCAGCATCGACGCGCACGGCCGCCACGGCCCACCGGTCACGCTCTATGACAAAACCATTGGCCGCGTCACCGGCTGGTTCGACCATGCGACCGATGTGCTGATCGTCCTCTACCAGAGCATCCTGCGCTGGGCGCTGGTGCACAAGCTCAAGACCCTGTTCGCCGCGCTGCTGATTTTTGTCACCAGCATCTTCATGGTGCCACTGCTGGGCACCGAATTTGTGCCGTCGGCCGACTTTTCTGAAACCTGGCTCAACTTCTACACGCC
>CAITZZ010000113.1 GCA_903897005.1 uncultured beta proteobacterium | reverse complement strand
TCCCTGCTGCGCCCGGTGCTGCAGATCGGACTGCCGGGGGCGGCCGAGAACGTGGCCTACCGGCTTGCCATGCTGGTGTCGGTGACGGTGGTGGCGGGCCTGGGCTCAACGGCGTTGGCAACCCAGACTTACGCCTTCCAACTGATGAATGTGGTGGTGTTGTTCAGCGTCTCGCTCGGCTTTGCCAGCGAAATACTGATCGGGCACCTGATTGGCGCCGGGCATTTGCAGGAAGCGCATCGCCTCTTGCGCAAGAGTCTGTTGTGGGGTCTGCTGGTGGCTATCAGCATGGCGCTGCTGGTGGCGCTGACCGCGCCCTGGACCCTGACCCTGTTCACGAACGACCCCCAGATCATTGCCAGCGCCACCACCCTGCTGTGGCTGACCGTGTTGCTGGAGCCCGGTCGCACCTGCAATATTGTGATCATCAATGCCTTGCGGGCCACCGGGGACGCACGCTTTCCGGTCGCTGCCGGCGCGGCCTCCATGTTGTTCGTGATGGCTGGTGGATCCTGGCTGCTGGGCGTACATTTCAAACTGGGTTTGCTGGGCGTCTGGATTGCCTACAGCGCTGATGAATGGTTGCGCGGTCTTGCCATGGCGGCGCGCTGGTTTGGCCACGGCTGGGTGCCCGCAGCCCGGGCGACGCGTCGCCGCGTGCTGAGTCTGGGCCGCAGCTAACGCGGCTGCGATGTCGTCAAGAACAGGGAGACTGGACATGAAGCACTTAAAGTTGGTTTGGCGCTGTTGCAACCCGGCCGGCTGGCTGGTCACGCTCGGCCTGAGCGTCAGCGCCGCCTGGGCGGGCGTCGGCGCGACCGTGCAGGATTGCAATCGCCCGGAGTTTCAGACCGTTCTGCAGGCTGCACCCGGCAACACCAGGTTGCCGGCGCGCGCCCATTGGCTGACCGGCCAGATCGTCCAGTGGCCGGCGATCGAGGCGGTCGGGCGTTTCAAGCTCCATTACTCTGCGCGGGCGCGGGCAGTCGCCAGCATCGGCGGTGTCGTCAAGGGCGCTGATGGCTTCCTGGACCTGGAAGTGTTTCAAGGGGTCTTGCCGGCCGCAGTGGCAATGCGCTTCAAGTTTGTCGCGCCCGGCGTGTTGCTGGGAGTTCTCCCACGCGACCGCACCAGGCTCAAGGATTTGCTGACACAACAAGTGCTGCTGGTGCAGGAAGATGGCGCGGGGCGGGTGCTTCAGGCGAGCGCGTTGCAAGTTGCCGGGGCGCTGGATGATCTGTATGCCAGTGCGCAAGACGTGAATGATCTGGGCGTCAGCGTCCGGCGCGATCAGACCGTATTCAAGCTCTGGGCACCGACCGCGCAGCGCGTCTGGCTGTGTCGCTACGCCACGGGCGCGGCAGCAGCCTTGGCGCTCGAGGCGATGCAAGTGGAGCGCCGCAGCGGCGTCTGGTCGGCGCGTCCCCGCGGCGATTTGAGCGGCCAGTACTACCGCTATCTGGTCGATGTGTTTGTGCCCGGCGTGGGCATCGTGCGTAACCGGGTGACCGATCCCTATTCCATCAGCCTGACCAGCGATTCCAGACGCAGCTACATCGCGGATCTGGACCGCCCTGAGCTCAAGCCGGAGGCTTGGGACTCTGCAAACGCGCCGGCCAAGGTGCAGGCACAGACCGACATGGTGGTGTACGAGTTGCATGTGCGCGATTTCTCCATCAATGACCCTTCCGTCAGCAGTGCGCGACGCGGCAAGTACCTGGCTTTCACCGAAAGTCATTCGAATGGCATGCAGCATCTGAAAGCGCTGTCGGCGGCGGGTCTGACCGATGTGCATCTGTTGCCGGTGTTTGACTTCGCCACCATTGCCGAGCAAGACTGCGTTACACCGACGCCGGTTCGGGCGGGCCCCGACAGCGAATCCCAGCAAGCCAGCGTGATGGCGGGTGCTGGCAGCGACTGTTTCAACTGGGGCTATGACCCCTACCACTTCAACGCGCCGGAGGGAAGTTACGCCAGCGACGCGGCCAACGGCGCCGTGCGCATCCTGGAGTTTCGCCAGATGGTGCAGGCCCTGCACCGCGCCGGTTTGCGCGTTGGCATGGATGTCGTCTACAACCACATGGCGGCCTCAGGTCAGCAGGAAAAATCGGTGCTGGATCGTATCGTCCCTGGCTACTACCACCGGCTCGACGCCAACGGCGGGGTCGAACGCAGTACCTGCTGCGACAACACGGCGACCGAACACCGGATGATGGGCAAGCTGATGATCGACTCGACGGTGCTGTGGGCGACGCACTACAAGATCGACTCCTTCCGCTTTGACCTGATGGGGCACCAACCGCGTGCCGTCATGCAGGCGCTGCAGACGCGCGTCAATCAGGCAACGGGGCGCGCAGTGAACCTGATCGGCGAAGGCTGGAACTTTGGCGAGATTGCCGACGGCGCGCGCTTTGTGCAGGCCTCGCAGCTTTCCCTCCATGGTTCGGGTATTGGAAGCTTCAGCGATCGCGCGCGCGATGCACTGCGCGGTGGTCGTGCCGCTGACGGTGGCGTGGCGCTGGTCAGCAAGCAGGGCTACATCAATGGTCTGGTGTACGACCCCAATGCGCTGGCCACGGCACCCGCGTCGGAGTTATTGCAAACAGCGGACCTGGTGCGCCTGGGTCTGGCCGGTTCGATCCGCGACTACGCCATGACGACCTATCTGGATCGCAGTCAGACCCTGCAGGAAATCGACTACAGCGGGCAGAGCGCCGGCTATGTCAGTGAGCCCGGTGAAGTGGTGAACTATGTGGAAAACCACGATAACCAGACGCTGTTTGACATCAATGCCTACAAGCTGCCTGTGAACACCAGCCGCGAAGACCGGGTACGCGTGCAAATGCTGGGCGCTGCCGTCAATGCGTTCAGCCAGGGCGTGGCCTATTTTCATGCCGGCATTGACACCCTGCGCTCCAAGTCGATGGATGGCAACAGTTACGACTCGGGTGACTGGTTCAATCGCCTGGACTGGAGCTATCAGGACAATTACTTTGGCAGTGGCGCCCCGCCCAAGGCCGACAACGGCGGCAACTACGACCTGATCAAGCCCTTGCTGGCGAATCCGGACATCAAACCAGGTTCCAGCGATATTGCGCTGGCGCGCGACATGTTCGCTGATCTGCTGAAAATCCGTGCCAGCTCGACCCTGTTTCGGCTGCGCACTGCGCAAGCTATCAAAGCGCGACTGCACTTCCTCAATACCGGATCCAAGCAGAACCCGACCTTGCTGGCCGGGCACCTTGATGGTGTGGGCTACCCCGGTGCCGCCTTCAAGGAACTGCTGTATCTTGTCAATGTGGGCAAGATGGCGCAGCCATTGTTGCTGCCTTCTGAGGCAGGCAAATCCTATGCGCTGCATCCAGTTCATCTGGAGCCCAAGGCCGCCGACAAGCGCGTGGCAGAGCAGTCGCGCTTTGACAGGACAAGCGGCACCTTTGTGATTCCGGCGCGCTCGGCCCTGGTTTACGTGGTCGCGCTGGAGCGACCGGGAACTCCCTGAATTGAGGTCGCCCTGAACAGACTCAGGGATTTTCGCCAGCCGCCAGCCGTGCGTTGATGTCGGCGATGACGGCAGGCAGATCGCGCAGGTCGTCGATCACGTAGTGGGCGCCGCTCTCGCGCACCAGCTTTTCCTTGGAAGCCTGCTCCTTTGCCGCGAGGTCGGCCGGGCTCATCTGCTTCACCGCGTCCCAGCTGTCGGCCACGTAGTTGCTCCACCTGGAGACGCCAACGCGCCAGCACAGCGGTGCACCTTCACCGGCGCCCGACACGGTGTCATCCACCTTGACGGTACGACGCAGGGCGTTTTCCAGGTTGTAGACACCCATGCGTTCCAGGTTCTTGATCACCATATAAGGCGTCGGACGCGGCATTTCCACCTCGTCACCAGCGCAGGCGGTATCGGGTACAAAGCCCTGACCGGCGGCACCGGAGAGCAGCAGGTCCAGCATGTCGCGCGTGAAGCCGGTGGTGACGCCGAGCTTGATGCCTTGCTGTTGCATGCCTTTGACGACATCGGCCACGCCCGGCAACAGGTCGTGGTAGCTGCCGGCGCGCAGCAGCGCCAACTGGGTTGGCACAAAGTCGGCGAACATGGCATTCACATCGGACTGATTCGGTGCGCGACCGAACTTGGTGGTGAAGCGCTCGCGCACCGATTTGATTTCGGTGATGGCCTTGATGTGCAGGTCCTTGCGCAGACCCATGGGCTCGCGCGCTTCGGGCATGGTGATCTCGATGCCGTATTTCTTGAACACTTCAACAAAGACGATGGCCGGCGCATCGACATAGCGGTCCATCGTGGTG
>CAITZZ010000112.1 GCA_903897005.1 uncultured beta proteobacterium | reverse complement strand
CGCGGTACAGGTGGGCGCGCGTGTGCACATCGCCAAATCCGATCACCGCGCCCTTGGCTTCGGGCCCGGGGATCTTGATGCCGGGGTTCCAGAAAGGTTGCAGCATCAGGCCTTGCGCGCCCGGCGGCACGCTGTTGACCAGGGCGTCGAACAGGCTTTCTGGCGTGACGCCTTGCGCCCGCGCAAGTTGCTGCTCGTGCAGACCAAATTGCTCCTTGAACCAGCTCACCATCCAGAAGCCGCGCGTGATCTGGATCTCGGTGCTGTAGTGATCCGGCACGGCGGCCTGGTAGGGCGGGATGAAGCGCGTGACTTCCAGGTAGCGTTTGGTGGTGGTGTTGATGGTGGCGGTCGTACCATACGAAAGGCAGGCGATCTCAGGTGTCAGGCAGCCTGCGCCTATCACTTCACAGGCTTTGTCGGCGGCGCCAGCAATCACCGGCAAGCCCTGCGGCAGACCACTGTCCTGCGCCGCCTGGGCGCTGACTGTTCCGATGACGGTGCCAGCGGGTACCAGTTCGGGCAGCATGGCGGCCTTGATACGCACGACCTGCCACTTCCAGTCGAACCTGCCGACCCAACGACCCTTCTTGTAATCAAAGGGGATGTAGCCAACCTGCGAAGCGACGGAATCGACCATACGACCGGTAAAGCGGTAATTCAGGTACCCCGAGAGCAGAAGAAATTTGTCGGTTTTGGCCCAGATTTCGGGTTGCTGTTCGGCGATCCAGTTGCATTCGGCTTCGTGCTGAAAGAAGTGGATCGTCTCCAGCATGCCGATGGCCCGAAAAGCCGCTTTCCACCACCACGACAGTTTTGGGACTTTTTCAGCGCGGCGCTGATCCAGCCAGATGATGGCCGGACGCAGCGGCTGGCCCTCTTTGTCGAGCACGATGGTGGTAGCGCGCTGCGTGGTGATGACAACGCCGGCGATGGCGCTCTTGGGCACCGCGGTCCTGGCCCACAGTTGCTGGCAGGCCTGACAAAGGCTTTGCCAGAAGGCTTCGGGGTCGTTCTCCAGCCAGCCGGGTTGCGGCGACTGGTAGCTGTCGATAGCTACCTGGGCCTTGTCAACCAGATTGCCCTGCAGGTCAAACAGCAGGGCGCGTACGCTCTGGGTGCCGTTGTCAATGGCCAGCAGGTAGGTCTTACTCATAGTGCCTGGGTTGTGAAACTCAGGCCCTAGTGTGCCTCAATCCGTCAAAGCACTTTGGCGATGGAGGCGCAAACGTGCGCTATGTTCTTGCTGTTCAGGGCCGCCACGCACATGCGACCGGTGTCGGTGCCATACACGCCAAACTCACTGCGCAGGCGCACCATCTGCTCCTTGCTTAAACCGGAATAGCTGAACATGCCGATCTGGCGCGTGATGAAGCTCATATCCTGCTTGACGCCGGCGGCCTTCAGGCCGTCAACCAGCATCTGGCGCATGGACTTGATGCGCACACGCATCTCGCCCAGCTCTTTTTCCCACAGGGCACGCAGCTCGGGGTTGGCAAGCACCGCAGCCACAATCGCGCCACCGTGGGTTGGCGGGTTGCTGTAGTTGGTGCGAATCACGATCTTGAGCTGGCTCATCACACGGCCGGCTTCTTCCTTGTTCTCGCACAGCACGCTGAGGGCGCCGACGCGTTCGCCGTACAGGCTGAAGCTCTTGCTGAACGAAGTCGAGACAAAGAAGGTGAGGCCAGCGTCAACAAACTTCTG
>CAITZZ010000111.1 GCA_903897005.1 uncultured beta proteobacterium | reverse complement strand
CTCCCCGTGTATTGGGGGGCGTCAAACGTCACGACTTACATTCCGGGCGATTGTTTTATTGACCGCCGACAGTTTGCGGATAATGCGGCACTGTACAACTTTCTGGTTTCAATGACCGAGTCCGAATACATTGCTTACCAGGAACGCATCGCGGCATTCCTGACTGGTGACCGCGCGCGACTGTTTGGTGCGGAAGCTTTCGCCGAGACCATCGTGAAGACGATTGCGAGTGATCTTGCTTCTGCGATCTGAATTCGCCTGGGTGCTCGTCGGTCGTGTCTTGACGGCGCTGGTAGCCATTGCCAGTCTGCGCATCATGACTGCGTCGCTGGAATCGGCGGAATTCGGAATCTACGCTTTGCTCGTCGGATTTCAGGGCCTGTTTGGCTTGCTGTTGATCAGCCCGGTCGGGCAACACATCAACCGGCACACGCACGCCTGGTCCGATGATGGATCTCTTTTTGGCCGCCTTGCCGGCTACAACAGGTACCTTGTTCTGATTGCCGCGGCGACCGCGTTGACAGTGATGTCCTGGTGGATGATTTTTCCGAACCTCGGCAGCACGGTTGCGGCCACCATTTCGGCTGCGGCAACAGTGTCTGCAGTGGTTTACTTCGGAACCTGGAACGCGACATTGATTTACATATTGAACATGATTGGTCTTCGCGGGCGAAGCGTCCTATGGATGGCGGTGACTTCCGTTTCGGGCTTGATCGTTTCGGTTTGTTTGGTCTATCAGTTTCATACCGGATGGTCGTGGTTGTGCGGACAGGCAGCGGGAATGCTGATCGGTGCGGTCGGTGCCCGATCGGTCTTGAAGAGGCGACAAGCGACCCGACCATCGCTTGCTTCGGCACCGGATGCAAACACCTTGCTGCTAGATCGACAGACCGTGCTGTCATACTGCCTCCCGCTGGCCGTTGCCGCGGGTTTCATGTGGCTTCAAAGCACAAGTTACCGATTTTGGGTGGGTACGGTATGGGGCGTCGCCGATCTGGGATTGCTGGCGCTTGGCTTGAGTATTGCGGCCCAGCTATGGGCCATCGTGGAGACACTTTTCATGCAGTTGCTGAGCCCCTATTTTTTCCGTCATATCAGAGACAGGAAATCCAGATCAGACAAAGCATTGTTGCTCTCTGATCTTGTCAACGTGGTATGGCCAATCTACGCCGTGCTGGCCGGTTTGAACATCTATTTTTCTTCCTCCTTGGTGGCGGTTCTGGCCGATGAGAAGTACCATGGGGCGGTCGTTTTTGTGGTGTGGGGGGTCTTGATCGAGTTCTTCCGCTGCACTGCCAACCTGTGGTCTTATGCGGCACAGATTGAGGGACACACGCGAAAGGTCATCCTGCCTTACGCGCTGGCCACTCTGGTGCTATGGTCTGGCTTGGTGCTTTTTTGTGGCCGCGATGGAAGGGTGGAGTCTCTGTCCGCGGTATTGGTCAGCGCCAGCGCGGTGGCCTGCCTTTCGATGGTGATGCAGATGCAGATCTTGTTGCCCGTCAAGTTGGACATACGCCGCTGGCTGATTGCGACCTTGGTGTTGGCAATCTGCCTGTCGCTGTCATTTCTGATGCCCCCAAGGGTCGACGGGCTCGCCAGCAATGTCGGACTGCTGCTTCTTGGATTGATCATCGCAGCCGGGGTCGTTGGGTCCTTGTTGCGCCACAGCTCCGCGCTGGCGCGTCTGCTTTCCGTGGCATTGCGGGGAGATTGAGGGGTGATTATTGTGCATCTCTCAGGGGGGCTGGGTAACCAGATGTTCCAATACGCCTTCGGTCTGGCGACGGCGACCCGATTGGGGACCCGTCTCAAACTGGAGTTGAACGACAGCAGTTTGCATATTCATAACGGGTACGAACTGGGCCGGGTATTTGATATCCGGGCGATGCAAGCCGGTCCCGCAGAAACTGATTCCATTCTCGGTTTGCACAAGTTCCAACTGGTGCAAAGAGTCTCAAGACTGTTGAATCCGCAGGGCAGATTTTATCGGCACTATGTCGAAGAGCCACACTTTCACTTTTCCCCGCAACTGCTGGAAATACCCGATCAGTCCTACGTCCGGGGCTATTGGCAAAGCGAGAAATATTTTTCCAGAATCGAGTCAGATGTTCGGGCAAGCTTTGTATTCAAACAACCTCTGCGCGATTTGAACGTGGAAACTGCAGGCCGGATTGGAGATGACAATTCGGTGAGTTTGCATATCAGAAGGAATGACTTCGCCAACAATTCAATAATCAATGAGAAGCATGGCTTGTGCTCGCTTGAGTATTATCGGGTCGCCATTGAATATGTCGCGCAGCGCATTGAGAGACCTGTTTTTTATGTGTTTTCCGACGATATGAAATGGGTGAAGGGCAATCTGGAGATGTCGCATCCGCATTGTTATGTAGAGAACAATACCGGGGCGAATGGCTATATTGACATGCAGTTGATGAGTCTGTGCAGACATAACATCATTGCCAATAGTTCCTTCAGTTGGTGGGCTGCGTGGCTGAATTCGAATGTCGAGAAGATGGTGCTGACGCCGAAAAAGTGGTTCCTGCAGGATATCGACACGTCAGACCTGATTCCTCAAGCGTGGGTGTCTGTATGACAGTTAAAGTGGCGGGCAGCTTATGACGCCCTTGTTGTCAGTGCTGCTCCCGGTATTCAATGGCAGGAAGTATCTTGAGGCCGCCGTCCAGTCCATTCTTGCTCAGACCTTCACCGATTTTGAGTTCATCATCATTGATGATGGTTCGACGGATGGCACACTGGAACTCCTGCAGCGGTTCCGCCGGGATCATCGGGTGGTTCTGGTGTCCAGGGAAAATCGCGGGCTGGTCGAGACACTGAATGAGGGAATCAGGATGGCGCGAGGCCAGTGGATTGCGCGCATGGACGCCGATGACATCGCTTTGCCGCATCGCTTTGCAACGCAACTCCAGTGGATTGAGACTACCGATGCAGATATCTGTGGCAGCTGGGCGCAGTTTTTCGGAACCCGGGACCGGCGCGTGCTTCGACATCCGCAGTCGGATCAGGCGATCAAGATGGGATTGATGTTCGGGACCATGTTTGCCCATCCGACCGTTTTGATCAAGACCACGCTGGCTCGGCAGTTGATGTATGACGGTCGATGGGAAAAATGCGAGGACTACGACTTGTGGGAGAGGGCTGCGCGCTTGAACTGCCGGATGGCCAATGTGCCCGAGGTGTTGTTGATGTACAGGCAGCATCCTCACCAGATTTCGAGTCGCGATTTCTTGCGGCAGCAACAATTCACCCAGTGCATCCGGCACCGCTATGGCGAATTTGTTTTTGATTCCCTCGGGCTCAGACGCGAACTGGTCGAGGAAGTCCTGAAAATTCGCGAAATGGCGATGCCGGTGATCGATATGAAGATGGTGGACAGTGCCTTCACGGCCTTGTTGCAGAGCAGCCAGGGCGAGGCGAGGGCCGTCATCCTTGACCACATGACCCGCCTGTATTACCGTGTTGCGGCGCAGTCTCCAGGGATTTGCACGAGATGGCATCGATTGAATGCCCGCTTTGGTTCGACGTCTGCCGTCGATGTCAGGGTGAAACTGTGGCTGCTCAGGCTATTGCGGGTCCGCCCGGGTGGCGGGTGGTTCGAGAGAACAAAGGCACTGTTTCTGGGGGCTGGCCGTGGCTGAAGGCAAAGTTCCAGTCACGGTTTTGATTCCATGCTTCAACTGCGCGGCGTCGATCAGACGGACCCTTGGCTCGGTGCTTTCGCAAACGGCATGTCCGATCGAAGTGATCCTGATTGACGACGCCAGTTCGGATGCGACGGGGCAGATCTTGCGAGAAATGGCAGACGCATACCCTGGATGGATCAAGTTGCTGCGTTTTCAGAGGAATCAGGGCGTAGCGAGCGCCCGCAACGCGGGATGGGATTGCGCAACCCAGCCCTTTATTGCCTTCTTGGACGCCGACGACGTATGGCACCCTAAAAAGCTGGAACTGCAGCTTGCTTACATGCAGACGCATCCCGAAGTGGACCTCTGCAGTCATCGGCACCGGGTGCTGTTGGATGCCGATGCCAAACCTGACTGGGTCGTGCCCCCGTTTGCAGGAAGCCGGATCAGCCGCTGGTCCTTGTTATGGGCGAACAGGTTCATCACACCGTCCGTCATGCTGCGCAGGGATATCAGGCAGCGATTTGCAGAGGGGCAGCGCTATATGGAGGATAGACTGCTATGGCTGGAAATTGTTTGCGAGGGGGGGCGTATCGATCGACTCGAAACCAACCTGGCGGCGACCTACAAAATGCCATACGGGTCCAGCGGGTTGAGCTCCAATTTGTGGGAGATGACCAAATCCGACATGGCAAATTATCGTCAGCTGCGGGTCAATGACAAAGTGTCGTGGTTGCTTGGTCACTTATTGGAGTTGCTTGCATTGCTGAAGTATGTGCGGCGACTTGCAAACGTCGCTTACTGGCAAGTTCGTTCAGGCCAAAAACGTGCTGACCGCCAAGCCTGAGGTGTCATGAGGGATATTGTGCAAACCCTGTCTGAGGACGAGATGCCGCAGAAACCGCGTTTTGCGGTGTGCATGGCGGCGTTCAATGGAATGGCATTTGTGGCTGACCAGATACATTCGATTTTGGCGCAGCAGGAGGTTGCCTTGCAACTCTTCATCAATGTGGATCGGTCGACGGATGGCACGGAGGAACTTCTTTCCGGTTGGGCTGCATCCGAGCCCCGCATCACCTTGCTTCCATCGGGCAACCATTTTGGCAGTCCCGGAAGAAATTTTTACCGCTTGCTCAGGGACGTGAACCTGATCGAATTTGACTACTTGAGCTTCGCGGATCAGGATGACCTTTGGCATGCCGACAAGTTGTGGCGTGCGCATTGCCTTATCAAGAAGCTCGATGCCGCCGCTTACTCAAGCAATTTCACCGCATTTTGGCCCTCTGGCAAGACCCGCCTCGTCAACAAGGCATCACCGCAGCGGAAGTGGGACTATGTCTTTGAATCGGCAGGACCCGGGTGCACCTACGTCATCCAGCGCAGCCTCGCGATAGCACTGCAGGAACTCGTGCGTCAAGGTGACCGTCGCCTGTCTGCCATTGATTATCACGACTGGCTGACCTACGCCTTTGCCAGGTCACGCGGTTACCACTGGATAATAGACCCATGGTCCAGCATGCAATATCGACAGCATGCCAACAACCAAATCGGTGTCAACGCCGGTTGGCGTTCCTTCTGGTTGCGCGCCATGAAGATACTCAGCGGCTATGGCTTTGAGCAGTCACGCTTGATTGCAGAGGTGGTTGGTGCGTCTACAGTACCCGTGGTGCAGAAAGGCTTGCGCGGCGGCCGCCTTGGCTGCCTGTGGTTGGCTCTGCAGGCCAGGCATTGCCGGCGCAGGCGCCTCGATCAGGTTTGGTTCTCGGTTTCATGTCTGCTCTTGGCACTGCGCAAACCTGCCGCAGAAGAGGACGCATGAAGCCGAGAATCCTTGTCACTGGCGCCTCCGGATTTGTCGGACAAGCCTTGGTCGCCCATCTGGTCGGTCTTGATGCGAACGAAGTCATTGCCATGGTGCGTGCGAGCCCAGCCCATCGACTGGCGGGTGCGCGCTATGTGGCGGCCGGTGACATGACCGCCGGAGGGTTGGGAGCAGCAATGCTGGAAGGCGTTGAGGTGATCGTGCATGCGGCAGCACGAGTGCATGTCTTGAATGACGACAAGACCAAGTCGGCGATCGAGTTTGATCGGGTCAACGTGACTGCCACGCTGGAACTGGCGCGCCAGGCCGTCGCCGCTGGTGTGCGCCGTTTCGTCTTCCTGAGTTCCATTGGCGTCAACGGGGTGCAAACCGACGTCGGCAAGCCTTTCACTGAGGCCGATCCACCCAATCCCCACAACCCTTATGCCGATTCCAAATTGAAAGCGGAGCAGGGGCTGCTTCTCCTGTCCGAACAGAGCGGTCTGGAGGTCGTTATCATCCGCCCGCCGTTGGTCTACGGCCCTGGGGTCAGGGCCAATTTTGCGGCGCTCATGCGGGCGGTGCAGCGTGGCTGGCCCTTGCCTCTGGCTTGTGTGCACAACTTGCGCAGCATGGTGGCGATGGACAATTTGGTCAGTTTCATTGCAACTTGCGTTGACCATCCACAGGCAGCCAACACAACCTTTCTGGTGAGTGATGGGCGGGATATTTCCAGTCCCGACCTGGTTCGCGGTCTGGCCCAGGCACTTGGTGTTGCCGCTCGTCTGGTGCCGGTGCCGGTTTCCACCCTGCAGTTCGTCGGCAGAGCGCTTGGCAGGGGCGATGTCATCCAGCGCGTCTGTGGCAACTTACGGGTGGATATTTCGAAGGCGCGTCGCGTTCTGGCATGGCAGCCGCCAGTTTCGATGGACGAGGGCTTGCGTCGCGCCGTCGCAGGGATGCGCAGGCCATGAGTTCAAAAGCGGTCCTGCAGCCGGCGGCAGATTACCTTGATTCGACCGCGCCTGAAATCTCGATATCCGTTGTGAGCCACGCTCAGATCGGGCTCGTCACGGACCTGCTCAAGGGGCTGCAGATGCACTGCCAGGGCCTTCGAATCGAATTGATTCTTACGCTCAATCTTGGGGAGATTCTGCCGTTTGACCCGGCCACTTATTTTTTCCCCATAACCGTGCTCGGAAATGCCTTTCCCAAGGGTTTTGCTGCCAACCATAATCAGGCTTTCAGCCATGCCAGGGGTCGCTATTTCTGTGTCCTCAACCCCGATATCCGACTTCATTCCAATCCATTCAAGCAGCTGCTCGCCTGCCTGGAGAATTCTTCGGTCGGCGTGGTTGCCCCTTTGGTCAAGGCGGAAAATGGCGATTTGGAGGTAACGGCCCGCTGTTTTCCGAGTCCGCTCAAATTGTTGGGAAAGCTCTTCGGGATGGGCTGGGTGCAGGATTATCGGTTGGAGACGCAGTGTGTTTGCCCGGATTGGGTTGGCGGCATGTTCATGCTGTTTTCGCGAGACGTGTTTGCGCAACTCAAGGGGTTTGACGAGCGCTATTTCTTATATTATGAAGACGTCGATATTTGTGCCAGACTGAAAGTCCTTGGATATCAAACGATGATCTGTCCTGCGGCCAGTGTGACGCACGATGCGCGGCGCCAGAGCCATCGTGAGCTCAGGTATTTGAAATGGCATTTAAGCAGTATCGTGCGATTCTTCCTGTCGGCGGCGTACTGGAAACTGCAATTCCTTCAAAAACCATGAAACGACTATTCGATCTGCTGTTGTCTGTGCTTGCAGCTCTTTTGCTGTTGTTGCCACTGATATTGCTGGCTCTGGCAGTGGCGATCACCTCAAAAGGGCCTGTTCTGTACTGGTCGGATCGAGTTGGGCGCAACAACAAGACATTCCGCATGCCCAAGTTTCGCAGCATGCGAATCGGCACACCGGTGGTGGCTACGCACTTGTTGAGCAGCCCCGATGTCTACCTGACTCCCATTGGAAGTTTCCTGCGCACGAGCAGCCTGGATGAATTGCCGCAGCTATGGAGCATATTCAGGGGTGATATGAGTTTCGTCGGCCCGCGGCCCGCCTTGTTCAACCAGCATGATCTGATTGAGTTGCGTACCCGTCACGGTGTTCAAACGCTGTTGCCGGGCCTGACAGGCTGGGCCCAGGTGAACGGACGCGATGAACTGCCGATTGCCGAAAAGCTTGCTCTTGATATTGAATATCTGAATAAGAGGTCCTTCTGGTTTGACATCAAGATCCTTATGTCAACCGCGCTGAAGGTGATCATGAGAGATAATGTGGCTCATTAGAACCAGAAGTAGGTTGCCTGCCGACTGCAGGGTTATCGGGGAGTATTTATTAACAGGATGGTATTGAACATGAGTAATTTGATTGAAATTCAGAGTCAAATCGAAAAACTGCAAAAGCAGGCGACGGAAATCAAGACCCGCGAATTTGCCATAACAGTGCAGGATATTCTCGCCAAGATGCAGGCCTTTGGCATTACCCTGAAGGACTTGCAGAGCGGTAAGGGGCGCGCGACCAAAGTCAGGGGCAAAGCTGCCAAGGTGGGCAAGAGCACGCCAGCGAAAGCGAAAAAGACAGAAAAGGTGGCAGCAGTGGTTGCTGCGAAATATCGTGGACCGAACGGCGAAACCTGGAGTGGCCGCGGCTTGACGCCACGCTGGTTGGCAGCGCTGCTGGCGCAAGGGAAAACGAAAGACGAATTCGCCGTCCAGAGTTGAGTCTGGCGATGACCGACGTCAGCAAGATCCCTCCGCGCGACAAAGCCGAGATACTGGCGCAGGCGCTGCCCTATATTCGCAAGTTTCATGGCAAGACCATGGTTATCAAATATGGCGGCAACGCCATGACGGATCCGGCTTTGCAGGCCGATTTTGCCGAGGACGTCGTCTTGCTAAAGCTGGTGGGCATCAACCCCGTCGTGGTACACGGGGGCGGCCCGCAGATTGAGACCGCCCTCAAGCGCCTGGGCAAGAAGGGCGAATTTATCCAGGGCATGCGTGTTACCGATGCGGAGACCATGGAAGTGGTCGAGTGGGTTCTGGCTGGCGAGGTGCAACAGGACATCGTCGGGCTGATCAATCAGGCTGGTGGCAAGGCGGTCGGTCTGACCGGGCGAGATGGCGGCATGATTCGCGCCCAGAAACTCAAGATGATCGACAACCAGGACCCCAGCAAGGAACACGACGTTGGCCAGGTGGGAGATATCGTCAGCATTGATCCAAGCGTTGTCAAGGCATTGCAGGACGATGCTTTCATCCCTGTCATCAGCCCGATCGGATTTGGTGAAAACAACGAGAGCTACAACATCAACGCTGATGTGGTTGCCGCCAAGTTGGCGACGGTGCTGAAGGCAGAGAAGTTGATGATGCTGACCAATATCAGCGGTGTTCTGGACAAGGCCGGCAATTTGCTGACCAATCTGAGTGCGCGACAAATCGACGATCTTTTTCTTGATGGAACCATCAGTGGCGGCATGTTACCGAAGATCAGCGGCGCGCTGGACGCCGCCAAAAGCGGCGTGAATTCAGTGCACATCATTGACGGTCGCGTGCCGCACGTTCTGCTGCTTGAGATCCTGACCGATCAGGCTTTCGGCACCATGATCCGTTCCCACTAGCGCCGCCCCCTCGAAAACCCTTGGCCCCCCTGTGCGAGAATGAAATTATCATTTCGCCTGGTGCACCATGTCCGACCTCGAACCTACCCCTGCAGCCGCTCCACAGGCCACCTCGGCAAGCCCGGTGGTCGCACCTGTTGTGCGCAAGCGGCCCCGGCCCGGCGAGCGGCGCGTGCAGATCCTGCAGGCGCTGGCGACCATGCTGGAGCACCCCGGCGCCGAGCGCATTACGACGGCCGCATTGGCGGCGCGTCTTAACGTGAGCGAGGCTGCGCTGTATCGTCACTTTGCCAGCAAGGCACAGATGTTCGAAGGCTTGATCGATTTCATTGAACAGACGGTTTTCTCGCTGGTCAACCAGATTGTTGAGCGTGAGAGTGCATCCAACCCGGCGGAACTCGCGCCAGATGCCCAGAGTGGCGCCCGTCAGGCGGCCAAGATCATTGTCATGCTGGTGCAGTTTGCCGAGAAGAATCCAGGCATGACCCGTGTCATGGTGGGTGATGCACTGGTTTTTGAGAATGAGCGTCTGCAGCAGCGCATGAACCAGTTTTTTGACAAGATCGAAGCGGCGCTCAAGCAGAGTTTGCGCAGCGTTGCGGACGCCAGCGGCTCGGCCACCCCAAGCGTTGACACGCAAGTGCGTGCCTCGGTGCTGAGCGCCTTTGTCGCCGGGCGTTTGCAGCGCTTTGCCAGGTCGGGCTTCAAGAGGCTGCCATCGGAGCACCTGGAGTCCAGCCTCGCTCTGATGCTCTGACCTTCCCAGTGCGGATTTCAGTGATATGCGGGTAAACCCCCGCTTTCCTTAGAAAATCACCTCTAGATCCTGGGTTCATCGCACCTGAAATCAAAAAACTGTTGCAGAATAGAACGATCGTTCGTTTTTATTCAGCAGCATGATCACTTCCAAGTTCCCGCTCAAGGCTGTGCCAGGCAGGGGCCGCAGCGCCTCCGGTGCCGGGCGCGCCATGCAAAAGGGGCAGCAGACCAAGCAGACCATCGTCGACGCCGCGCTCGGTCTGGCGGCGCAGATCGGACTCGAAGGTTTGAGCATTGGCGCTTTGGCTGAAGTGACGCAGATGAGCAAATCAGGCGTTTTTGCCCATTTCGGATCGCGTGAAGAACTGCAGATCTCCGTCATCCGTGAGTACTACGCCCGTTTTTCTGACGAAGTTTTTTTCCCGGCCATGGACGAGGCGCGCGGCTTGCCGCGGGTGCGTGCCCTGTTTGCCAACTGGATGAAGCGCGTTGCCATTGAACTGCAGTCGGGCTGCATCTTCATCAGCGGGGCGGTTGAATTTGATGATCGCCCGGGCCCGGTGCGCGAAGCCCTGGCCAGTTCCGTCAAGACCTGGCTTGCTGCCATGTACCGTGCCGTTGTGCAGGCCAAGGAAGAGGGACACCTCCTTGACGATGCGGACGAAGAACAGATGGCCTTTGAAATTCACGGACTGATCCTGGCCTTGCACTACGAAGCACGCTTTCTGAAGCATCCGCGCTCCATCAAGCATGCCAACCAGGGCTTTGAAAATGTATTGATACGTTATGGCAAAGCCAAGGCCTGCGTGTCGTCCCCATCCACCCAACCGAACCCAGGTTCAAAGGAGTAATCAGCATGCCTTCCTATACCCCGCCCCTGCGCGACATGCAGTTTGTGATGCACGAAGTGCTCAATGTAGTCGACGACTTCAAGCAGATCCCCAAACATGCTGAGGTCGATGCCGACACCATCAATGCGGTGCTGGAAGAGGGGGGGAAGTTTGCCGCCGAAGTCGTCTTTCCGCTCAATGTGAGTGGTGACACCGAGGGCTGTTCCATCGATCAGACCACGCACGCCGTGACGACACCCAAGGGTTTCAAAGAGGCTTACGCCCAGTACATAGCAGCGGGCTGGGCAGCCTTGGCCTGTGAGCCGGAGTTTGGTGGTCAGGGGCTGCCACTGGTGGTGAATCAGTGCTTTTACGAGATGCTCAACAGCGCCAACCAGGCCTGGACCATGTATCCCGGCCTGACCCACGGCGCCTACGCCTCCCTGATCACGCATGGCACGGAGGAGCAAAAGCAGACCTATCTGCACAAGATGACCAGTGGCGAGTGGACTGGCACCATGTGTCTGACGGAGGCGCACTGCGGCACCGATCTGGGCCTGATGCGCACCAAGGCGGAACCGCTGGCCGATGGTAGCTACAAGCTCACGGGCAACAAGATCTTCATCAGCGCCGGCGAACAGGACATGACAGCCAACATCATCCATCTGGTGCTGGCTCGCCTGCCCGATGCGCCAGCGGGCATCAAGGGTGTGAGCCTGTTCATCGTGCCCAAGTTCCTGGTCAACAAGGATGGGTCCGTCGGCGCGCGCAACGGCATTTACTGTGGCGGCCTGGAGCACAAGATGGGCATCAATGGGAACGCGACGGCGCAGATCGTTCTTGACGGCGCCATCGGCACCATGGTGGGTCAGCCCAACAAGGGCATGAACGGCATGTTTGTGATGATGAACGCGGCGCGCCTGGGCGTTGGCAATCAGTCCCTCGGCTTGACCGAAGTGGCCTACCAGAATGCGCTGGTTTATGCCAAGGACCGCATCCAGATGCGCTCCCTCACCGGCCCCAAGGCCAAGGACAAACCGGCCGACCCCATCATCGTCCATCCCGATGTGCGCAAGATGCTGCTCACCGCCAAGGCCTACGCCGAGGGCGGTCGCGCACTGATGTGCTTCAGTTCCATGCTGCTGGAAAAAGAGCACAACCACCAGGATGAAAAAGTGCGCAAGGACTCCGGCGAGTTGCTGGCCATGCTGACGCCTATCGTCAAGGCCTTTCTTACTGACAACGGCTGGACCGCCACTTCGGCCTGTCTGCAGGTCTTTGGCGGTCATGGTTTCATCAAGGAATGGGGTATGGAGCAGTTCGTTCGCGATGCCCGCATCAACATGATTTACGAAGGTACCAACACCGTCCAGTCGCTGGACTTGCTGGGCCGCAAGATTCTGGGCAACAACGGGGCCACGCTGCGCAAGTTTGGCAAGCTCGTTGCCAAACTGGTGGAAGAAGAAGGCGTCAACGAGAAGATGGCCGAATTCATCACGCCCATCGCCGTGCTGGGTGAGCAGATGACCAAGTTCACCACCGAGATCGGTTTCAAGGGCTTCCAGAATCCCGACGAAGTCGGAGCCGCTGCAGTGGACTACCTGCGCGTCGCCGGGCATCTGGTGTTCGGTTACTTCTGGGCGCGCATGGCGCAAGTGGCTTTGCGCCAGATTGCCGCCGGCAATACCGACACCTTCTACCTGGCAAAACTGCAGACGGCGCGCTTCTATTTCGCCAAATTGTTCCCGGAGACCGCCACCTTGATGCGAACGGCCCGCACCGGTAGCAAGGTATTGATGGATACTGATGCGGCGTTGCTTTGAACGCGATTTACAAGTCAACTTTTGGAGACACTTTATGAAGAGTACTCAATTCATTGCCCGTGGCACTTTTTTCCTTGCGGCACTCTGCGTGAACGTGGGTGTACAGGCTCAGATGACGCCGGTGGGAAATTGGCACACCATTGATGACAAGACCGGTGAGGTCAAAAGCCAGATTCAGGTCACCGAGACCAATGGCGTGCTGAGTGGTCGGGTCGAAAAATTACTGCGCAAGGACGCTGACCAGAAGGGCCTTTGCAAGGAATGCACCGACGATCGCAAGGACAAGCCGATGCTGGGACTGGAGATCATTCGTGGCGCAAAGAAGCTTGCGGACAAAGACCTGTGGGAAGGCGGCAAGATTCTGGACCCGGAAAACGGCAAGGAATACACCCTGCGCATGACGCCCATCGAAGCCGGGAAAAAGCTCGAAGTCCGCGGGTCGATTGCGTTTTTCGGACGTACCCAGACCTGGGTTCGCGTCCAGTAGAAATACCCGTTCGCCCTGAGCTTGTCGAAGGGCATTCATGAACGCATCAGACGGCTTCGACAGGCTCAGCCCGAACGGAGATGAGGAAGATGTCAAGATTTCAAGTTAAAAAAGTTGCCGTCCTGGGTGCCGGCGTGATGGGGGCGCAGATTGCTGCGCACCTGGTCAACGTCAAGGTGCCGGTCATCCTGTTTGACCTGAGCGCCAAAGAGGGCCCCAAAAACGGCATCGTCAGCAAGGCCGTCGAAGGTCTGAAAAAGCTCAAGCCCTCGCCCT
>CAITZZ010000110.1 GCA_903897005.1 uncultured beta proteobacterium | reverse complement strand
TTCGGCACGCGTTTTCGCCAGACCCTGGAGCCGCGTGCCTTTTATGTGAATACGCCTTACCGTGAGCAGAGCCGGCTGCCCAATTACGACTCGGGCGCGAAGGATTTCAATTTTGCGACCATCTACACAGAGAATGCCTTCGTCGGCAACGACCGCATTTCCGACAGCAACCTGCTGACGCTAGGTGTTTCAACGCGCCTGCTCCATCCCGACAGCGGCGCTGAGGCGGCCCGTTTTGGCATTGCACAACGCCTGCGCTTCAAGGACCAGAACGTGACGCTTTTGCCGACCGATCCACTGGTGGTGGACCGGATCAGCGACGTCTTGCTGGGTGCGTCGATCAATTGGGATCCCAAGTGGTCGTTGGATTCGACAGTGCAGTTCAATCCAAAGACAGATCAGTCGACGCTGGCAACGATCGGTGCTCGCTACAGCCCTGGCAACTATCGGGTAGTGAGCGGAACCTACCGTTATCAGAGGGATGTGAGCGAGCAGATTGACCTTGGCTGGCAGTGGCCACTGAACGATTTGTGGGGTGACCGCGGGCAGGATCTGGGACCCGGGCGTGGTCAGGGCGAGGGACGCTGGTACAGCGTGGGACGTCTCAACTACAGCCTCGATGAAGGCAAGCTGGTGAACGCCGTTATCGGTTTTGAGTACGATGCGGGGTGCTGGCTTGGTCGGGCAGTGCTGGAAAAGCTGCAGACCAGCACTTCAACGGCCAGTCAGCGTGTCATGTTTCAGCTCGAGTTTGTCGGCTTGGCGCGTTTGGGCGCGAGCCCTTTGAAAACATTGAAAGACAATATTCCAAGTTACCAATACCTGCGCGAGCAGGGTGGCTCTCCCAGTCGTTTCAGCAATTACGAATAATCCATCATGACCCATCGCCTTGTCGCCCTGATTGTGGCCAGCTTTTCCCTCCTTGCAAGTTTGCCAGCACCGGCGCAGGGTTTGCGGCCGTCGCTTGGACTGAGTTCTGTTCCGGCTGCGACCCGGCCGCAAACCGAGGTCCAGCAGGCAGCCGACTACATTGTGGCGGTGGTCAATTCGGAGCCCGTCACCAACAGCGAGGTGCAACGTGAATTGCAGCGCTTGGTGCAGCAGATGACGCAACAGCGCAGACCCTTGCCTGATCGCAAGGAGATGGCGCGCCAGGTGCTTGAGAATCTGATCAATCAAAAAGTCCAGCTGCAATCGGCCAGCGAAACCGGCGTTCGAGTCGATGATGCGGCGGTTGACCAGGCGGTGCAAAACATTGCCCGCCAAAACCAGATGGACGCGGCTGAACTGCAGCGCCGAATTGTGCAGGATGGTCTGGTGTTCAGCCAGTTTCGCGCTCAATTGCGCGAGCAGCTCGTACTGACACGGCTGCGGGAGCGGGAAGTCGAGCCGCGGGTGCGGGTTTCCGACCTCGAAGTGGATCAATACCTGCGCGATCAGCAAAGCAACACCGACCCGGCCAGCACCGAAATCAACCTGGCGCAGATTCTGGTGTCGGTTCCAGATAACGCCACTGCGCAGCAGATTGACGCGCTGCAGGGCAAGGCACAAAAGGCGCTGGAGCGCGCGCGTGCTGGTGAAGATTTTGTTGCCTTGGTGCGCGAGATTTCCGACGCGGCGGATCGTGCCAATGGCGGCCAACTGGGCTTGCGCACGGCCGACCGTTACCCGCCCCTGTTTCTGCAGGCAACGCAAAACCTGGAGGTGGGCGCCATCTCCGCTGTAGTGCGTTCAGGGGCTGGTTTTCACGTTCTCAAGCTGCTTGAGCGAAGGAGTGCCGGCATGCCGCCGATGACGGTCACGCAAAGTCGGGCACGCCATATCCTGTTGCGTGTCAGTCCACAACTCAGCGAGGCCGCCGCGCGCGACAAACTGGTCGAATACAAAAAGCGCATTGAGGCCGGTCAGGCTGATTTTGCGGCGTTGGCCCGTGACAATTCACAGGATGGCAGTGCCGCGCAGGGCGGCGATCTCGGCTGGGCCAATCCGGGCATGTATGTGCCAGAGTTTGAGGATGTCATGGGCCGCCTGGCACCGGGGCAGATCAGCGACCCCTTGGTATCGCGCTTTGGTGTGCACTTGATCCAGTTGATGGAACGTCGCAATACGGCGCTGAGCCTGCGCGAGCAACGCGAGGCGGTGCGCTCCGTCTTGCGTGAAAAGAAAATGGATGAAAGTTATGTCAACTGGGCGCAGGACCTGCGCGGGCGTGCCTACGTGGAAATGCGCGAGCCACCGCAGTGATAAACAGTAAGGCCCCCACGCTTGTCGCTTCGCGTACTGCGCTGCCCCCCGAGGGGGCCGTGCCCTCGGGCAGGTCCCGAAGGGACTGCGCGACATGCTTGGGGCGGCCCGGCGCGGCGGCGTTCATCACGCATAGCGAATGAAACATATTCCGCGCAAACGCTTTGGCCAGCATTTCCTGGCGGATGCGGGAATTGTTGATGCGATCGTCGGCGCCATCGATCCCCGCCCCGGGCAGGCGGTGGTCGAAATCGGTCCCGGTCTGGCGGCACTGACGCAACCACTGCTGGAGCGCCTTGGTCACCTGACCGTCATCGAACTGGATCGCGATCTGGCGGTACGTTTGAGCTCACGTCCGGGCTTGACGGTGATTCAATCCGATGTCCTCAAGGTGGATTTCTCCGAACTGGCAAGCTCGTTGGGAACAACTAACGTGGGGGCATCAAAACTTCGAGTCGTCGGCAACCTGCCTTACAACATCTCAACCCCGATTCTGTTTCATCTGCTGGATTTCGTGGATGTCATCCAAGACCAGCACTTTATGCTGCAAAAGGAAGTAGTTGACCGCATGGTGGCGCGTCCGGCGAGTGCCGAGTATGGTCGCTTGAGCGTGATGCTGCAGTGGCGCTACGCCATGGACATGGTGCTTTTTGTACCGCCTGAAAGTTTCAACCCGCCACCCAGAGTGGACAGTGCGGTGGTGCGTATGGTTCCGCACAAGGACCCCGCCTCAGTCGATGGCAAGCGCTTGAGTGAAATCGTGCGGGTTGCCTTCAGCCAGCGTCGCAAGCTGTTGCGTCATACTCTGGGCAAGTGGCTGCAGGAGAAGGGCTACGGCGGCGAGTTTGACGTGCAGCGCCGCGCCGAAGAAGTGCCCGTGGCTGAATATCTGGCCTTGGCCGCGAGCATCTAAGGGCAGGGTCAATTTTTCGACGGGCCGCCCCGAGAAAAATTAGCCCCCTCGGGTCCTGGTCAGTTGGGGACAGAGCTGGCTCGCTGCGCGTAGCTGCGGTCTGTCCCGCAAACTCTCAGGACTACGCTGCAGTCAACCAATAGCCCGCATTGAAGGGGCTGCTCATGCGCAGCGCCAGCGGCGATATGTCCAACAGCTTGTCGGTCGGCATTCTTTCCCCGGATTCGACTGTGAGCTCAATGCCTGAAACGGCGTGACCGCCTGCGTCAGTTTCTTTTGCCTCGTTCGCCCGTTCTGCTTGGCTGGTGTGTGCAGAACGGGCTACAGAAAAGAATAGAAACATCGGAACGGAATTTTCCGGTCTCCCCAATAGTCTGCCGCGTCACGGAAGATATCAAGCAGTTGTTCACGCGCCTCTTTGTCGAACTTGGCATTGGCCGGAATGTGTTCCAGTACGACGATAAAGCCGGGCTGAGGTCCCGACTTGTGGACCGGGTCGGTCATGCTGTCGTAGAGTGCGTCAAAATTCTTTCCCACATGGACAGCCAGCATGAATTGCTGGCCGATCAAGTCCAGCACGTCCTGTTTGGTCTGGGCGTTGGCCAGATTGGCATACAGAAAATGTTGATTCAGGGCCTGTGCCGCATCCTGCAATTCCTGCACCCTGAAAGCGCGAATTGACTGCACGATATTGGGCCGAATGCTGCGCAGTGGCAAATCTGCTGCCGCACTCGGTACCGCCGGTGTATCTAAGGTAAGTGACATATTCATTCCTGCTTCACTCTGCAAAATAAAAAAGAAACCTACGGAACGATCCTGCGGAAGCTCGCATAGTGATCGTCCGTGTAATAACAGACCTCGGGTCTGCTGGCTGCTCCCCCGCACACAATGCGCCGGGCACCCCGGTCGCGTGAACCCGGCGTTGCGACGGTGTACTCACGGTAGTAACCGCGGGTCTGCATAGGCAGCAAACGCTCACGGTTTCCGAACACCATACCGTCCTTCTCATGTGCAAACGGGCCACCCTGATGGATCAGCCTGTAAGTTTGCACGGCCGGTTCCGGCAAAGCGGACCCCGAAACCGTGGCTGCAACTTTCGCGACGCCAGACTCTGCAGCCTGAACCCCAGCGACGACAAGGTAGGTCAAAAGCAAAAAGCCAGTAATCACTAACTTGAAGCATTTTGAGCCGTACATGGGAATTACACTTCTCGCAACACTCCGGGTTAACCCCGGAAATTCATGCGTCTAGTGTCGCGCATTTGGTCGAAAAAAGCAAGTAGCTGCCTAATAAGTAGGCAGAAAAAACCCCAGAAAATGACAATGAGTTTGCGCTAACTTAGCTTGAAATCATTAGCGGGTGGCATTTGCATCGGCGACAGTAAGTGCAGTCATGTTAACGATTCGCCGGACTGTGGCGCTGGCCGTCAGAATGTGCACCGGCTTGGCGGCGCCCAGCAGCACCGGGCCAATGGCAATATTGCCACCGGCGGCGGTCTTGAGCAGGTTGTAGGCAATATTGGCAGCATCAATATTGGGCAGCACCAGCAGGTTGGCGTCGCCGTTGAGGGTGCTGTTGGGCATCAGCGCGGCGCGCGCGTTGCCGTCGAGTGCAACGTCGCCGTGCATTTCACCATCTACTTCAAGCCAGGGCGCCTGGGTGCGCAGCAATTCCAGTGCGCGGCGCATCTTGAGTGCGCTGGGCTGACTGCTGCTGCCAAAATTCGAGTGGGACAGCAGGGCCGCTTTGGGCCGGATGCCAAAACGCATCATTTCCTCGGCTGCCATGGTCGTAATTTCAGCCAGCTGTTCGGCGCTGGGGTCGTAATTGACGTGCGTGTCGACAATGAACAGCTGCCGTTCAGGCAATAGCACGCAGTTCATGCAGGCGTAGGTGCCGACATGGGCGCGCATGCCAATCACCTGATCGATGTACTGCAGGTGCATCGAAGTGGTGCCCCAGGTACCGCAAATCATGCCATCGACATCGCCCTTGTGCAGCAACATAGCGCCGATCAGCGTCAGGCGGCGGCGCATTTCGATTTTGGCGACCTGGGCCGTCATGCCCTTGCGCTCCGTCATGCGGTGGTAAGTTTGCCAAAAATCGCGGTAGCGATCATCTTTTTCAACGTTGACCACGTCGTAGTCGGCGTCCTGTTGCAGGCGCAGGCCGAATTTCTCGATCCGCTCGGCGATCACATGCGGGCGCCCGATCAGTGTCGGTCGTGCCAGATCTTCGTCGACCACAATCTGGGCCGCGCGCAAGACGCGCTCTTCTTCACCCTCGGCGTAAGCGACGCGTTTCTTGAGTCCCATCTTGGCGGCAGTAAAGATCGGTTTCATGACCGTGCCGGAGGCATAGACGAAGCTTTGCAGCCTCTCACGGTAGGCGTTCATGTCCTTCACCGGTCGCTGCGCGACCCCGCTGTCGGCTGCCGCCTGCGCCACCGCTGGCGCAATCTTCATCATCAAGCGCGGATCGAAAGGCTTGGGGATCAGGTACTCCGGGCCGAAAGCCAACTGCTCGCCTGCGTAGGCGGCGGCGACTACCTCGCTTTGCTCGGCTTGGGCCAGTTCAGCGATGGCGTGTACCGCCGCGATTTCCATCTCCATCGTGATCGTCGATGCACCGGCGTCCAGCGCACCTCGAAAAATGTAGGGGAAACACAAAACGTTGTTGACCTGATTCGGATAGTCGGAGCGACCGGTGGCGATGATCGCGTCGTCGCGTACCGCCTTGACTTCTTCAGGCAGGATTTCCGGCGTCGGATTGGCCAGCGCAAATATCAGCGGTCGGGCTGCCATCTTGCGAACCATGTCGGCTTTCAGCACGCCGCCAGCCGACAAACCCAGAAAGACATCGGCGCCTTCAATGATTTCACCCAGCGTGCGGGCCGAAGTCTTCTGGGCGAAGACGATTTTGTCTTCGTCCATCAATTCGGTGCGACCCTCATAGACCACACCCGCCAGATCGGTCACATAAATGTTCTGGCGCGGGATGCCCAGTTTGACCAGCAGTCCCAGACAAGCCAGTGCCGCCGCGCCAGCACCCGAGGTGACCAGTTTGATGGTTTTGGGGTCTTTGCCGACCACTTTCAGGCCATTCAGGATCGCCGCACCAACGCAGATCGCCGTGCCGTGCTGATCATCATGGAAGACCGGAATCTTCATGCGTTCACGCAGCTTGCGTTCAACATAGAAGCAGTCTGGCGCCTTGATGTCTTCCAGGTTGATGCCGCCAAAGGTGGGCTCCAGGGAGGCAATGATGTCAACCAGTTTGTCGAGGTCGTGCTTTTCATTGATTTCGATGTCAAACACATCGATGCCGGCAAACTTCTTGAACAGCACACCCTTGCCTTCCATCACCGGCTTGGCGGCTAGCGGGCCAATGTCGCCCAGGCCGAGCACGGCGGTGCCATTGGTGATGACTGCGACCAGGTTGCCGCGGCTGGTGTACTTGAAGGCGTTGTTCGGATCCTTGACAATTTCTTCGCAGGGTGCTGCCACGCCGGGTGAATAAGCCAGCCCGAGGTCATGCTGATTGACCAACTGCTTGGTGGCGGCAATCCGGATCTTTCCGGGGGTTGGAAATTCGTGGTATTCGAGAGCGGCACGGCGCAGGATGGCGCGCTTTTCTTCGGCGGTGACGGGGGTCTGGGGCATGCTTGTTTCCTTCCGAGAGACTTGCAGAATACCTCACGCAAGTCGAATTGCCTGCGCTATGAGGCAAAAAATAGTTGCTGGCACCGCCAAAGTGGCTGGACGATCAGGTTGTCGAATCAAGAACTCGATGCTCGCCCATGCATACTACCCTGAGTCCAGTTAGTGTCCAGGATTTTGGCGCGCAAGTCGCACCTGCTGGCTGGGTTGAGCGAGACCATGTTGTGCGGCCCTTGCGCAGTCAATTCTGCTCAGCGCTGGAACTGTTGTCCATATAATTGACCGGCGCACGCTTTACTTCATTCTTCTGAAAGCACCCATGGACGATGCAAAATGGACCTTCGGACTCACCATGATGATAGTCGGCATGGGGGGAACTTTTCTGACCCTATGGATTCTGGGACTGGTCATGGACCTGCTGAAAAAAGTCTTTCCCCTGGTCGCAAAGACCGGCACCTCGGAGAACAAATAATATGTTTGAGAGCCTCCAGACCGGCCTGTATGGACTGACCTCCGGGGTCAGTTATCTGTTCACTCAGGGCGGGCCCAACGTGGTCATGCTCTTGATCGCAGCGGGCTTGCTCTACCTGGGCGTCAAGAAGCAAGTGGAGCCGCTGCTGCTCGTGCCCATCGGCTTCGGCTGCATGCTCGTCAACATCCCCCTGTCCGACCTGATGGAGCCGGGCGGCCTGCTGCGGATCCTGTACGACATGGGGATCGCCAACGAAGTCTTCCCGCTGCTCATTTTCATCGGCATCGGCGCCATGATCGACTTCGGCGCCCTGCTGGAAAACCCCAAAATGCTGCTCTTCGGCGCTGCCGGCCAGTTCGGCATCTTCATCACCTTGATGCTGGCTTTGGCCCTGGGCTTCCCGGCGCTGGAGGCCGTCAGCATTGCCGTCATTGGCGCCTGCGACGGCCCCACCGCCATTTACGTCGCCTCCCAATACGCGCCGCAATTGCTGGCGCCGATTTCGGTCGCGGCCTATTCCTACATGGCGCTGGTGCCCATCATCCAGCCACCCATCATGCGGGCGCTGACCACGCCGGCCGAGCGGGTCATCAAGATGGCGCCGATCAAGCGCAGCGTCTCCACCACCACCAAGCTCCTGTTCCCCATCGTCGTGACCCTGGTCACGGGACTGCTCGCGCCCAAGGGACTGCCCCTGATGGGGACCATCATGCTCGGCAACTTCATGCGCGAGTGCGGGGTAGTGGCGCGGTTGACCAAGGCCTCGGAGAACGAGATCGCCAATATCGTCACCCTGTTTCTGGGCCTGGCCATCGGCGGCACCATGGAGGGTCACGCCTTTCTCAAGCCCACGACGCTGATGATTTTCGGCATGGGTTTCATCGCCATCTGCATGGATACCGTGGCCGGGGTCGTGTTCGGCAAGATCGTCTGCAAACTGACCGGCGGCAAGGTCAACCCGCTGATCGGCGCGGCCGGGATCTCCGCCTTTCCGATGGCCGCGCGGGTGGTCCAGGTCCAGGGACAACTCTACGACAAGAAGAACCACCTGCTGATGCACGCCGCCGGCGTCAATACCGGTGGCCAGATCGGCTCGGTGGTGGCGGCGGCAGTGATGTTGTCGGTGCTCAAGGGGATGGGACTGATTTAGTCTATCCCTTGATGATGCGCGGCAGCAGCATCTGATGGCGCGGACAGATTGACTTCGGATTCTGGTACACCGCGCCTGCAAAAGCCTTCAGGTAGCCACGTAGCGCCGAAAGATTCACGATCTCGTCGACGAAACCGTGGCGGGCGCAGTAGGCCGGGCGCGAAGTATCCAGATAACTTTGCGCCATCTCGTTCATTTTCTGCGCCAGTGGCTCGAGCGGCTTGCCCGAATCCTTGTCTTTGATCGCCCGCCTGGCGTAGGTTGCCACCGCCGCAGTCTCGCCATGCATGACGTAGATCTCGGTGGCTGCCGTCCCCAGGGTAAAAGCGTTCTGGCGATTGGCTGTCGGTCCGCCCATGATGTAGTGCGCCGCCGCGCTGCCCTTGCGTAGCACCACCAGCATCATCGGCACGTCGGCTTGCTGGATCGAGTAGACGAGCGATTGTCCGATGCCGAGCAACTCGGCCTTTTCGGCGATATCCCCTACATCGATGCCGGTCGTGTCCTGGAACCAGATCACCGGCACCCGGTCGCGCGCGCACAGGGTCACGAATTCGTTCATCTTGATCAGTCCCTGGCGGTAGAGCTTGCCGCCAATGCCTGGGTAATCCGCGTACTCCGGATAACCCTTGGGTAGCAGGCCCTGCCGGTTGCCGATGGCACCGACCAGCATACCGTCGAGCTTCACCAGCCCCGTGTATATCTCGGGTCCGTAATCCGGCCGGAACTCCATATGCTCGCTGCCGTCGACCAGACGCGCGAGGATGTCATCGAATGAATAGTCCGACTTCTGATTGAAAGGTAGCAGGTGGTAGAGGTCTGAAGCCGGAAGTTTCGGCTCAGCCGGTTCGGCCACCCGAAAGAACTTCGGGTCGTAGGCCGGGATCATCCGCATGTATTCCTTGATGCCGTCGAGCACGCCCGTCTCCTCGTCGTAGACGCGCGTAAAGAAGCCGGTTGCATCGTAATGGGTGGAAGCGCTGCCCGGTGGTTTGTCCTTCATGTTGCGCGTCACCGCGATCAGTTGCTCCAACCCGGCCACGTCGAAGCCGCCCTGAGGTGCCATACCCGACACGATGCCAACACCGCCGACGGCGATGTTGGCGTCCTTGTGCGCAATCAGAATGGTCGGACTGATCGCCTGGTAGCCGCCGCCCGCCGGATTGGTTCCGTAGATGCCGGCGAGTACCGGAATGCCGGCCTGCTCCAGCTCGGCGTGACGGAAGAAGGGTGCGCCCGAGCCGCGGCGGTCGGCATAGAACTTCTCCTGGTCGGGTAGCTTCACGCCGCTGCAGTTCACCAGCCAAACCAGAGGGATGTGAAGCCGCTTGGCCAGGTTGGTCACACGCAGGATGTTGTCGGGCTGTCCGGCAATCCAGGCGCCAGCGAGTACTTTGTTATCGAAGCCTATGATCACCGCCCAGCGGCCGCCGATCTTGCCCAGGCCGTCGACCACGTTGGTCGTACCCTCCTCGTTGTCCTCTGGGTTGTAGAGGCTGTGCAGCGGCTGCCAGCTGCCCGGGTCGACGAGGTACTCCAGCCGTTGCCACACGGTCAGTCCACCGCGTTCGTTGATCTTGGCCGTTGGTATGCCGACTTCCTCCACTGCCTTCTTCGCCACGGCGATTTCGGCTTCGACCGCCTCCAGTTTCACGCGACTCTCCTGTGTGCGCGCGATGCGGTTTTCCTTCAGCGGTTTGCCGAAATCGGGCATTTTTTCGAAATAGGGTCTCATGCGGATTCTTTCCTCAATGTGGATGTGGCGTTGCGAAAAAAAGGGGCCAAAGCACGCTGGCTCTGCCCCCTATTCTTCCCCTGTTGTGCGGTTTCCCTACTCGCGGTTGGGCGTGGTCCCGCAGGCCATGCCCGAGATGATGATCTTCTGGATGTTGGACGTGCCTTCCACCACCTGCAGCGACTTCGCGTCCCGGTAGAAACGCTCCGCCGGATACTCGGTCGAGAACCCGAACGAGCCGTAGATCTTCATGCACTCGTTGGCGGCATGCACCGCCGCCTCCGACGCCGCGAACTTGGCGACCGAAGTCTCGAACTGGTTCGGCTTGCCGTTGTCCTTCAGCCACGC
>CAITZZ010000109.1 GCA_903897005.1 uncultured beta proteobacterium | reverse complement strand
GCCGATCACGTGGCACGTGGCGGACGCTGCACCGTGGGCTGCATCGAAGTGCCGCTGGCCGAGGCCAGCGCTTTCGGCGTGATGGCCATCGATGAGCAGCGCCGCATTGTCAGTTTTGACGAGAAGCCGCAGCACCCCACACCCATGCCAGGCCGGAGCGACCACGCGCTGGCCAGCATGGGCATTTACGTGTTCGACGCCGACTACCTCTACGCGGCGCTCAAGACCGACGCCGGAGTCGAGGGCTCAAGCCGCGACTTCGGCAAGGACCTGATCCCGGCGATCGTGGCGCGTGGCGAAGCCGTGGCCCACCCTTTCAGTCTCTCCTGCGTCAAGAGTTCCCCCCAAGCCCCGGCCTACTGGCGTGATGTGGGCACCATCGACGCCTACTGGGCCGCCAACCTGGACCTGACACGCACCGTCCCCGATCTCGACATGTACGACCGCGACTGGCCAATCTGGACTTACCAGGAGCAGTTGCCGCCAGCCAAGTTCGTCTTCGACGATGACCTTCGGCGCGGCATGGCGGTCGATTCACTGGTGTCGGGTGGCTGCATCATTTCGGGCGCGCTGGTGCGCCGCTCCGTGCTGTTCTCCAAGGTTCGACTGCATTCCTTCAGCCAGGTCGAGGAATCGGTGCTGCTGCCGCAGGTTGAGGTGGGCCAGCGTTGCCATCTGCGCAAGGTCGTGCTCGACAAGGGTTGCCGCATTCCCGACGGCATGAGCATCGGGTTGGACCCGGCCGAGGACGCGCGCCGCTTCTTTCGTACCGAGCAGGGGGTGGTGCTGGTCACGCGCCCGATGCTGGAGCGTCTGGCGCAGGGCGTCAACACCGAGGAAACAGCGCAGTGAAGATTCTCTACGTCTGCACCGAAATCTATCCGCTGCTCAAAACCGGTGGTCTGGCCGACGTCGGTGCGGCGCTGCCGGCGGCACTGCGGGCAGCCGGTTGCCATGTGCGCCTGCTGCTGCCAGCGTTCCCATCGATCGCAGCCGGTGTGCGCGCCGATGCGCCTGCGCTGCGCCTGCCGGTTGAAGGCGGTCCCGATGTGCTGCGCACACTGCAGCCGCCACCGATGCTGGTCCGAGGCCATGTGATCGAAAGCGGTCAGCCGGTCTACCTGCTGGATGCGCCGGCACTGTACCAGCGCGAGGGCGGCCCGTACCAGGACGCAGCAGGACAGGACTGGAGTGACAACGCTGCGCGATTTGCGCTGCTGGGCTGGGCCGCTGCGGCACTAGGGCAAGGCGCCGACCCGCACTGGCAACCCGACGTGGTGCATGCGCACGACTGGCATGCCGGTCTGGCTCCGCTTTACCAGAAGCTGCTGGCCGGCGCTGGCCGCATCACGCCCAGCGTGTTCACCGTCCACAACCTGGCTTACCAGGGATTGTTTGCGGCCTCCAGCTGTGCCGAACTCGGCGTGCCAGAGTCCCTGTTCACCATCAACGGTGCGGAATACCACGGGCAGCTTTCCTTCATGAAAGCCGGTCTGCAGTTTGCAGACGCCATCACCACCGTCAGTCCACGCTACGCCCAGGAGATCATGACGCCAGAACAGGGCTGCGGCCTGGACGGCGTGCTGCGCGACCGGCGCGATCGTGTCAGCGGCATCCTCAATGGCGTTGACTACGAGCTCTGGAACCCGGCCACAGACCCGCTGCTCAATGCCCATTTTGATGGCAAGCGCATGAGCGGCAAGGCCCGTGTCAAGCGCGCCCTGCAGCGTCTGCTCGGCCTGGAAGAACGGCCCGACGCACTCTTGTTTGCGGCGGTGACACGCCTGAGCGAACAAAAAGGTCTGCACCTGGTGCCTGCCATGCTGCCGGAGCTGATCGATCGGGGTGGCCAGTTGGTGATTCTCGGCAGTGGCGACGCCGGCATCGAAGCTGCACTGCGCGAGGCCCTGGCCTGCCACCCGGGGCAAGCCGCCCTGCGCACCGGCTACAACGAAGACCTGGCGCACCGCATCATCGCCGCCGCTGACGTACTGCTGGTGCCGTCACGTTACGAGCCCTGCGGTCTGACCCAGTTGTACGGTCTGCGCTATGGAACCCTGCCACTGGTGCACGCTGTGGGTGGACTGGCCGACACCGTCACGGACTGCAGCCTGGAAGCCCTTGATGAGGGCCGCGCCAGCGGCTTCGCGTTCCATGAGTTCAGTGCGAACGGCCTGCTGGGTGCCATGCGCCGTGCCTTTGCGCTGCGCCGTCGGCCATCGGACTGGAGCGCGGTACAACGCCGCGCCATGCAGCAGCGCTTTGACTGGCAGGAGCCAGCACAAGCCTATCGCGCGCTTTACCAGACACTGCTTGCGCTAACCGCAGCACCCCTTCGTTTTTGAGTTCCATTTTTTCGGAGACAGTTGATGTCCAGCGTACAACCTTTTCAGTTTGACCAACCCACCAACACCGTCGATGCCTTGCGCAGATCGATCTCCAATCGGCTGGTGTACCAGGTCGGCAAGGATGTGCGCTCGGCAACAAAACGCGACTGGCTGTTTGCCATTTTCTACGCCTTGCGCGACCGCACCATGGACCGCTGGCGCGCCAGCTTGAACGCAGCCGAGGACGGCGACTGCAAACGTGTTTATTACCTTTCAATGGAGTTCCTGCCCGGGCGCATGCTGACCAACGCGCTGATGGCCCTGGGTATTTACGAAGAGACCAAGACGGCCTGCGCACAACTGGGTGCCGACTTTGATGCGATCACGGATCTGGAAGCCGACCCCGGCCTCGGAAACGGCGGCCTGGGGCGCCTGGCAGCCTGTTTTCTGGACTCCATCGCCAGCGTCGGCTTGCCCGGCATGGGCTATGGCATCCGTTACGACTTCGGCATGTTCGCGCAACGCATCGTGGACGGCCAGCAAGTGGAGGAGCCCGACAGCTGGCTTGTCAACGGCAATCCCTGGGAATTCATGCGGCCTGAATTCAGCCATACCGTGCGCTTCGGCGGGCGCCTGACGACCGAGAACGGCGTCGTGCAATGGGTCGACACCGAAGATGTCATCGCCACCGCCTACGACAGCGGTGTACCGGGCTACGAACTGACCTCGGTCTCCACGCTGCGTCTGTGGTCAGCGCGGGCCACCAGTGTCATCAACCTCGATGCTTTCAACAAGGGCGACTACATGCGCGCGGTGGAAGCCAAGAACGAGTCAGAAAACGTCTCGCGCGTGCTCTACCCGGACGACAGCACCGACCACGGGAAGGAGTTGCGTCTGCGCCAGGAGTACTTCTTCGTCAGCGCCTCGCTGCAGGACATGTTGCGCCGTTACCTGAGAAGCCACAGCAGCTTCGATGCGCTGGCCGACAAGGTGGCAATCCACCTCAACGACACGCATCCGGCGCTGGCAGTGCCTGAACTGATGCGCTTGCTGGTAGACCAGCACCGACTGGACTGGAACAGCGCCTGGTCGCTGTGCTGCCGCATCTTCAGCTACACCAACCACACGCTGATGCAAGAAGCACTGGAAACCTGGTCGGTGGATCTGATGGGTCGACTGCTGCCGCGCCACCTGCGCATCATTTACGACCTGAACGCACGCTTCCTGGCCGGTCTGCACGAAAGCTACCCGGGCGAGCCTGATCTGCTGCAGCGCGTTTCACTGATTGAGGAGAACGGACACCGGCGTGTACGCATGGCCTACCTGTGCCTGCTGGCCAGCCACAAGATCAACGGCGTCTCGGCCCTGCACAGTGACCTGATGGTGCAGACCATCTTCACCGATTTCGCTCGCCTTTTTCCGGAGCGCTTCTGCAACAAGACCAATGGCATCACGCCACGGCGCTGGCTGGCGCAGGCCAACCAGCCACTGGCCCGGCTGATCGACGACCGGATCGGTCGCACCTGGCGCCGCCATCTGGATCAGCTTTCGCAACTGCGCCCGCTCGCCAGCGAACCTGCCTTCAACAACGCGGTGCACCTGGCCAAGCAGCAGAACAAGCGCCGCCTGGCCGACTACATAGGGCGCGAACTCGGCATCCGCCTTGACCCCGAGAGCCTGTTTGACGTGCAGGTCAAGCGCATGCATGAGTACAAACGCCAGTTGCTCAACCTGCTGCACGTGATCAGCCGCTACCACCAGATCCTGGCCAATCCGCAGGCGAACTGGGTGCCACGTACGGTGATTTTTGCCGGCAAGGCGGCCTCTGCCTATTACATGGCCAAACAGGTGATCCGCTTGATCAACGATGTCGCCAGCGTCATCAATAGCGACCCCCATGTAGGCAACCGGCTCAAGCTGGTGTTCGTTCCCAACTACCGCGTGACGCTGGCCGAGCTGATCATTCCGGCAGCCGACCTGTCGGAACAGATCTCGATGGCGGGCACCGAAGCCTCTGGCACCGGCAACATGAAATTCGCACTGAACGGCGCGTTGACGATCGGTACCTGGGACGGCGCCAACATCGAAATTGCCGAGAACGTCGGCATGGAAAACATCTTCATCTTCGGCAACCGAACGCAGCAGGTAAGTGAACTGCGCGCCCACGGCTATCAACCGCGCCGCTACTACGACAACAACTACGAACTCAAGACCGCCATTGACCGCATCGCGGATGGTGCTTTCTCGCCAGATGAGCCACAGCGTTACCAGGACCTCACGCGCAACCTGCTGGAGTCTGACTATTACCAGTTGCTGGCGGACTTCCCGGACTATCTGGCAGCGCAGCAACGCGTCGATGCGCTGTACCGCAAGCCCTCCGAGTGGACACGCCAGGCGATCCTGAACATCGCCGCGATGGGGCCGTTTTCATCAGACCGCACGATTGGCGAATATGCCAGTGAAATCTGGAACGTGCAGCCGCTGTTCGGTGACGACGCCCCCAGCGGCCAGACTGGCTCGGCCGGATCGACGATCTAGGCCGGCACGGCGTCGAGCGCCAGTACGGCGTCGCCCTGGAACAGTTGCAGCGCCAGCTGCACGGCGTCAGCGGCAAGCAGCCGCTTGCACCAGGCGTCCAGCGTCGGCTGCGCCACCGCTTGCGGCTCGAAGGCAAGACGCGGCAAGACCCGGGCCAGCACGGATGAGGGCACCCCCGCCGCTGACAGCACGGCCGCGAACTGGCTGGCTGCCGCGCCCATCCGGAAGGCATTGATATTGGCCTTGATGATGCGCTCGCCCTTGCTCGCAAAGAGCTCATGGATCTGCTTTTCCAGCAAGTCCACCGGCAAGGGCAACTGCGAGGCAGCCGCGCCCAGCACCACCATGTTCTGCGCCTTCACGGCGCCGGCCTTGGTAGCCAATCGTGTGGCATCCAGCGCCACCAGATGCGGCACAGAAAACAACACCTTGTACAGGGCTTCGTGTGGCGGGTAGGCGTCCACATTCTCTAGCGGCGTGACGTCGCTCACGATCCAGCCGTCCGGCCGCAGCAACTGGGCATAGCGCAAGGCTTCCATTGGCTCCACCGACAGCACCAGGCTGGCCGCACCGTTTGCTATCAGGTCGCTGGCGACCGGCTGGTCGGAGATGCGCACAAAGGCGGAGACGGCACCGCCGCGTTGCGCCATGCCGTGCACCTCGGACTGTTTGAAATGCAGGCCGGCCTCATGAACCGCGTGATCAATCACCCAGGCGATCGACAACACGCCCTGGCCGCCGACACCGCAAATTACCAGGTCGTAGTTCATTCAGTTTGCTCCTCGCAGGCGCGCTTGTAGAGCTTGATCTGCTTGGCGTAAGTGACGCAGGCACGCCGCGCAATGATCACCGACAACCCCTTGTAGGGCAGTTCCTCGTTGATGATGGCCAGGGTCTGCTCCTTGCGGTTGGGCAAGGGCACCACGATGCGGATGTGCTCGCGCGGCACCCCCAGCCCAGCCACCAGATCAACCACTTCTTCGTCGGTGGCCATGGTCGGCTGCCCGCCGGTCATGGCGACGATGCTGTTGTCCAGGATGAAGACCTTGATGTTGGTGTTGTCGCGCGCCGCGTCCAGCAGCGGTGCCATGCCAGAGTGCGTGAAGGTACCATCTCCGATGACGCACAGCGAGGGCGTCATGCCGGTGTGCGCAGCCCCGATGGCCATGCCGATGGAGGAGCCCATGCACAGGCAGGAGTGGATGGCGTTGTAGGGATGCAGGTAGCCCAGCGTGTAGCAGCCGATGTCGCCCATCACGCGCACACCCGGACCATATTGGGTCAGGACCTGGTTGATGGCGATATAGGCGTCGGTGTGTGGGCATTTGTCGCACAGGCGTGGCGGTCGCCCGACCAGCACGTCGGACAGGCCCTCGATCTGCAGCGAGACACTCACCGGCAGGCCAAAGCAGCGCCGGATCGTGTCCTGTGTCAGCTCACCCATGCGCGGCAGGGCGCCAGTGAGCTTGCCGTGAATCGGACGTTCGCGCATCAGTCCCAAGGCACTCACGTAGCGTTCGATGAAGGGGTAGCCCTCCTCCACAATCCAGACTTCGCTGGAGGCATCAAGCAGTTGGCGGATCTTCTTCACCGGCAGCGGATAGACGCCAACGCGCAGCAGGTTGTAGCCCTCCAGCGCGTCGCCCATCGCCTCTTTGAGGTAGTTCCAACCCAGGCCGCTGACCAGGATGCCGGGCTTGCCGTTGCCGCGCAATGTCAGCGCATTCCCGGCATGATTCTCCGAGAACTCCTGCAGAGCCGGCTGCTTGTCCACCAGCTTGGCGTAAGCCTTGCGCGCATTGACCGGCAGCAGCGTGTAGCGACTCGGATCTTCCACATAATTGGGCACGTTCTGCGCCCGCGCTGGAGCCAGCGTCACCGCCGCGCGACTGTGCGCCAGCCGCGTCACCAGGCGCAACAGCACCGGCACCTGCAGGCGCTCCGACAGTTCGAAAGCCTCTCGCGTGAAGTCGTAGCACTGCTGCTGGTCGCCGGGCTCCAGGCAGGGCACCATGGCGAAGTCGGCAAAGTAGCGCGAGTCCTGCTCGTTCTGCGAACTGTGCATGGACGGATCGTCGGCCACGGCAATCACCAGCCCGCCATGGGCGCCGGAGACGGCCACATTCATGAACGGATCGGCCGCCACATTGAGGCCCACGTGCTTCATCGAGACCATGGCGCGGCCACCGGCGTAGGACACGCCGATCCCCTCTTCGAGTGCCACCTTCTCGTTGGTCGACCACATGCCGCGCACCGGCAGGCTGTGCTCCTTGGCGTAATCCTGTATGGTTTGGTAGATCTCGGTCGAAGGCGTGCCGGGATAGGCATAGGCCGCGCTGATCCCCGCATCGATCGCACCGCGCGCGACGGCTTCGTCGCCGAGCAAAATTTCTTCAGACATGCTTGCCTCAAAAAAAACAGGGTGCCCAGGAAATTGAGCCGGCCCTGGCGAAGTATCGCATCCCGGGCGTCGGGCTAAGTATCAGGCTTGATGCCGCTGTCCGCAGCGAAAGACCAGCAGCAACTGGTAAATCTCGTCCTTCAGTTTGGCGCGAGCCTTCTTCATGTCCTCGAGCGTGAAGTCAGCCACTGGCATGTCGTGCTCTTCGAGGTCCTCCACCTTGCCGGTGAGGCGGTTGTAACGTCCGAAGAGGTTGCTGAAGTAACCACTTTCATCCTTCAGGACAGCGATGGCCTCACGCATGTCGGGGAATTCGGTGTAGAGATCGTGGTGATCAATGTGCATGTTCGCCTGCCCATCAAGGTTGCTCGTAAATCTGGAGAAATTCTAGCAGGCACCCAATGTCCGGTTCCGCTCTGGCGGGCGGGTGCGGCACCTCATTTGCTACACTCTCGCGTCATCATTTTCCCGCTCAAGGACCCCGGCCCCATGAATGCCCTGCTTGGCCTCGTTGTACTTTATTTACTGGGAACGCTGGCCATCGGCGTCTATGCAGGTACCCGCATCAAGAACTCGGCGGACTTCGCCATTGCCGGACGCAGCCTTCCGCTGGTGATGATCATCACCACCACCTTCGCCACCTGGTTCGGCGCCGAAACGGTTCTCGGAATCAGCGCCAAGTTTGTCTCGGGGGGCCTCAACAGCGTCATCGAAGATCCTTTCGGCGCCTCGATGTGTCTGGTCTTTGTGGGCCTGTTCTTCGCCGCCAAGCTCTATCGAATGAACCTGCTGACCATAGGCGACTTCTACCGCAAGCGTTTCGGCAAGGGTGTCGAAATCTTCTGCTCCACGGCCATCATCCTTTCCTACCTCGGCTGGGTTGCAGCCCAGATCACCGCCCTGGGGCTGGTGTTCAATGTCGTCTCAGGTGGCGAAATCAGTACCGAGGCGGGAATGGTCATCGGCACGCTGTCGGTGCTGATTTACGTCATCTTCGGCGGCATGCTGGCGGTCGCCTGGACTGATTTCATCCAGATGATCGTGCTCATCATCGGCCTGTCCTTCATTGCCTATATTTCGAGCGACATGGCAGGTGGCACCGGGAAGGTGCTGGCCCTGGCCCAGAGCAACGACTGGTTCCGCATGGCGCCGGCGGCCAACTTCAAGGACATCGTGTTCTTCTTTGCTGCTGGCATCACCATGATGCTGGGCTCCATCCCGCAGCAGGACGTGTTTCAGCGCGTGATGTCCGCCAAGGACGCGAAGACGGCCTCGCGCGGCGCTGTGATCGGTGGTCTGGCGTACCTGGCGTTTGCCTTCGTGCCGATGTTCATCGTCGCTTGTGCGGTGCTGATCATGCCGGAGCAGACCAAGGAGTTTCTGGCCAACGACCCGCAGAAGATTCTGCCGACCCTGATCCTCACGAAAATGCCCTTCGCGGCGCAGGTGATTTTCTTTGGCGCACTGCTGTCGGCGATCAAGTCCTGTGCATCGGCCACGCTGCTGGCACCCTCCACCAGCTTCGTCGAGAACATCTACAAGCATCTGCGCCCGCGGCTGAGTGACAAGCAGGAACTGTTGGCGTTTCGCGTGACGTTGTTCTTCTTTGCCTGCGGCGTGCTGGCCTATGCCATGGCGATGAAGGGAACACAAATTTATGAGATGGTGTCGTCAGCCTACCAGGTGACGCTGGTAGGCGCCTTTGTGCCATTGGTTTGCGGCCTTTACTGGAAACGCGCAACGCGCCAGGGCGCCATCGCTTCCATCATTTTCGGCATCTTCACCTGGCTGGTGTTTCTGGTGTTCAAGCAGCTCGGAGAGGCCTTTCCGGGGCAACTGGCCGGCCTGGCCATGGCTATCGTCGGTATGGTCGTAGGTTCACTGCTGACGAAGCCGCACGAGCACCAAGCGCATCCGCCAGGGCATCCGCACAGTGCGCCTCACGGGCACGCTGCGCAGCACCGCCGCTGAGTTGCTTACCTGCGCGCTGGCGGCACATCGGTGCAGCTGCCGTGCGCCACTTCCGCCGCCATGCCGATGCTCTCGCCCAGGGTTGGGTGCGGATGAATCGTCTTGCCGATGTCCACAGCGTCGGCACCCATCTCGATCGCCAACGCAATCTCGCCAATCATGTCACCCGCGTGCGTGCCAACAATGCCGCCGCCCAGAATCTTGCCGTGGCCATGGGCTTCTTCGCTGTCGTCAAACAGCAGCTTGGTAAAGCCTTCGTCGCGCCCGTTGGCAATGGCACGACCAGAAGCGACCCATGGGAACAGGCCCTTCTTGACCTTGATGCCTTTGACCTTGGCCTGATCTTCGGTGAGACCAACCCACGCGACCTCTGGATCGGTGTAGGCCACGCTCGGAATCACGCGGGCGTTGAACGCGGCTGCTGCCAGCTCTTTGTTGCCTTGCAGTTCACCGGCAATCACTTCGGCGGCCACATGGGCCTCGTGCACCGCCTTGTGTGCCAGCATGGGCTGACCAACGATGTCGCCGATAGCAAAGATGTGGGCCACGTTGGTGCGCATCTGGATATCGACATTGATGAAGCCACGATCTGTCACGGTAACCCCGGCTTTTTCAGCAGCAATTTTCTTGCCGTTGGGTGTGCGCCCCACCGCCTGCAGTACCAGGTCGTAGGTCTGCGGCGCCGGTGCCGTGCCACCTTCTTCAGCTGGCGCAAACGTGACCTCGATGCCTTCAGGCGTGGCTTTGGCACCGACGGTTTTTGTTTTGAGCATGATGTTGTCAAAGCGCGGCGCATTCATCTTCTGCCAGACCTTGACCAGGTCACGATCCGCGCCCTGCATCAGGCCGTCGAGCATTTCAACCACATCAAGACGTGCGCCCAGTGTGCTGTAGACAGTGCCCATCTCCAGGCCAATGATGCCGCCGCCCAGAATCAGCATGCGTTTGGGTACTTCTTTCAGTGCCAGTGCGCCGGTGGAATCGACAACACGCGGATCGTCCGGCATGAAGGGTAAACGTACTGCTTGTGAACCGGCGGCGATGATGCAACTCTTGAAAGCGATGGTTTGCGTCTTGCCGGTCTTCTCTTGCGCCGACCCCGTGGTTTCTTCCACCTGCACGTGGTGGGCGCCAACAAAGGCGCCGTAACCACGCACCACCGTCACCTTGCGCATCTTGGCCATGGCGGCCAAGCCGCCGGTGAGTTTGGCAACCACCTTTTCCTTGTGGCCGCGCAGCTTGTCAACGTTGATGGCTGGCTTACCGAAATCAACACCTAGTGCCGCCATGTGCGACACCTCGTCCATCACCGCCGCCACATGCAGCAAGGCCTTGCTCGGTATGCAACCGACGTTCAGGCAGACACCGCCAAGTTGCGCGTAACGCTCCACCACCACAACCTTGAGTCCCAGATCAGCCGCCCGAAAAGCTGCCGAGTAGCCGCCGGGACCGGCACCGAGCACCAGCAGATCGCAGTCCAGATCAACGGCACCGGCAAACGTGGTGGCGGCAGGCTCCGAGATGACCGGCGCCGCCGTAGCGGCCACCGTGCCTGCTCTGTCCTCCCCCGGCAAGAGAGAGGCTTGAGGTGAGGGCGGGACAGCCTGTCCCGAAGGGGAACTCGCGTCACTGCTTTCAAGCAGCAAGACCAAAGAACCCTCTTTCACCTTGTCGCCGAGTTTGACCTTGAGCTCCTTCACTACACCGCCGTGCGATGAAGGAATCTCCATCGATGCTTTGTCGCTCTCCACAGTGATCAGGCTTTGATCGGCGCGGATGGTATCACCCACCTTGACCATCAGTTCGATGACGGTAACCTCGGCGAAGTCGCCAATGTCGGGGACCTTGATTTCGATGAGTGCCATTTTTTTCCAATCAATCAGAATGTTTTTCGAACCTTAGCGTGCCACAAGGCTCGCCGCAGAGTGTGGGGTGTTGGGCCCCGCCGATTTCTGGGCCTTTGACAGCATGAGGCGGAGTCCAATGCCCCACACTCTGTCACCTAAGGCCTCGGCAACTCAAAGCAAGACGCGCCGGAAATCGCCGAGGATCTGGCCCAGATAGACGTTGAAGCGTGCCGCACTGGCGCCGTCGATCACGCGGTGATCCCAGCTCAGTGAGAGCGGCAGCATCAGCCTCGGCTGGAATGCCTTGCCGTCCCAGACCGGCTCCATGGTGGATTTGCAGACACCCAGAATCGCCACTTCGGGCGCGTTGATGATGGGCGTGAAATAGCGCCCGCCAATGCCACCCAGACTGGAGATCGTGAAGCCAGCACCCGACATTTCAGCCGGACTGAGTTTTCCGTCGCGCGCCTTCTTGGCCAGTTCACCCATTTCCTGCGAGATCTGGAAGATGCCTTTCTGGTCGACGTCCCGGATCACGGGCACCATCAGGCCATTGGGCGTGTCGGCGGCAAAACCGATGTGAAAGTACTGCTTGAGGACGAGTTGCTCGCCGTCGATGCTGGCGTTGAAGTCGGGGAACTTCTTCAGCGCTGCCACGCAGGCCTTGATCAGGAAAGCCAGCATGGTGACCTTGATCCCTGATTTCTCGTTCTCTCTGTTCGTCGCAACGCGGAAGGCCTCCAGGTCGGTGATATCGGCGTCGTCATGGTTGGTGACATGCGGGATCATGACCCAGTTGCGGTGCAGGTTGGCAGCGCTGATCTTCTTGATGCGCGAGCGGTCCTTGCGCTCGATGGGGCCGAACTTGGCGAAGTCCACGACCGGCCAGGGCAGCAGACCCAGACCGGCACCGTCGTTACCACCGGCGCTCCTGCTCTGCGCCGCAGCGGCAGCGGTCTGAACGGCTCCACTCATCACCGAGCGGGTGAAGGATTGCACATCGGCTTCGGTGATGCGGCCTTTCAAACCGCGGCCCTTGAGCTCGTGCAGCGGCACACCCAGCTCGCGCGCGAACTTGCGCACTGATGGCGAAGCGTGGGGCAGTTGCAGCTGCAGCGCCGTCGGGTTGTGTGCCGGCAATGCCGGGGTCGCGCTTGCCGGCGCGACCGCTACCGGCGGCAGCGCAACCGCAGCAAGCTCAGGAGTCGGTAGCGCCGCAGGGGATGCCGGCGCGGCCGCCGGGGCAAGCGAGGCCACGGTGGCGGCGCCCTCCAGGATCGCCAGCAGGTCTCCGATATTGACCTTGTCGCCCACCTTGACCTTGAGCTCCTTGAGTACACCGGCATGGCTGGACGGGATCTCCATCGCCGCCTTATCGGACTCCACCGTCACCAGCGACTGCTCGAGCCTGATGGGGTCGCCCGGCTTGACCATGATCTCGATCACGGCCACATCCTTGAAGTCGCCAATATCCGGGACTTTGATTTCTATAACAGACATGTATATCTCCTAATCACTTGCAGATCACAAGACTGTCATTGCGGGCTTGACCCGCAATCCATGGATGCCGGATCAGGTCCGGCATGACAATCACGGCGAGGACGCTTTTCATGCGTACAGCGGGTTGATCTTGTCGACCTGGATGCCGTAACGGCGAATCGCTTCTGTGACCTTGGCAACCGGCAGCTTGCCGTCTTCACTCAAGGCCTTGAGGGCGGCCAGCACGATGTAGTGACGGTTGATCTCGAAGTGCTCGCGCAATTTCGATCTGAAATCACTGCGGCCAAAACCGTCGGTGCCAAGGACCTTGTAGCCGCGACCCTTGGGAATGAAGGAGCGGATCTGCTCGGCGTACGCCTTCATGTAGTCGGTCGAAGCCACCACGGGGCCGGCATGTTTTTCCAACTGCTGGCTGACAAAGGCCACGCGCGGCGCTGCTTGCGGATGCAGCAGATTGTGGCGCTCGCAGTCCTGTCCATCGCGCGCCAGTTCGTTGAAGCTCGGGCAGCTCCAGACATCGGCAACGACGCCCCAGTCCTCTGCCAGCAAGGTTTGCGCTGCGATCGATTCACGCAGGATGGTGCCAGACCCCAACAACTGGACACGCAGAACCGGGGTTTGCCCGCCGGGCAGCGCAGCACGCGCAGCGGCAAGCGTGGGGGCCTGTTCCTCGCCCTCCTTGCAAAGGTACATGCCTTTGATGATCTGCTCTTCGGTACCTGCGGCCAGGCCAGGCATGGCGTAGTTTTCATTGAGCAGGGTGATGTAGTAGAAAACGTTTTCCTGAGCCTCGACCATGCGCTTCAAGCCATGGTGCAGGATGACGCCGACTTCATGCGCGAAGCTTGGGTCATAGCTGACGCAGTTCGGAATCGTGCCGGCCATGATGTGGCTGTGGCCATCCTCGTGTTGCAAGCCTTCGCCGTTGAGCGTGGTGCGCCCCGACGTGCCACCGAGCAGGAAGCCGCGCGCCTGCATGTCGCCGGCGGCCCATGCCAGATCGCCAATGCGCTGAAAGCCGAACATCGAGTAATACACGTAGAACGGCAGCATGATGCGGTTGTTCGTGCTGTAGCTGGTAGCCGCGGCAATCCAGCTGGCCATGCCACCGGCCTCGTTGATGCCTTCCTGCAGGATCTGTCCGGCCTTGTCTTCGCGGTAGTACATCACCTGATCCTTGTCGACCGGTGTGTACTGCTGACCCTGCGGGTTGTAAATGCCAATCTGCCGGAACAAGCCCTCCATGCCAAAAGTGCGCGCCTCGTCTACCAGAATCGGCACCACACGCGGTCCCAGCGCCTTGTCACGCAACAGGGTGGTCAGAAAACGCACGTAGGCCTGCGTCGTCGAGATCTCACGCCCCTCGGCGGTGGGCTCGATGACCGACTTGAAAATGTCGAGTGCCGGCACGGTGAACTGCTCATCGGCCTTGCTGCGCCGGCTCGGCAGGTAGCCACCGAGCGCCTTGCGGCGTTCGTGCAGGTAGCGCATCTCGGGGGTGTCGTCCGCCGGTTTGTAAAACGGGATATCGGCAATTTGAGAGTCCGCAATGGGGATGTTGAAGCGATCGCGAAAGATCTTGATGTCCTCATCGGTCAACTTTTTGGTCTGGTGCACATTGTTCTTGCCCTCGCCGCTCTTGCCCATGCCAAAACCCTTGACAGTCTTGATCAGCAGCACCGTGGGCTGCCCGACATGCTTTACGGCAGCGTGGTAGGCGGCATACACCTTTTGCGGGTCGTGGCCGCCCCGGCGCAAAGCCCAGATGTCATCGTCGCTCATCTTGGCCACCATCTCCGCGGTACGCGGGTCGCGGCCAAAGAAGTTCTTGCGCACATAGGCACCGTCGTTGGCTTTGAAGGACTGATAGTCACCGTCCAGCGTGTCCATCATCAGTTTGCGCAACGCGCCTTCCTTGTCGCGCGCCAGCAGAGGGTCCCACTCACTGCCCCACAAAAGCTTGATGACGTTCCAGCCGGCACCACGGAATTCGCCTTCGAGTTCCTGCACGATCTTGCCGTTGCCACGCACCGGGCCGTCGAGTCGCTGCAGATTGCAGTTGATAACAAAAATCAGGTTATCCAGATTCTCACGCGCCGCAAGGCCAATGGCGCCACGACTCTCGACTTCGTCCATCTCGCCGTCGCCGCAGAAGACCCATACCTTGCGTCCGGAAGTGTCGGCAATGCCGCGCGCATGCAGGTACTTCAGGAAGCGGGCCTGATAAATCGCCATCAGCGGTCCCAAGCCCATGGAGACGGTCGGGAACTGCCAGAACGCCGGCATCAGCTTGGGGTGCGGATAGCTCGACAGCCCCTGGCCACCGACTTCCTGGCGGAAATGGAGCAGTTGCTCTTCAGTCAAGCGCCCTTCCATGTAAGCGCGGGCATAGACGCCCGGCGCCACATGGCCCTGAATATAGAGGCAGTCGCCGCCGTGGTTTTCACTCTCGGCGTGCCAGAAATGGTTGAAGCCGGCGCCAAACATGTGCGCGAGCGAGGCGAAGGAGCCAATGTGGCCCCCCAGATCACCGCCATCGACCGGGTGATGGCGATTGGCCTTGACCACCATCGCCATCGCATTCCAGCGCATGTAGGCACGCAGACGCTCCTCAATTTCGATATTGCCAGGGCAGCGCTCTTCCTGGTCGGTGGCGATGGTGTTGACGTAAGCTGTGTTGGCAGAAAACGGCCGGTCAATGCTGCTCTGGCGCGCATGATCAAGCAACTGTTCAAGCAAAAAGTGAGCGCGCTCTGGCCCCTCGCTTTGAATGACGGCTGACAGCGCATCCAACCACTCGCGGGTTTCCTGCTGATCCGCGTCACGCGCGGCTGAACCGACCGAATTCTCGGGAACTGCTGACATGCTTGTCTCCTGTGTAATGGTGTAATTTAGTGCAGTTCGGCAATTCTCTCACAGTTCCTCACATATTTCAAATAGTGCTATTTGATTTTGTTATATGAAATTCATTGAACTACCTTGTTTGTGCGTTGGCCGGACTGATGACCCACTCACCTACACTTGATGCCATGCCACTGACCGGTCCTGCTGCCTTGCCAAGTTCGATGAAGCTGCCGCTGCTGGCGCGCTGGAGGCGCTGGTGGCGGCGCCAGACGCCGCAGCGACAGGACCGCTTTGCCATGCTGGCGCCGCTGGCGGCCGTGCTGCTGTTTCTGGCCGCCATCGTGACTGCCTTTGGCTACTTGCGGCTGGAAGAAATCGACCGCGAACAGGAGGCCGTCAAGCGCGATGTCGAATACACGCAGCAGCGCTTGCGCCTGCGCCTGCTGGAGCGCCAGGAGCAATTGATGCGCGTCGGCCGCGAACTCGCCAACCATGAGATCGATGCAGACGACTTCCAGGGTCGCGCCGAAACCCTGATCAGCCGTTACCCCGAACTGCAAAGTTTGAGTTGGATTGACGAGCGACGCCGAATCAAAGCGATCGTCGATACCGGCAACCTGACGAGCAGCCAGTTGCGCACCATCGGCAGTACTTTCAACATGGGTGACACCGAAAGTGCCTTCAGTCTGGCGCGCGATCTGCAACAGCCCATTTACGCCCAGCGCGCGGCAACGCCGGACGGTTCTGCCACACTGCAACTGCACATTCCCCTGAGTGAAGGCGCGCGGTTTTCCGGCGTGGTGCTGGCGGAGTACTCGGTCGATGGTTTGTTTCGCTATGGCGTACCGGCTGAGGTGACAGCCCGCTACGCCGTCTCAATGCACGACGCCAGGGGCGGCCTGCTGGCCGGCACGACGATTCCGGCACGCAACCCGGCCACCCGCTTGCTGCCGTGGGACAGCCCGGTAAACGCCTACGAAGTTCCGGTGTCTCCGGTTGGCAACAACTTGACGATTCGCGGCGAGGCCTATCGAACCTCGCTCGGCGTCATCGGCAGTGGCCTGTTCTGGCTGGTGACAGCCCTGAGTGCGATGACAGCCTGGATGCTGATCGCCAACTGGCGCCACACGCGCCGACGCATGCAGGCACAGCAGGCGCTGGTGTCGGAAACGGTGTTCCGCCGGGCCATGGAAAATTCCATGCTCACAGGCATGCGTGCACTCGATTTGCAAGGGCGAATCACCTACGTCAATGCGGCGTTTTGCAAGATGACGGGCTGGAGCGAAGCCGATCTGGTGGGCCGCACCGCACCGTTTCCGTACTGGCCGGAGGCTGATCGCGACTCCCTGAACTCACGGCTGGAAGAAGAACTGGCAGGCAAGATCCTGCCCAGCGGTGTGCAGTTTCGGGTGAAGCGCAAGAACGGAACCCTGTTTGACGCCCGACTCTATGTCTCTCCCCTGATCGACGCCCATGGTGTGCAGAGCGGATGGATGACTTCAATGACGGACATCACCGAGCCGAACCGGATTCGGGATCAGTTGTCGGCCTCGCACGAGCGCTTCACCACCGTGCTTGAAGCGCTGGACGCGTCGATTTCCGTGGCGCCGCTTGGCAGCGACGAACTGCTGTTTGCCAACAAGCTGTACCGCCTCTGGTTCGGCACCCAGGCAGGCGGGCATTTGCAACTGGTGGCTGAAGCCGGTGTGCCGGCAACGTCGCCAACTGACGAAACGCTGGACGATGTCGACGTCTTTGCCGGTCTGCCAACCAACTCGCTTCCCGACAGCGAGGCGGAGAGTTCCGAGATCTACCTCGACGCCCTTGGAAAATGGCTGGAAGTTCGCACGCGTTACCTGAGTTGGGTCGATGGCCGGTTGGCGCAGATGGTGATCGCCACAGACATCACGGCGCGCCGCATCGCCGAGGCACAGTCGGCCGCCCAGACCGAGCGCGCCCAGAACGCCAGTCGGCTGATCACCATGGGTGAGATGGCTTCGAGCGTGGCGCACGAACTCAATCAACCACTGACCGCCATCAACAACTACTGCAACGGCATGGTCTCGCGTATCAAGAGCGGGCATATCAGCGACGAGGACCTGCTCGGCGCGCTGGAAAAGACGGCCCGGCAGGCGCAGCGCGCGGGCCAGATCATTCAGCGCATCCGTTCCTTCGTCAAGCGCAGTGAGCCCAACCGTTCGCTGTCGGAAGTCTCCGGCATGGTCGAGGAAGCACTAGAACTCGCCGAGATCGAGATGCGCCGGCGCAATGTCCGCTTGACCCATTACCTGGCACCACGTCTGCCGCCTTTGCTGGTGGACCCGATCCTGATCGAGCAGGTACTGGTGAATCTGCTGAAAAACGCAGCCGATTCGATTGATTCGGCACAGCGACCGACGGCCGAGCGCAGTGTGAGGTTGCGCGTGGCGCCGAGTCAGGTCGATGACAAGCCGGTGATCGAATTCACGGTGGTCGATTCCGGTCAGGGCCTTGCGCCTGAAGTGATGCAGCGGCTCTACGAGTCCTTTTACTCGACCAAAGCAGACGGCATGGGCATCGGTCTGAGCCTGTGCCGCTCAATCGTAGAATCGCATTTGGGCCGAATGAAAGCCGAGAACATCTACAATGGCGCCGAAGTCACAGGGTGCTGTTTTTCATTCTGGATTCCGGTGACGGAGCCAGGCCCGTCGGCGGCACCGCTAACGCTCAGATAACCAAGGACTCCAGGGTCAATCCGGGATAACGCATGAGTTTGATACCGAAAAAAGGCACGATCTACGTCGTTGATGATGACGAGGCAGTGCGCGATTCGCTTCAGTGGTTGCTGGAAGGCAAGGAATACCGCGTACGCTGCTTTGACTCCGCTGAGTCTTTTCTCAGTCGCTACGATGCGCGCGAAGTGGCCTGTCTGATCGTCGATATCCGCATGGGTGGCATGACGGGTCTGGAATTGCAGAATCGCCTGATCGAAGCCCGTTCGCCTCTTCCGATTGTCTTCATCACGGGTCACGGCGACGTACCGATGGCGGTCGACACCATGAAGAAGGGTGCCATGGACTTCATCCAGAAGCCCTTCAAGGAAGACCAGTTGGTGACCCTGGTGGAGCGCATGCTCGACCAGGCCAAAGAAACCTTTGCCGAGCACCAGAGCGCAGCCAACCGTGGCGCCTTGATGGCACGATTGACCTTGCGCGAAGCTCAGGTGCTCGAACGCATCGTTGCCGGCCGACTGAACAAGCAGATTGCGGACGACCTGGGCATCAGCATCAAGACGGTGGAAGCGCACCGCGCCAACATCATGGAAAAGCTCAACGCCAACACCGTCGCCGATCTTTTGAAAATTGCCTTGGGACAAGCCGCCGGCAAAACCTGACGAGGCCTGCCGTGGTCATTGCCAGCGCAGCGTGGCAAGCCATCGCTGTCGATTGCCACGCTGCGCTCGCAATGACGCAGTTGTTGATCCTGTAGACGAACCGAACCAAGCAAAGCTATGACGAACCAAGAAAACCAGCGTGGCCAGATCATTGACGGAGTCGCCCTCTCTGCCCAGTTACGCAGCGAAGTCGCAGCGCGCGTACTGGCGCTCAAAGCACGCGGCCGCAGTGCCGGGTTGGCGGTGATTCTGGTCGGCGAGGATCCGGCCAGCGCAGTCTATGTGCGCAACAAGGTCAAAGCTTGTGCCGACACCGGCGTGCACTCGGTCTTCGAGAAATACGAGGCCACCTTGCCTGAGGCCGATCTGCTCGCGCGGATCGCCGCGCTCAACGCAGATCCTTCGGTGCACGGCATTCTGGTGCAGATGCCGCTACCCAAACACATCAATCCGCACAAGGTGATTGAAGCCATTGCCACCAGCAAGGATGTGGACGGCTACGCCACCCTGTCGGCTGGCGAGTTGATGACCGGCGCACCCGGCTTTCGGCCCTGCACACCCTACGGCTGCATGAAATTGATAGAGAGCACTGGCGTCGATTTGCGCGGCAAGCATGCGGTCGTGATCGGTCGCAGCAACACGGTGGGCAAGCCGATGGCCCTGCTGCTGCTGCAAGCCAACGCCACTGTCACGGTTTGTCACAGTGCCACCGCCGACATCGGGCAACATACGCGCCAGGCCGACGTCGTTGTCGCCGCCGTGGGAAAGCGCAACGTGCTGACGGCCGACATGGTCAAGCCCGGTGCGATCGTGATTGACGTTGGCATGAACCGTAACCCGGAAGGCAAACTTTGCGGCGATGTGGACTTTGCCGGCGTCCGGGAAGTGGCGAGTTTCATTACCCCGGTGCCCGGTGGCGTTGGCCCGATGACCATCACCATGCTGCTGGTCAACACGCTTGAAGCAGCGGAGCGGGCTACATGAACAATCCCCTGCTCTCCTTTGACGATCTGCCACTGTTTGATCAGATCCGGCCGGAGCACGTCGCGCCGGCCTTAGAGCAATTGCTGGCGCAGGCCGATGCCGCCCTGGAGAGCGTCACCGCAACCGGCTTTGCCGCAGAGTGGAACGCCATCGCCGGCGTGCTGGACGTCGCGGTCGAGAAACTGAGCCGCGCCTGGGGCGCAGTGAACCACCTCAAGAGCGTTGCGGACGCGCCCGAACTGCGCGCCGCCTACAACCTGGTCTTGCCCAAAGTCACCGAGTTCTTCACGCGCCTGGGCTCGGACCAGCGCCTGTATGCCAAGTACAAACAGATTGACCCGGCCACGCTGACCGCCGAGCAGCGCCAGGCCCACAAGAACGCCCTGCGCAACTTTGTCCTCGGTGGTGCAGAACTGGTTGGCGCCCAGCGCGAACGTTTTGCGGCCATCCAGGAGCGCCTGGCCGAGTTGAGCCAGAGGTTCAGCGAAAACGCGCTCGACGCCACCGATGCCTTTGCCTACTATGCCGATGCGAGTGAACTCGATGGCGTGCCGGAGGACGTCAAACAGGCTGCGCTGGCACTGGCCCAGGCCGAGGGCAAGCAAGGCTTCAAACTGACGCTCAAGATGCCCTGCTATCTGCCGGTGATGCAGTTTGCCAGCAGCGGCGCACTGCGCCAGAAACTGTACCGCGCTTACGTCACCCGCGCTTCCGACCAGGCCGAGATCGAACCGGAAAAGTTCGACAACTCGGCCCTGATTACCGAAATCCTGAGTTTGCGACGTGAAGAAGCCGCTTTGCTGGGCTACAACAACTACGGAGAACTCTCGCTGGTCCCCAAGATGGCGAAGTCACCCGAGCAGGTCATCACTTTCCTGCGTGATCTGGCACAACGCGCACGAGCCTTTGCCGAACAGGACGTGGCTGACATGCGCAACTATGGCGCAAAGCATCTGCAACTGAGCGACCCGCAGCCCTGGGACTGGCCCTTTATTGGAGAAAAACTGAAAGAAGCGCGTTACGCCTTCAGCGAGCAGGAGGTCAAGCAGTACTTCCCAGCGCCCAAAGTACTGGCAGGTTTGTTCAAGATCGTCGAAACCCTGTTCGATGTGAAGATCCGCCAGGACCAGGCACCCGTCTGGAACGCAGGGGTCGGGTTTTACCGGATTGAGCGTGCTGGCGCTCGGGTCGGCCAGTTTTACCTGGACCCCGCAGCGCGCACCGGCAAACGCGGTGGCGCCTGGATGGATGACGTGCGCACGCGCTGGCTGCGACCGGACACACGGCAATTGCAGACGCCGGTGGCGCACCTGGTCTGCAATTTTGCCGACGCCGTGGGTGACAAGCCTGCGCTGCTGACCCATGATGACGTCACCACCTTGTTTCACGAGTTTGGACACGGCCTGCACCACCTCTTGACGCAGGTCGAGGAACTTGACGTTTCGGGCATTAGCGGCGTCGAATGGGACGCCGTCGAACTGCCGAGCCAGTTCATGGAGAACTTCTGCTGGGAGTGGAATGTGCTGAGCCACATGACAGCCCACGTCGATAGCAGTCTATCCTTGCCGCGCGACTTGTTCGACAAGATGCTGGCTGCTAAAAACTTCCAGAGTGGTCTGCAAACCCTCAGACAGATAGAGTTCGCCCTGTTTGACATGTTGCTGCATACCTCGCATGATCCAGCCACCGACCTGATGACCCTGCTGCGCCAGGTTCGCTCTGAAGTGGCGGTGTTGCAGTCGCCAGAATGGAGTCGCACGGCCCACACTTTCAGCCATATTTTTGGCGGTGGCTATGCAGCGGGCTATTACAGTTACAAGTGGGCTGAGGTGTTGAGTGCCGATGCCTACGCGGCTTTTGAGGAAAGTATGGATCCGGACGGTTTGCCGAATGTTGAAACTGGTAGAAAATTCCGTCAAACTATTCTGGAGGTCGGAGGCAGCCGCCCAGCCATGGAATCTTTCACGGCTTTTCGCGGACGCGAGCCCGAACTCGACGCCCTGCTGCGACATCAGGGCATGAGCACGAAGAACTGAAGAGGTCGATTTTGAAAATCAAGAATCCATCCCGCAAGCCAGGCGCGCGAATCCTCAGCGCATCACTTTGTGGCAGCGTCTGCGTTGCGGCGCTGCTGCTGGCGGGCGCCACGCAGGCGCAGACCATTTACCGGGTGGTGGGCGCTGATGGCCGCGTCACCTTCTCTGACAAGCTACCCGTTGCAACCGATAACGCCACGGTGCTGGGGGCCGGCGGCCGCGCACTGGCAGTCACTGCGGTCGCACTGCCTGCGGAACTGAGGCAGCTTGCCAGCAAATACCCGGTCACGCTTTACACATCAAGCAGCTGTGCGCCTTGCAATTCGGGTCGCGACCTGCTCAACGGCCGCGGCATTCCTTACGCCGAAAAAACAGTTAGTACCGCGGATGACAGCGATGCGCTGCAGCGCATCAGCGGCGGCAGTTCGCTGCCTTTTCTAACCATAGGCAGCCAGCAGATCAAGGGCTATTCTGACGCTGAATGGACACAGTTTCTGGATGCTGCCGGCTACCCGAAAACCTCGGTGCTGCCGGCCAGCTACCGCGCGCCGCCAGCCACGCCGCTGGTGACGGTGCAGAAAGCGGTAGCGCCTGCCAGTGAAGCGCAAGCGCCGCGCGATCCGGTTGTGGAACCGAGCGCCGCACCGCCCAATCCGGCAGGTATCCGATTCTGATCAGTTGGCGACAGGGGGAAAGCTCATCGTCTTGACGCCGGCCGCTGTGGCCAACAGGCAGACTTGTGCTTTCTGGAAGGCAAACACACCTACTGTCACGACGCCGGGCCACTGACTGACCTCGGACTCAAACGCCAGCGGGTCGCTGATCTGCAAACCGGCCACATCCAGAATGTACTGGCCGTTGTCAGTGACCAGCGGCTCGCCGTCTTTCAGGCGCAGACTGGCGCTGCCGCCGAGCGCGGCAAACTGGCGCGTGATACGCTGCACCGCCATCGGGATCACTTCCACCGGAACCGGAAATTTTCCCAGAGTCTGGACCAGTTTGGATTCGTCCACAATGCAGACAAACTTGGATGACTGGGCTGCCACAATTTTCTCGCGCGTGAGCGCCGCGCCGCCGCCCTTGATCATGTTGCCCCGGTGGTCGATCTCATCGGCACCGTCAATGTAAACCGACAGCCGCTCGACTTCATTGGAGTCGAAGACAGCAATGCCCAGCACCTGCAAGCGCTGCGTACTGGCCACTGAACTCGATACCGCACCCTTGATCTGCTCCTTCATGGACGCCAGCGCGTCGATGAACTTGTTGACGGTGGAGCCCGAGCCAACGCCGACAATCTCACCCGGCACCACAAATTGCAAAGCCGCTCGGCCAACCATGGTTTTGAGTTCATCTTGTGACAAAGTGGCGCTGGCGGAAGTCGGTTGTTGTGTCATCTGGGAAAATCAGTCAGGTTAGTTGAATACTTTGCAGGAATTATCCAATGTCTCTCGTCCCCTATGCGCTGGCGCGCCGATTTTTGTTTAGCCTCGATCCCGAGACAGCGCACGAACTGACGCTGCACGCGCTGGCTGGCACGCAAGGCACGCCTTTGCAACTGGCATACAAGACGAGCCGGGTGGAGGATCCGATCAAGCTGGCGGGGCTGACTTTCCCGAACCGCGTCGGCCTGGCGGCCGGTCTGGACAAGAATGCGCGCTGCATAGACGCGCTGGGCGCCATCGGCTTCGGCTTTGTTGAAGTGGGCACGGTGACGCCGCTACCGCAAAGCGGTAACCCGAAACCACGCATGTTCCGCCTGCCGCAGCAGCGGGCCCTGATCAACCGCCTGGGCTTCAACAACGACGGGCTTGACGCCTTTGTTGCCAACGTCAAGCGCTCCGCTCTGTACCAACAGCGCCAGACGCTGAAGGCGCCGATGCTGCTTGGACTCAATATCGGCAAGAACGCGGTCACACCCATCGAACGCGCCACCGACGACTACCTGATCGCACTCGACGGCGTCTATCAGTACGCTGACTACGTGGCAGTCAATATCTCGAGCCCTAACACCAAGAACCTGCGTTCGCTGCAAAGCGATGAGGCACTCGACGGCCTGCTCGCAGCCCTGGCCAGGCGTCGCAAAGCCCTGGCCAAACAGTATGGCAAGACAACGCCGCTGTTCGTCAAGATTGCCCCCGATCTGGATGAGGCCCAAATCAATGTCATCGCCAACACACTGCGCCGCCACAGCATGGACGGAGTGATTGCCACCAACACCACGCTGGCACGCGACGGCGTGCAGGGTTTGACGCACGCCGCCGAGGCCGGTGGCCTGTCCGGCGCGCCACTGCTGGCACAGAGCAACCGTGTTATCACACAGCTGCGCGCTGCCCTGGGCGATGATTTTCCCATCATCGGGGTGGGTGGCATCATGAGCGCGCAGGACGCCGTGAGCAAGATCAGGGCCGGCGCCGATCTGGTGCAGATCTATACCGGCCTGATCTACCAGGGTCCGGCGCTAGTCACCGACTCAGCCAGGTTGATAAAGAAAACTTGCTAAGAAAGCCGTCACTGCTGGCTTTCTGGAGGGCTGTCATTGCCGGCTTCCTGGAGGGCTGTCATTGCGGCCTTGAGCCGCAATCCAGTGTATGCGTGGCACTGGATCCCGGATGTTATAACCCCAGACTTGATCCGGGGACGGGATGACAAATACCGGCCCATCATGACAACTGCATATCTCGCACGTAATCACCAATCGCCAGCGCACTGGTCAGCCCCGGCGACTCGATGCCGAACAGGTTGATCAAGCCGGCCACTCCGTGCTCGGCGGGTCCCTGAATCATAAAGTCGCAGTCAGCCTGACCGGGGCCGTGAATCTTCGGCCGTATCCCGGCATAACCTGGAATCAGCGCGCCGTCTTCGAGTGCTGGCCAGTACTTGCGCACCTCGGCATAAAAGGCATCGCCGCGCGCCGCGTCGACTGTCAAATCGTCAGCCGAATCAACCCACTGTACGTCCGGACCAAACTTGGCCTGCCCTCCCAGATCGAGCGTCAGGTGCACGCCCAGCCCGCCAGGCTGTGGCACGGGATAGATCAGCCGGGAGAACGGCGCGCGAGCGGCAAGCGTGAAGTAATTTCCCTTGGCAAACCAGGCGCGCGGCACATGCTGAGGCGCCAGCCCCGCGAAGCGTGCTGCCAGCGCTGGCGCTTGCAAACCGGCGGCATTGACCACTGTCTTTGCCAGCAGCTGTGTGCCGTCGGCGGCCGTCAGGCCAACACCTGTTGGCGTGCAGTCGGCCCGCTCCAGCTTTGAGTTGAGGATCACCATGCCGCCGGCATTTTCTATATCGCCCTGCAGTGCCAGCATCAGGGTGTGGCTGTCAACAATGCCGGTGCTGGGTGAAAAGATGGCTGCGTCACAAACCAGCGCAGACTCCATGGCGCGCGCCTGTGCGGCGCTGAGCAGTTGCAAATCACTCACGCCATTGCGTTCGGCGCGCTCCTTGATGCCCTGCAACTGCGCTACCTGCTCCGGTGATGTCGCCACCAACAGTTTGCCGCAACGCCGGTGGCCAATGCCTCGCTCAGCACAATAGTCGTACAGCAGTTGCTTGCCCTGCACGCACAACTTCGCTTTCAGGGAGTCTTTCGGGTAGTAGATGCCGGCATGGATGACTTCGCTGTTGCGCGAACTGGTTCCCGTGCCTATGGCCGAGGCTACCTCCAACACCATCACTTCATGCCCGCCCAGCGCAAGCGCACGCGCCACTGCCAAGCCGACCACACCGGCACCGATAACCACGCATTCGATCTGATCCATGCTAAACCCTCCGTTCCAAGCTAACTCCGCCCCACAAAGTCGACAGGGGAACTGCCCACATGCCATCACCCAGAGGCAGGGTTTCTGTGCCGTCGTACAGCAGGATGCCCATCATGAACTGGTCTGCTGCAACACTGGCCAACTTCTTCAAGCCCCGCAGATCGCCAGCCTTCACGGTGGCGGCGGCCTTGACCTCGACACCGATCAACTGACCGGCAGCGTTTTCGATCACCACATCCACTTCAAACCCGTCAACATCACGGTAGTAGAGCAGCCGGTAGTCACCCTCGGCCGTGCTGCTGTGCTTGAGCAATTCCGCATAGACAAAAGTTTCAAGAACATTGCCGAATCGGCTGCGATCACGCTGCACTTCGGCCTCGCCCAGATCAAGCAAGCTGGCCAACAGACCGGCATCGATGAATTGCAGCTTGGGTGATTTGACGACCCGTTTGAGCTTGCTTCTGGCCCAGACCTCAACGCGTCTGAGAAGGTACATCTGTTCGAACACGCCGACATATCGGGCTGCTGTCTTGCTGTCCAGGCCGACCTGGCCACCGAGTTGGGTGTAGTTGCACATCTGGCCCGAGACCTGCGCCAGGCTGCGCAAGAAGCGGGGCAACTGATCGAGTTTGTCGATGCTGGCCACGTCTCGCACATCACGCGCAATGAGTGCCGCCAGGTACTGGCGTGCCCACACAGCGCGCCGGCGCGCGCTGGTGCGCGAAATCGCCTCCGGGTAACCCCCCTGCAAGACAACTTCAACCAATGCCTGCCCCACAACGGGTGCCGCCACTTTGAGCAGACTGCCCGCAAAAGCCGCATCGATCCAGTTCGCGCTGCTCCCCTGGATTTCGCTTTGCGACAAGGGCAGTAAAGCGAGCGTCTCCATCCGCCCCGCCAAAGAATCCGCCAGCGCCGGCATGACCATCAAATTGGCCGACCCGGTCAGCAAGAAGCGCCCGGCTCGCCGGTCTTCATCGACGCTCTTCTTGATGGCCAACAGCAGTTGAGGCGCGCGCTGGATCTCGTCGATGACGGCTCGGTCCAAACTGCGAACCATGCCGACCGGATCGTCGCGCGCCGAAAGCAGCGTCAACGCATCGTCCAGGGTCAGATAGCGCATCCCTGGCGTTGCCATCTGTCGCACCAGCGTTGTTTTGCCTGCCTGGCGCGGCCCGGCAAGCAGCACAACGGGCGTGTCGGTCAGTGCTTCTGCGATGCGTGCCTGAATCAAGCGCGGATAGAAGGGGGTTGCGTCCATCGCCACATCTTACCGGGAAATATGGATTAACACACCGATTAATCAGGAATGAACGGTTGATATTTGTGGAGCGCTTTCAGACCATGGCGCTCTTGTCGTCAAAAAAATAGGGACTTGGCATTTCTGTCAAGTCCCATTCTTATCACCAATGGATGGTGGGCAGTGCAAGTTTCGAACTTGCGACCCCTGCAGTGTGAACGAAGGGTGATAAGCTTTTCGATTGTTCGTCAAAATTCATAATCGTTTATAAATCAATTAGTTAGCTATTGCATCATTCGTCATGGTGCGCCACAATTCGCCTATAAATTCCGTACAATTTCCGTACGCAAGGAAAAACATGGCAACCAAAATCGACTCAGTCTCGGCACGCGACAAACTAAAAGTGAGGCGCGAACCATATTGGCATCGTATCGCAAAAGGTGTGTTTCTCGGCTACCGCAAGATGATCAGCGGCCCAGGCGGAACTTGGATATTCCGTGTCCTGGACGAGTCAACCAGAAAGCAAAAATATCATTCCTTAGGTGACTTTTCCGAGTTGTCCGACAACATACGTTTCGATGCCGCGCAGAAGGCAGCGCGTGAATGGGCGGTTCACCTTGATGCCGGGGGATCGAATGGTGTTTTGACAGTAGAGCAGGCTTGCAAAGCATACGTCACGAAATTGCGGGACGCAAAAATGGATGGTGCTGTCAAAGATGCGGAGGGTCGGTTTCGACGCTGGGTCTATTCGGACATCAGGTTAAGCAACACTCCCGTAATGAAGCTCACTCCCGCCGTGTTGAATGACTGGCGCAATAAGTTGGTCAGGACGCCGACGATCCCTCAGGACAAGAACAAGAAATCGACCAACATTCGCGCAGACAGTTCAATCAATCGGGAGATGGCCGTGCTCAAGGCCGCTTTGAATCTCGCTCTTGAGGACGGCCATGTCACCAGTGACAGCGCGTGGAAAAATAAGCTAAAACCTATCAAGGACGCTGACAAACGACGCGAATGCTATCTTGACCTCAACCAACGGAAGGCACTTATCGCCAACGCACCGGCTGATCTGGCAGCGTTCCTCACTGCTTTGTCTCTGATGCCATTGAGACCCGGCGCTGTAGCCGCGCTGACAGTCGGACACTTCGACAAGCGCCTGGGCGTGCTGACAGTCGGTAAGGACAAGCACGGAAAGGACCGCAAGATTGGATTGCCCAAATCGACGACAGCGTTCTTTGCAGAGCAGTCCAAGGGAAAGCTGCCAGCAGCACCACTACTGCCTCGCGCAGGCGGCAAATTCTGGGATAAGGATTCCTGGAAAGGTCCATTCAAGGATGCCGCCAAGGCTGCGAAACTCCCGACTGATGCAGTGACGTACAGCCTGCGCCATTCGACCATCACTGACCTAATCGTGTTGCACCGCCTAGATTTGCTTACCGTTGCACGTTTGGCTGGCACCAGTTTGGCAATGATTGAAAAGCACTACGGCCATCTTTTGCAGGACCAAGCTGCTGAAGGTTTGGGAAAGCTGGCGCTTGGTTGATCATCGAAGCACCACGCCCAATATCGGCGGCGTATACGGCCTGAACCCGTTTCGCCCCAGCTAGTCCGGCCAGACGAAAGGCGGGCACCTTCCCCCGCTTGCTGGGGCCTCCTAATTGAAGGCACTTGAAGGAGTGCGACCATGTCAAATTTCATGTACAAGAAAGAACCCCATCCACTGTTGGCACAGCTTGACGGCCAATGGGGCAAGCCATTCGACAAACTGCCGAAGAAGTTACACAGCCCAGTGAAAAAAGTGTTTGAGGTTGCGCAGTGGGATCGACTCACGGAAAGTGGTCGAATCTTGCTTGTCGAGCAACTGGACGATGGTCTTCAAGCATTCACGGAAACTCGCCAGACTGGCCGAACTGCCAGGACCCTAAAGTATCGTGAAACTGCCACTTACATTGATACAGTGCCTTGCGCTGAATCTATCGAGGAAATCGATCAGTACACGGGCCGCGCATCAATTGACTTGCCCGCTTTTGAATTTCTTACCGACTGTGGCGAAGGTAGGTACGGTGACTTCACTGTAGCTGCGGGCAGTGTCTACCCCACCCCGATTGATGCCCACACGCTATCGCTACTGAATCAAACTGATCGACTGCTTATGCGCGAGTTCCTCAAGGTTCATCTGACGCTACCGTGTACGCCGGTCGCATTGGTCGAGTTAGTTGAAGCCTCAGGCGGCGCATTCACTTTGCCGGATGGATATGCTGAACGGGTTCGATCAGGTGCGACAAGCACGGGGGTGATCGGGGATACGGCGAATGCGGTGTCTGCATCACAGGAAGAAGCAACAAAACCGTGGCTTGTAGCAGATGACCGCGATCCAGCACCTGAACAACCTTGGTACACACCCGCCCGGTACTTCGCACGACTGTGCGTAATCGATAAACCTACCTTGCTTGCCAAGCGTGAAAACCTTGCTGACAAAGTTTCAGCGGCATTGTTCACTGCCGGATACAAAAAACGGGGGGGCAAACATAAATTTTCCAGTGGCACGGTCCTAAAGGCATTTTCAAACGTAATCCTGGGTTAAAACTCTCAAACTCTGAGCGAGAGTTTTGACACAAATCTGGCTGCAAGCCTTTATCCATGCGTATTTAGGCAAGCTTTTGCAAACCCTTGCAAGCGTCTAACGCTTCAACAAAATTGATTCACGGTGAGTCGTTGGCCTTTCAGCGAACACCTAAAGCCCAAGGAGGCCGAACGTGGATCAAAAAGCGTACACAGTCAACCAGTTTATCGACACCCATAGGCTTGGTAGAACCAAGACTTACGAAGAGATTGACAGTGGCCGTCTGGTCACCTACAAGGTAGGTCGCCGCCGCTTCATAAGCGACCGTGCCGCTGATGAATGGCAGCGTCGCCATGAGGAAGACTGCAAACGCCTGCTGGGGCAGATGTAATGGCCGCCGCCACTTTCGGTCTGGTCGCCGACCTGAGTACCACCCAGGGCCAATTTGTCCTTGCCAAAGCACTTCAAAACTTTGCCAACAAAGATTTTCATTCCGGTGCCGCGTCAGCAAGAAACTTGAAGATGAAATTCTTCGTGGCAGCCGGCTGCCTGAACCTGCCCGACGACGGAATAGTTCAGGCGCTGGCGCATGACGAAGCCGCGGCCCTTGAGTGCTTGGTCGCAGTCAATCGCCGCATGGGTGAGGCGGGCGCATCGTCAACTCGCTGGATCATTGCCGGAGACGCGGGCTTCCAGCAGCGCGCCATGCAGGTGGCTCTGGCCGCCAACAAGGAGGCAAGCTGATGTGCCCCAAAAGGCAACGAGACGGACGCTGGTGACGGCCAACCCGCCAAGACACAACCAACCAGCGTCTACAGAACGCAATCCTCTCTCAACTTCACTTCACCCAGGAGCACTACTATGAAAACTCAGACAGCATCGAAACAAACCGCGTCCACAACCACCGCGGACCTCAAATCCCTGCGCTTGCCAGCCACGTATGGCGCGACACTGGGCGTCAAGAAACTGCTGACCAACGTGCACGTGGGTAAGCCAAAGAAATCACAATTCTTTCGCACGCACACGTCCGACGCGATGACCTTCCCGGCCATGCTGCTCGAACAGAAGGAAGCCCGAGAAAGCTATTTGGTCATGCCAGATATATCCCAGCAAATCAGTGAACTCGTTCGTCCGGTCATGCTGCACGCAGCCATCGACCGTCAGAACAACACCTTCCTGATCCCGGTGCCGCTGCCGGGAGAATCCGGGACGCGTAACCCTTGGCATGAATCGCTGGCGCAGGCTGTTGAACGTGCCAAACCGACGTGGATTCGCGTTACGGCCAATATGCACACAGGTGGTTACGACGTCTATGAGGCGGAAGGCCCGCTGCCTGACCCCGATTGGCCGGCACACGATATCGATGCCTTGGTGGATGTGGCCTTTCGCGGCAAGATCATCATCGGACTGGATCACCCTGTCGTTCAATCTCTGCTGGGCAAAGTCTAGTGGACACGCTCGATTTCCCCGACGGCATATACCTCGTGGATTTCGAGTTCCACCCGGCAGGTGGCCGTGAGGGCAATCTGCCGACTCCGGTCTGCATGGTGGTGCGGGCGTGGCCTTCGGGGGGCACCAGTCGCTACTGGCAGGCCGATCTTGAACAGATGGCTGCTGCCCCCTTTCCGACTGGTGAAGAGGCACTGTGCGTCGCCTACTACGCCTCAGCCGAGATGGATTGCTTTCATGCGTTGGGGTGGGCGCACCCAACCCATGTTCTTGATCTCTTCGCTGAGTTCCGCTGCCTGACCAACGGCCTGCGGTTGGCTCATGGCAATGGTCTACTGGGCGCGCTGCTGTACTACGGACTGCCCAGCATAGGTGGTGAGCAGAAGAGCACCATGCGTGACCTTGTCCTGACCGGCGGACCATGGAGTATGCCCGAGCAAGTGGCGATCCTGGACTACTGCGAAACCGATGTCGTGGCACTGGCGTACCTAATTGACGCCATGCAAAACCAGATCGACTGGGCACGTGCACTGCTGCGTGGACGCTACATGAAGTCGGTGTCGTGCATCCAGATGAATGGCGTTCCGCTAGACATCGAGGTGCACAGCTTGCTCTTGTCGCAGTGGAGCGCGATTCAAGATCAATTGATTGCTGACATCGACCTGGATTACGGCGTCTACGACGGGCGCAGCTTCAAGACTAGCCGCTGGGAAGAGTATCTGGTCGCCAACGACATCCCCTGGCCGCGCCTGGAAAGCGGACGACTCGATATGAGTGATGACACCTTCCGCAAGATGGCGCGCACGTATGTCGAGGTGGCGCCGATGCGCGAACTCCGCTCATCGTTATCGGGAATGCGGCTTGCGAATCTGTACGTTGGCGACGATGGGCGCAACCGCTGCCTGTTGTCGCCATTTCAGGCACGCACTGGGCGCAATCAGCCATCCAACTCCAAGTTCATCTTTGGCCCCTCGGTCTGGCTGCGCGGCCTGATCCGCCCAAAACCCGGTTGGGGACTGGCCTACGTGGATTGGAGTCAGCAGGAGTTCGGCATTGCCGCCGCCCTCTCCGGTGATCCGGCCATGCTGGATGCCTACCGCAGTGGCGACCCGTATATGGCGTTTGCGATCCAAGCTGGGGCGGCCCCGCCGACCGCTACCAAGTGGACGCATGAAGCCGTGCGGGGGCAATTCAAGGAGTGCGTGCTTGCCGTGCAGTATGGGATGGGCGAGGCCAGCTTGGCCGCGCGCATCAACCAGCCGGTGGCCCGCGCCCGTCAACTCCTGGAACTTCATCGCCGCACCTACCGGCAGTTCTGGAAGTGGTCAGACAGCGCAGTCGATGAGGCTGTGCTTGGTGGCCGTCTGTGGGCCGGGTTTGGCTGGCAGATTCATACACGCGACGAGATCAATGACCGCAGTCTGCGTAATTTCCCTATGCAGGCCAATGGTGCCGAGATGCTGCGCATTGCCAGCATTCTTCTGACCGAGGCAGGAATCCGTGTTTGTGCTCCCGTGCACGACGCGCTGCTCATCGAAGCGCCGCTGGACGAACTGGACGAAGCTATCGCCACCACGGAATCCCTGATGCAGGAGGCCAGCCGGATAGTTCTGGATGGCTTTGAACTTGGCAGCGATGTGAAGGAAGTCCGCTATCCAGACCGCTATATGGACAAGCGCGGTGTAGTGATGTGGAACAAGGTGATGAACCTGATCAGTGGGCCGGTGTTGGCCTGACCTGCGCCGGCCAAACGCACGTACCTGCGTCTGGCTGGCGCACCCGTACATTCTCTTTATATATCTATACATATGTATCCACCAGCTACTTCTGATTCCGATATTTCGGTAAGGCGATTGCAACTTGACGCTGTAACTGGCAGGTTAGCGGTAGCCCCAAAGAAAGCGCTATTTGTTAAGGGGCCGATTCCACTTGAATGGTTGGGCAGAGCAGCCGCTCTTCCTGGCAAGACGATCAATGTGGCTATCGCCCTATGGTGGCGGCACGGGATGGCAAAAGGCAAGCCGTTCAAACTCACGCGGGTGTCCCTGAAGTACCTTAGCGTGGAGCGGGCTGCCGCAAGTGCGGGATTGGCGCGGCTAGAACAAGCCGGGCTGATTCAAGTGGAAACAAGACCGGGGCAGCGCCCCCTCATTTCAATAGTCCTTGCACAGCCGAGCTAGTCTTGCTGAAGGCCTGTGTCACCTACCGATTCAGCGGTAGTTGAATCACTGTCATGGAGCCCCATACCAGTGGGCGCGCACGCTTTTCCCCCTCCCCAGCATCTAATTTGATAGATACAGGCCACGCGAGGTGTCGGCCTGCGCCCTCAGTGGCTCTACGGGCTGTTTACAGGCGTTCTGCGCGTGTTTTGAACTCGCGGAAGGTGTTGGGGTGCCGCCGCCGTATAGCGGCCGTGGAAGGCCCCGGCAGAGCGCGGTCGCAACGCCAGAGGCAGGTGGATGCAGCGAGCCCGTGCGGCTGGTTTAGGCCTGACTCCGGGCATTCGCCGCGATTGATTGGCAGGCAACAGTGTGCCCAAAGCGGGTCGCCGCAGTAGGGCCGAGCGGTCGTTCAGCTAACCCGATGGAAATAGGTAAGCTGACATTCACAACCACGATGAAAATTTCGCGGACTGTGGGGCTTTTGTGCAGCGATTCCAGACCGCCTCGAACACCCGCTTTGCGGCAGCCTACTTGTCTGTTGACCGGGATGCCACACCAGAATTCATCACCCCACACCACGCCGCATCGGGCTGCCAGTTGCCCACCCAGGCGGGTAACTGCTCTGGTGGCATGGCCTGTGCAATGCCGTAGCCTTGTGCCAGTTCGCAACCCAGCTGCAGCAGCGCGGTGCCGTGCGCCACCGTCTCCACACCTTCGGCAATCACGTCGCGCCCGAACGCGGCGGCCAGGCTGATGAT
>CAITZZ010000108.1 GCA_903897005.1 uncultured beta proteobacterium | reverse complement strand
GGCAGCGCTGACACTGCCAGGCGCGGAATGTTTCAATCTGGGTGCGCAGACACCGGTCGCCGACGTGAAGCAAGCGGTCAAGGATTGGGACATCACGGTGCTTGCGATCTCAGCGAGGCTGGCGTTGCGGCCCGATATTGCACGCCCCTACCTGGTGGCACTGCGTCACGCTGTACCCAAGCGGTGCAAAATCTGGGCGGGCGGCCAGGGTTTTGCATTTCTGCAGGCTTCGCCGGTGGCAGGTGTCAAGGTTTTTGACAACACCGAAGGTGCGATCAGCGCCTGGCAGAAGATCAGCACCCATGGCACCGACCCTTGCTGATGCCGGCGTCACGCCTTTTCGTCCCACGGTCCAAGGAGTTCTGCGATGAAGGGAGTCTTTAGCCTGATAGGTCTGCTGCTCAGTCTTGCCGTCGTGGGCTTTCTGGTCAAGAAGCAGATCGCCTCAACGCAGCAAATCGTGCCTTCACTGCAAGCACCCGCGACCGCAGGCGCACAAGGCGCAGCCAGTGCGTCTGGCCAGTCGCCCGGACAGATTCAGCAGCAGTTCAAGCAGGCGGTACAGGACGCAATGCAGCAGCCCCGGACGGTTGCCGAGGAAAAGTAGGGTCCTCACAGCCAACCCTGCGGTCCACGTCCAGATGATGGGGGCTCATAGCGCTTGAACAGTGCGATACTTCACGCGCACTCCACCTACCCTCCCCCATGAACCTGGAACCTCTGCTGATCATTGAACTCGTTGCCCTCGGCTTGGCTACCGGCTTTCTGGCTGGCCTGTTGGGTATAGGCGGGGGCATGCTGCTGGTTCCCTTCATTACGCTGATCCTGTCGGCACGAGCGGTTGGCGCCGACCTCACTGTCAAGATGGCGATTGCGACTTCGATGGCGACCATCATCTTCACATCGATCTCCAGCGTGCGCGCACACCACAAGCGCGGCGCCGTGCGCTGGGATCTGGTCAAAGGTCTGGCCCCCGGCATCGTGCTCGGTGGCGCGCTGGCGAGTCTGGGCGTGTTCGCGCTGCTCAAGGGATCGTCGCTGGCGCTGTTCTTTGCCCTGTTCGTCAGCTTTTCGGCGACCCAGATGTATCTGGACAAGAAGCCGGCACCAACACGCCAGGTGCCCGGGACCGGCGGCCTGGTAGGCGCTGGCAGCGTGATTGGTTTTCTGTCGGGCCTGGTCGGTGCGGGCGGCGGTTTTGTCAGTGTGCCCTTCATGACCTGGTGCAACGTGGCGATTCACAACGCAGTGGCCACTTCGGCGGCCCTGGGTTTTCCGATCGCGCTGGCCAACGTCATCGGCTACGTCATCGCCGGCCAGAGCGTGCCGAATCTGCCGCCCTACTCGTTTGGCTACATCTGGCTGCCCGCGCTGATCGTGATTGCCAGCTGCAGCGTCATCACGGCGCCGCTGGGTGCACGCGCTGCGCACAAGTTGCCGGTCAAACAACTCAAGCGGGTTTTTGCCAGCATCCTGTATCTGCTGGCGGCCTACATGCTCTACAAGGCACTGGCCTGAAGCTCTAGACGGTGTAGTCGATCACGCGGCTGTAGGCAGGGTTGGCATGCCAGGCCCAGTAGGTCTGCACCAACTGGCGTGTGATCGGGCCCGGCTTTCCGTCCGCAATGACTTGCTGGTCCACCCTGGTGACCGGCAGCACACCGCCACCCGAGGTTGACAGCAGCACTTCCTGCGCACCGCGCAATTCGTCCGCCGGCAAGGTTCGCAGTTGGACTTCGAGTCCCAGCGATTGCGCGATCTCGATCACCGTTCGGCGTGAGATGCCTTCGAGCATGCCCTGATCCGGTGTAACCAGTGCACCGCCGCTGATGCAAAACACGTTAAAGCCCGGCCCCTCCACCACATTGCCTTGCCCGTCCACCAGCAGCACCGAGTCGGCACCTGCGTCCAGCGCCCCGAGCAAGCCCATGGTCAGGTCGTTCCAGTGGTAATTCTTGGCCGATGGATCGACCGAGGCCGCAGGAATGCGCTGCACATCGCTGATCTTCACATGCAGGCCTTGCTCGCGCTGCTGCGCGTTGGCAATCCAGACAAAGGGCACGGCGAAGGCATAGAACTGGTTGACCGCAAGACGCGGATCGCGCGAGCCCCAGGGCGGCTGTCCGCGCGTACAAATCATCTCGACATAGGAAGCACGCAAACCACTCAGCCGCACACACTGCGCCAGTACCTCGGCAACCTGCTCGTCGGTCAGGCCGGGGTCGAGCCGCCATCTCTGGCAACTGCGCCGGAAGCGCTGCAGATGCGCATCGAGTCGGAAGAAAGCACCGTCCCAGACGGTCACCACATCGTAGGTGGCATCGGAGCGCAAAAAGCCCCAGTCGGTGATGGGAATGCTGGCCTGGGCGATCGGCAGATACTGCCCGCGTACAAAGGCGCAACCTTGTGTGAAATCGGGTGTGGGCATGCAACAAGCCTTGTCGTATGGTTTGGGGGGTAGAGCAAAGATTCGCTCTACCCCGAAACCTGCTGGCGGAGCAGGGGGGATTCGAACCCCCGGAGGGTTTTACCCCTCGCACGCTTTCCAGGCGTGTGACTTAAACCGCTCATCCACCGCTCCAGCGAGTTGAATTTTAACTGAGGGATGACGCCAATTCGCTGGGCGCCGCCGGTGAGTCAAGAAAAAAGCCACCCGAAGGTGGCCTTTTTTCGTAAGCAGAACGCAGCGATTACAGTGCGGTCTTCTTGCCAGCCTTGTAGACCGACAGGGTCATCGACGGGTTCTTCAACTCGCCATTGGGCTCAAACGCGATGGTGCCGGTAACGCCCTTGTAGCTGGCTTCGAGCAGCTTGGCGGTGTAGACCTTCGGATCGGTCGAATTGGCGCGCTTCATAGCGTCAACCAGAACGAAGGTCGCGTCATAGGTGTAGGGGCTGTAGACCTGGAACTGGCCCGGGAACTTCTTGTCGTACTTGGCTTTCCAGGCGGTACCGCCAGGCATTTTCTCGAGCGATGCGCCGCCTTCGGCGCAGATCACGTTTTCCAGCGTCTTGGCGCCAGCAGCCAGTTTGGCAACTTCAGCCGTGCAGATGCCATCGCCACCGTAGTATTTGGTGGTGGTCAGGCCGAGTTGCTCCATCTGACGCAGCATCGGGCCGGCTTGGGGATCCATGCCGCCGAAGAAAATCGCATCAGGCTTCTTGGCTTTGATCGAGGTCAGGATCGACATGAAGTCGGTTGCCTTGTCGTTGGTGAATTGCTCGTCAACCACCTTCATGCCATTGGCCAGAGCGGTCTTCTTGAACACTTCGGCAACGCCTTGGCCGTAAGCCGTACGGTCATCAATGATGGCGACGGTCTTGAGCTTCAGGGTCGAGTAAGCGTGGGCTGCCAAGCCAGCGCCCAGGGCGTTGTCATTGGCAATGATGCGGTACGTGGTCTTGTAGCCGGGCTTGGTCAGATTGGGGTTGGTTGCCGCGCCAGTGACGTGGGGAATACCGCAGTCGTTATAGACCTTGGAAGCCGGAATGGTGGTACCCGAATTCAGGTGACCCACAACGCCTGCGACCTTGCTGTCGCACAGTTTTTGCGCCACGGCCGTGCCTTGCTTCGGATCCGCAGCGTCGTCTTCAGACTGCAGTTCGAACTTGATCTTCTTGCCACCGATAACAATGTTCTGTGTATTGAGTTCCTCAACAGCCATCAGGGCGCCGTTGTTATTGTCCTTGCCGTAATGGGCTTGACCGCCTGACATCGGTGCCACGTGGCCAATCTTGACCACTTGCACGTCCTGGGCCATCGCCACGCCAGCGGCAACTGCCAATGCGGCGGCAGCAGTAATTTTCAATTTCATTTGCATAGACAACTCCAAAGTTTAAAAAAATGTGAATTAGTGATTAATTCAGCGCCCCACACGATAACCGAATTTCCCGCGACTTGACCTAGGGAAGTCACCAATTCCGCCGGCAAAGCGCGGATTATTTGTCGGTGGACTCGCCTTTTGGCTGCTCCAGAGCCGCCTTCAGGCTATCGAACTGCTCTGCCACCAGCGTCCGCACCAGTTCGCGCACCTGCTGTTCGATCAGGGGATCGAGTCCTCGCGCTGGCACGCCCTTACCTTCCGTTTGCGCCTTGGCGCTGGCACCAGCGTCAGGCTGCACGGCGGGCGGTGCCTGCACGATCTCGGTCAAGGTCGGCAAAAAGCGAGGCGGAATGCGGGGTGAAGAATCCATCAGTCAGAGGTTTTCAAGGTGAGGTCGTGCCGGGTGATGGCGTAGCCACGATCGGTGTACTGCTTCCAGCGTGCGCGCGCCAGCTGCCGCTGCTGCTCGTCCTGTCCGACCAGTTCGATGACGCGCTCGAAACGATCAAAACCCTCGGGCACCAGGCGCCCGAGATTGAGCAGCACCTGCTGGTGCGCTGTGCTGGCGATCGATGTCGCAAGGATCACCGGCGAGGCCGCCACGACGTGGGCCTCGCTGTCGGCCAGGCAATGCGGCACAAAATCGGTCGCCGAGAAAGTCCAGAGCAAGGCATCAAGCTCCCGCAATGTGTCTGGCGGACCGGTCACCACCACCTTGGCGCCGCTGCCCACCGCCTTGCGCAGCAAACGACAGGCGTAGGCCAAACTGTCAGGCGCATTGAAGTGAAAGGCGACCTCGGTCACTGGCGCTCTTCCCGGCGGCTACTTTGTCGAAGCCAGCAGGTACTGCAGCAGCAGGGCCACCGGTCGCCCGGTCGCTCCCTTGGCGGTGCCGCTCTTCCAGGCGGTTCCGGCTATATCCAGATGCGCCCATGGAAATTTTCCGGCAAAACGCTGCAGGAACTTGGCCGCGGTGATCGCGCCACCAGCACGCCCGGCAACGTTGGCTACGTCGGCAAAGTTGCTCTTCAGCCCTTCAGCGTAGTCCTCGTCCAGTGGCATGCGCCAGCACAGGTCGGAACTCGCTTCGCCCGCGGCCAGCAAGGCCGTGGCCAGTTCGTCGTTGCTGGCAAACAGACCGCTGCGCACGCCACCCAAGGCAATCATGCAAGCGCCGGTCAGGGTGGCGATGTCCACCACGGCGCGCGGTTTGAAGCGCTCGGCATAAGTCAGCGCGTCGCACAGCACCAGACGGCCCTCGGCGTCAGTGTTGAGGATCTCAATGGTCTGGCCGCTCATGCTGCTGACCACGTCACCGGGCTTGACGGCGCGACCGTCGGGCAGGTTCTCGCAGGCCGGAATCAATCCCACCACGTTGATGGCGGGTTTCAGTTCCGCCAGTGCCCTGAAGACACCCAGCACGCTGGCAGCGCCCGACATGTCAAACTTCATCTCGTCCATTTCGGGTGCCGGTTTGAGCGAGATGCCACCACTGTCAAAAGTAATGCCCTTGCCGACCAGCACCGTCGGTGCCACCGTCTTGCCCGCACCTGTGTAGCGCAGCACGATAAAGCGAAGTTGCTCCTGCGAGCCCTGCGCCACCGCCATGAAGGAACCCATGCCGAGCTTGGCCACTTCCTTCGGACCCAGCACCTGGCAGGCAATCTTCGGGTATTTGGCCAGCGCGCGTGCCGCGCCCGCAAGCATGCTCGGTGTGGCATGGTTGGCTGGCCGGTTCGCCCATTCCTTGGCGTACTCAACGCCCGCAACCGCCGCCGCCGTTTGCTCAAACACGGTCTTGAGACTGGCTGCGGCTGGCAGCGCAAGCACAACCCGCTGCAGGGTGCGCGGTTCGGGCTTGGATTTGGTCGTGGTGAACACGTAACTGGCGTCGGCCAGCGCCGCCATGCTGGCGCGCAAGCCCTCGGCCTGGGGGTCGGCGGAGAAACAGAGCACCAGTTTCTTCAGCTTGTTGCCTTTGACGGCGGCCACTGCAGCGGCCACGCCCTGGCGCAATTCCCTGACTGAGCCCTCGCCCACGCTGACCAGCACCAGGCGCACGCAAGCCAGTCCGGCGGGACGGTAAATCTGCAAGGACTTACCTGCTTTGGTTTCCAGATCGCCCGCCTTGTGCACCTGAGTCACCAAGGCGGACAAGGCATCCTTGCCCGGCTTGAAAGCGGCACCCAGCAGCACAATCATGGCGTCGCATGCTTCGTTGCCGGCGGCGGCCAGATCGAGCGTCTTGAGTTCAAAATTCATAAATCACCTTTTATCTGGAGCCCGCACTGGGCCCACAATGTTTCATAATAGGTCGGGATGTTATTCCATTCTTCCGTTCGCCAGGAGCTGGCACGCAGTTTTGGCGCCACGCTGGTGGTGCTTGTCACCGTCGTCATGACGATGACGCTGATCCGCACCCTCGGCCAGGCCTCGCGCGGCAGCTTCAATCCGTCCGACGTGATGCTCGTGATGGGCTACACCGTGCTGGCCTACATGCCGACCATCCTGACCATGAGCCTGTTCATTGCCATCTTCAGCACCCTCTCGCGCATGTACCGCGACAGCGAGATGGTGATCTGGTTTGGTAGCGGCAAGGGCCTGGCCACCCTGCTCAAACCACTGTTTCGTTTTGCCTGGCCGGTGTTGCTGGTCGTGATGGCGCTGGCGCTGCTTGTGCTACCGTGGTCGAACAACAAGATTGAAGTGCTCAAGGAGCAGTACGAGCGTCGCGGTGACATCGAGCGAGTGGAGCCAGGCCAGTTTCAGGAGTCGGCCGGCGGAACGCGGGTCTTCTTTGTCGAGAAGAATGCCAACGGCAAGGAGTCCGGCTCCAACGTCTTCATTGCCACCACCGAAGCCGGCAAGGAAACCATCACCTCGGCCCGGCGCGGCCAGATTCAACGCGTCGAGCAAGACCGCTTTCTGACGCTGAACAACGGGCAACGGCTTGAAAATGTGATCGGCAAGGCCGAGTTCAAGATCAGTGAATTTGAAGAATACCGCACCCGGATCGGCGCCGACACGCTCTCCGCCACGGACTTTGTGCCCGTCAACACGCGTGCCACGCTCGACCTGTTGAAAAACCTGTCACTGCAGAATCTGGGTGAACTGTCGTGGCGCTTCGGGCTGTTTCTGGCGGCCATCAACTTCGTCATCATCGGCACTGCAGTCTCCAGCGTGAATCCGCGTGTGGGGCGCAGCGCCAATCTGGTGTTTTCGCTGTTTGCCTTTGTTCTGTACAACAACCTGCTGAACCTTGGACAGAACTGGATCGCCGCGGGCCAATTCACCTTTGCCGGCTATATGCTGGGCCTGCACGGCAGTATTTTTCTGCTGGGTCTGTTCTGGGTCGCCAAGGGGCATAACAACTGGAACTGGCGCAGCCTGTCCGGCATGGGCGCTTCGCGCCTGCGAGGCAAAGCAGCATGAGAACGATCCGGCGCCTGATTTACGGCGAGGTGTTGTCCGGAGTCGGCTTTGTCACGGTGTGCTTTCTCTGCCTGTTCTTTTTCTTCGATTTTGTTGAGGAGATTCAGTCCATCGGGCGCCATGGAGCGCAGCAGTACCAGCTGGTTCATGCGCTGAGCTACGTCGCCCTGATGATTCCAAGCCATCTGTACGAACTGCTACCCATCGCCGTGCTGATTGGCACCATTTTTGTGATGGCGCGTCTGGCCAAGAGTTCCGAGTACACCATCCTGCGCACCAGCGGCCTGGGGCCCTGGCGAGCGCTGAAGACACTGCTGATTCTGGGTCTGGGCTACGTCGTGCTGACGTTCGCCATTGGTGACTACCTGGCTCCCATGGCCGACCGCAGCGCGCAGCTACTCAAGGCACGCTACCAGGGACGCATCACCGTTGGTCATACCGGCGCCTGGCTGAAGGAGCGGCAGGCCTATTCGCAGTTTGCGGTGAATGTCGCGGCGCTGGATTCGGACAGCAGCATGCGCGGCGTGCGCATTTTTGAGTTTGACAACCAGGGTTACCTGATTTCCATGTTGCAGGCCGAGTCCGCGCTTCATGCCAAGGACGATTCCTGGACGCTCAGGCGCGTGCTGCGCACCGAGTTTGCGGCGCGGGAGGTGGATACCGCGCACATCGATCGGGCGCAGATGGAGACTTTTCGCTGGCCGAATCAGATCAGCGCCGAAATGGTATCGGCCGCCCTGCTCAAGCCCGAGCGCATGAGCACGATTGACCTGTTCCAGTACATCCGACACCTCGACGCCAACGGCCAAAGCGCCCAGCGCTACCAGATCGAGTTCTGGAAAAAAGTGTTTTATCCCTTGAGTTGCCTGGTCATGGTGGTGCTCGCCCTGCCCTTTGCCTACCTGCACTTTCGCACCGGCGGCATCACCGGTTATGTGTTTGGTGGCGTCATGGCCGGCATCAGTTTCTTCCTGCTCAACAACGTGTTTGGCTACATCGGCAATATGCAGAATTGGCAACCCTGGCTGACCGCGGCTTTTCCCGGCATCATCTATTCGCTGCTTTCGCTCACGGCCTTTGGCTGGCTGGTGTTCAGGCGATGAGCGCTGCGGAGCAGGAACGCGGCACGATTCTGCTGGCGCACGGGTCGCGCGACCCGCTGTGGCGCCAGCCGATGGAAGCGGTGGCCGAACGCATCCGGCAGTTGGCACCGGCCATTCAAGTGCGCTGCGCCTACCTGGAAATCACGGCACCCGATCTGGCCGCCAGTACTGCCGATTTGGTGCAGCGGGGTGTCAGCTTCATCACCATCGTGCCCATGTTCCTGGGGATTGGCAAGCATGCGCGCGACGATTTGCCGGTTTTGCTCGCCGCCCTGAAGGCCAGCCACCCGCAAGTCAGCTTTGTTCTGCGCCCCGCCATCGGGGAGGAAGCGCAGATGATTGAACTGCTGGCACGCATCGCACTTTCCTGAATTCCGCTCGTACCGACTATGCGAGTAAGGCATAATAAATTTCATTGTTAGCTGAAATTTGATATGAACCTACACCAATTTCGCTTTGTTCAGGAAGCGGTTCGACGCAACCTCAACCTGACCGAAGCGGCCAAAGCCCTGCATACCTCGCAGCCCGGGGTCTCCAAGGCGATCATCGAGCTTGAGGAAGAACTTGGCATCGAGATCTTTGCGCGCCACGGCAAACGCCTGAAGCGGGTTACCGAGCCGGGCCAGCAAGTGCTCAAGAGCATTGAGCTGATCCTGCGCGAACTGGGCAACCTCAAGCGCATTGGCGAGCAATACAGCGCCGAAGACAGCGGCACGCTTTCGATCGCCACCACCCACACGCAAGCACGCTACGTGCTGCCGGAGTCGGTCGCCAAGCTGCGCCTGGCCTACCCCAAGGTCAATGTCAGCCTGCACCAGGGCTCGCCGGACCAGGTGGCGCGCATGCTGATCGACGAAGTTGCTGAAATCGGTATCGCCACCGAATCCCTTGCCGGCTACACGGAACTGGTGACCCTGCCCTGCTACGAATGGCAGCATGTGCTGTTGCTGCCGGTGGGCCACCCTCTTGGCCAGAAGGAGCACCTGACGCTCGAAGACATCGCGCAGGAGCCGCTGATTACCTACCATCCGGCCTACACCGGACGCACCCGCATTGACCACGCTTTTGCCACGCGCAAGCTCGAACCGCGCATTGCGCTTGAAGCGATTGATTCGGACGTCATCAAGACCTATGTGCGCCTTGGCCTGGGTGTCGGCATCGCGGCGGAAATGTCGGTACGCGATGTGGTCGCCGATGGCGACAAGAGCGACCTCCTGGTGCGCCCGGCCGGGCACCTGTTCGGCCAGAACGTGACGCGGGTGGCCTTCAAGCGCGGCGCCTACCTGCGCAACTTTGTCTACAAGTTTGCCGAACTGCTGAGCGACCGCCTGAGCCGGACCCTGGTGGCGCGCGCCATGACCGGGCATGTGGATGATTATGAGTTGTAAAACCAAGCACCATTTTTCGTCATCGAGGATTCGAAGTTTGCCGTGCCGGACACCCTCCTTGCCATCCCGGACCACCTCCTTGCCATCCCGGATCCCCCCTTGTCATCCCGGCCCCGGATCAGGTCCGGGGTTTCAACATCCGGGATCCAGTGCTACACCGCGACTGGATTGCGGGTCGTGGCCCGCAATGACAATATAGGGACGCAATGACACTATCGGGACGCAATGACAATACGTCAGGCCATGCCACCTTTTCGACAACACCCACCGCGCAAACCAGCAAGCAATGAACGCCCCCCAACCCCCCCTCCTGCAAACGAAGCTGCCCGCCGTCGGCACTACCATCTTTACCGTCATGTCCACACTGGCGGTGGAAAAGAATGCCGTCAACCTGGGTCAGGGATTTCCGGACTTTCACTGCGACCCCAAGCTGGTCGATGTCGTGACCGATGCCATGAAGCAGGGTCTGAACCAGTACCCGCCGATGACCGGTGTGCCGGTACTGCGCGAAGCCATCGCGGCCAAGATTGCGGCGCTCTATGGCCGCCAGTACAACGCAGCCAGCGAGATCACCATCACGGCAGGCGCCACCCAGGCCATCATCACCATCATTCTGGCCGTCGTTCATGCGGGTGACGAGGTGATCGTGCTGGAGCCCTGCTACGACAGCTATGTGCCCAACATCGAGCTGGCCGGCGGCGTGGTGGTGCGCGTGCCTTTGACGCCGGGCACGTTTCGCCCGGACTTCGACAGGATCAGCGCTGCCATCACATCCAAAACCCGCGCCATCCTGATCAACTCACCGCACAACCCCAGTGGCACGGTCTGGACGCGCGACGACATGCTGCGCCTGCAGGAAATCCTGGCACCAACCCAGGTTCTGCTGATCAGCGACGAGGTTTATGAGCACATGGTGTTCGACGGCCAGCAGCATCAAAGCGCAGCACAGTTTCCAGGCCTGGCAGCGCGCGCCTTCATCGTCTCCAGCTTTGGCAAGACTTACCATGTGACGGGCTGGAAAGTGGGTTACGTAGCGGCACCGGCCAGCCTGAGCGCCGAGTTTCGCAAGGTGCACCAGTTCAATGTGTTCACCGTCAACACGCCGGTGCAGTACGGCATTGCGGCTTACATGGCGGACCCGACGCCGTATCAGCAGTTGCCGGCCTTTTACCAACGCAAGCGCGACCTGTTCCGCTCCGGCCTGGCGCGCACCCGCTTCAAGTTGCTTCCGGGCGAAGGCACGTATTTCCAGTGCGTCAATATCTCGGATGTCAGCGACCTGAGCGAAACCGAGTTCTGCAAATGGCTGACCTCCGAGATCGGTGTTGCCGCCATTCCGCTGTCGGCTTTTTACGGCAATGGTTTTGACCAGCGGGTCGTGCGCTTCTGCTTTGCCAAGAAGGACGAGACCCTGAACGCTGCGCTGGAGCGACTGGCAAAACTCTAGGCCGGCTCAGGTGTTGAGCTGAGCCCAGGCTTTGTCCAGCCTTTTGACGCTCACCGGTTGCGGCGTGCGCAGTTCCTGGGCAAAGAAGCTCACGCGCAGTTCTTCCAGCAACCAGCGAAACTCCTGCAGGCGTGCGTCCTGCACGCCTTTGCGCTCGGCCACCAGACGCCAGTAACGCTGCTCC
>CAITZZ010000107.1 GCA_903897005.1 uncultured beta proteobacterium | reverse complement strand
CGCACACTGCCCTTGGCAGTGAACTTGATCGCGTTATCGGTGATGGCCAGCAGAATTTGCCCCAGGCGCAGCGGGTCCCCGCGCAAGTGCAGGTTTGCCAAGCCCGGTTGCATGTCGACTGAAAAGTCCAGTTTCTTTTTGATCGCATCCTGACCGAGGAGGCGGGTCAAGCTGTTCAGCACGGTGCTGAGCCTGAACGGGGTGTGCTCCAGGTCAATCTGTCGGGTCTGAATCGCGGTGATATCCATCAACTGGGAAATCAGTGCCAGCAATTGCTCCGACGCATGCTGGGCTTTGGCCAACTGATCAGCTTGCTTGGGATCAGTCGCACGGCCCAATGCCAGACCGGTAAACCCCATGATGGCATTCATGGGTGTGCGCAATTCATGGGTCATGTTGTTCAGGAAGTTGGTCTTGGCGCGTTGGGCCACCCCGGCGGCGTCCTTGGCGATGGACAGCGCCATGGAACGCGACAACACCAGTTCTTCGAGGTGGTCACGGTGGCACTCTATCTCGCTGCGAAGTTGTTCGCGCTCCAGCAAATTGCCAATTCTCAGGCGGGCAATGTCCACGTTGATGGGCTTGGTGATGTAGTCCGCCGCGCCCAGAGCCAGGCCGACCCTCTCGGACTCGCTGTCACCCAGCACCGTGAGAAAAATCACCGGTATATGGCTCAGTTGCGCATCGGCGTTGAGCCGCTGGCAGACCTCAAAGCCGTCCATCTCGGGCATCATCACATCGAGCAGGATCAGGTCGGGCGTGGACTGGCGGGCATATGCCAACCCCAACGCGCCTGAGGTGGCAATTTGCAGGTCGAAATCGACCGTCAATTGCGCAACCAGCAGTTGCAGATTGGCGGGCGTGTCGTCGATGATGAGGATTTTGGGTCTTGGTCGGGTCATGGTGCGGTTTTCCATTTGTATTTGCTTGCCATCTGGCGCAGGCGATCGAGCGTCAGATCAAAGCGAAACTCCTTTAGCGGCAAGCCAACTTCAGCCATCTCTGGCGCCAGTTCGCTTCCAGCGACAAGCTCCTGCAGGGCCTTGAAGCGGCCAAGGGCGTCCGCCTTGCCCAGCGCCAGCAGCGGCAGGATTTCATTGACCAGGGCGATGATGGCGGCCGGGTCGGCCGTCTTCAGGACCACCGGCATGGGTGCACGCTGCGGGGCAAGCGACAAAGCAGGCAGCCATTTGGCCAGGGCCGCCCACAGGTCACTTTGCAGCACCGGTTTGCTGAGTACATCATCCATACCGGCCGCCAGACAGCGCGCTCGCACGCTGGCAAAAACGTCGGCACTCAAGGCGACGATGGGGCGGCGTTTTTGCTGTGTTTGCGCCTCCCACTGGCGAATGCGCTGGGCGGTGGTGTAGCCGTCCATCACCGGCATTTGCAAATCGGTCAGTATCAGTTGCGCGTGCTCGCCGCCCATGAGCGCATCGAGCGCCCGTTGCCCGTCGTCAGCCAGCACGACTTCGAGCCCGATCTGGCTGAGCAGGACCTGGATCACATCCTGATTCATCGGGTTGTCCTCAATCACCAGTACACGACCGATCAGTTGCGGCGTCTGCGCGACAGTGCCCGGTGTGGTGCCGAGGAGCGCCTGCGACGACACGGCCAGCGCATCTGCTGCCCGTTCAACCTGGACGCGAAACCAGAAGCGCGAGCCGACACCGGCTTGACTCTCAACTCCTGACGCTCCGCCCATCGCCAGCGCCAGCGTGCGCACAATCGACAGACCCAGCCCCGTGCCGCCGTAGTGGCGCGTGGTGGAACTGTCGGCCTGCGAAAAGGTCTTAAACAGCAGTGCCTGCTGGTCCTTGGCAATGCCGATGCCGCTGTCGACCACGGCAAATTCAAGGGTGGCGCGTTGCCCGGTGCAGGCCACCTCAGATGCTTCGATGCGGATGCTGCCCTGCTGGGTGAACTTGATGGCGTTGCTCACCAGGTTGGCGAGCATCTGGCGCAGGCGGTTCGGGTCGCCCAGGTAGCGCCGCTCGGGCCCGCTCCACTGAGCCTCGATACTCAAACCCTTGGCATGTGCTGACTGGGCAAACAATGCCTTTGTTTCGCCGATGAGTAGCTCAGGCGCCAGCGCAATGGTTTCAAGGTCAACTTTGCCAGCCTCGATCTTGGACAAATCCAGAATGTCGTTCAACAACGCCAGCAAGGTCTGGCCAGAGCTGAAGATGGTGCGTGCGTAATCCAGCCGTTTGGCCTCCGAGACGTTGGGCTGCAACAGCACCTGCGCCATGCCCAGCACCGCGTTCATCGGTGTGCGGATTTCGTGGCTCATGGTGGCCAGAAATCGGCTCTTGGCCAGATTGGCCGAGTCGGCCTCGTCTCTGGCAATGGTCAGTTCTACGGCACGCTTGCCTTTTTCTTCGTTCTGGAACGTCAATTCGTCGTTGGCGACCACCAGTTCGGCAGCGCGCTTGGATCGCTCGACGCTTTGGGCGGCCAGCGTCTGATGGGCGGCGGCCAGTTGCGCCTCTGTTTTTTTGCGCGCTGTGATGTCGGTAATGAAGCCATGCCAGAGCGTGCCGCCATCGGCCTGGCGCTGTGGCAGCGAATTGCCCAGCAGCCAGTGCACCGTGCCGTCCTCGAACTTGACCCGGTACTCATGCACCCAGGGTGTGAGGTCGGCGGCCGACTGCTGAATCGAGATCACGACAGCGTCGTGATCGTCGGGATGAATAGAGGCAAAGACCGCGGCTGCATTCTGGAAGGCCTGCGCCGGGCTGACGCGATAGATCTCTCGGATCGCCTCGCTTGCAAAGGGAAAATAGGAACTGCCATCGAGGCGCAAGTGGTACTGGTAGACCATGCCGGGCACCAGGTCAGCGATTTTGTGTAACAGGGTTTGCGATTTCTCGAGTGCCAGTTCGGCCTGCTTACGTTCGCCAATGTCGGTGTGCATGCCGACCATCCGGGTTGGCGCACCGGCAGCATCGCAAGCGATACCGGCGCCACGACACGCTATCCACCGGTAGCTCCCGTCTTTGGTGCGCAGGCGCATTTCGATGGTGTAGGCCGCAGATTTGCCGGCCAGGTAATTCTGCAGGCAGGCGGCATTGCGGGCCAGGTCATCCGGATGAATCAACCCAACCCAGGCATCTACTGTCAAGGGCAAGTCCTGCTCAGCGTAGCCCAGCGCAGCATCGAACACGCGTGAGCGCAGCATTTCACCTGAGGCCATGTCCCATTCCCAAAAACCCTCTCCAAGCGCGTCTGCAGCGATGGTCCAGCGTGCCTCTTGATCCTGGACATCTGCTCGTAGCCGATCGCCCTCCAACTCCAGTTGCTTGCGCACGCTGACATTGGTCAGCACAAGGCGCAGCACGGGCGCGCCTTCTTCATCCTTTGCCGCCAAGGCATCCAGATGCACCCAGAAGGGTGCGCCGTCTTTCTTCAGCAGCCTTAACTCGCAGTCCTGGTGCTCTCCCGTGCTGTCGAGCCGTTGGCGCAGCAGGTAGAAGTTGTCCTGATCGGCCGGCAGGATGAAACGGGTTATTGGTTTCCGTAGAAGCGCAGAACGGGGCAGGCCGAGCATTGATCCTGCGGTCAGGTTGGCCTGAAGAATCAATCCGGACTCAGCCACCGTGCAATAACCCACTGGCGCCAAGTCATAGAAGTCGAAATAGCGCGCCTGCGAGGTGTCGAGTTCGTCCTGTGTTCGACGCAACTCTTCATTCTGCGCCTCCAACTCGATTTTGTGCACATGCAGGTCGTGCAGCGCGTCACGCTCTGCCAGTTCGGCACGCTGCGTTGCTTCGCGCCTCACTCTGCTTGCTTCCTGCAGACGCACCGCCAACGCCGCCTGCATTGCCATCAGGCTGCCCAGCAGCATCAACTGCTGGGAACTGATCGCAGACACGCCGCCCTTGGCCAGGCCCGTGAGCAGCAGCACGGAGCCGGCGCCAGCCATCAGATTCATGCCGCTGCCAAGCAGCACAAAAAGCGCTTCACGCCGGCGCTGGCGCCAGATCCGTACTGCAAGGTACAGGATCAGCAGCGCCGCGAGCCCTGAATAGGCCACCGCAAAACGCACCGCCTCGGTATAGTGATCGGTGACGAGCGACAACAGCAGCACGCAGGGCAACAGCACCTGGATGCGAAAAGCGGCGAAATAGAACTTTTGCTCGCGCGCAATGCCCAACATGCGCCGATAAAAGGGCGCCACGGCGGCTATGAACACCAGGATGCCCGAGCTGCCCCAGAGGTCGGTCAGCGCGTGCGATCCGGGCAGCACGTATTGCGCTGCCAGGCCGTTGGCACCCAGGAAAAGGTAAAGATTGGCCAGCACAGCCAGGCTGAACCAGCCGTGCAGCGGTTCGCGCTGCCAGCGCCAATAGATCAGGTTCACGAGCAACAGCAGAACCAAGAATCCATTGTAAAAACCGAGCACCGCGTAATTCACAATCTGGGCGTCATGAAATTGCGCGCTCTGCCAGAGCTGAAGCTGAAGCTGCGAGGAACTGGTGGTCTGCAAACGCAGGTAGAAAGTATGCGGTGCGCTGTCGGTCAGCGCGAGCTTGAAGATGAAGCCTCGGTAATTTTCCTCGCGGCTGGCAAATGGCAGGCGGTCACCACTGCGGCGCTCGGCAAAGCCGGAGCCGCTGGGCTCAAACAGGCGCAAGTCGTCCAGGAACGGCGGCATCACCTCCAGCCACCAGTGCCCTGTCGCTGGCGCCTGCACACTAAAGCGCAGCCAGTGCACCTTGCGGGTGTGACCGGCGTAGAGTGCGACGTCCAGCGGCTTGAAGCGCTGCGCTGCACCGGGCGCGCTGACGCTGGCAATGGTTTCGCTGCCATCGGCATCGACCAGGACGGCCAGGTTTTGAACGGCAATTGATTGGGCAGGGGCTGCAAACGGCAGAGCAAGAGCCAGCAACAAGAGCAGCGTGCGCATCAAAGGCAGCCGCGCAACCAGAAAATGGTGGAGCGCCATTGCTAGCGACTCAGGCCCTGGAGGCCAGCGGCTCACGACCGGCAGGTCGTGCAGG
>CAITZZ010000106.1 GCA_903897005.1 uncultured beta proteobacterium | reverse complement strand
CGAGGCGCATCTGCTTTGCACCGAAGCCATGGCCGCCGAGCCGGAAGTGGACTGCGTCGTCGTCGGACTCGACCCGACCTCGCCCATGGTCCGGTCACTGCAGAAGAGCGCACGGCCGGGCTTTGACATCGACAGCCCCGAGAGCATTGTCCAGACGCTGCCGGCGCTGGTGGCAGCCTGTCCCAAACCCATCGTGGCCTTTATTGACGGTGGCGCGCTGTTCGACCCGATGGCCGACAAGCTGATGGCGCAGGGCGTCTGCATCTTGCGCTCCAGCGAACGCGCAACGCGAGCACTGGTCCGCTATACCGAGGCGCGGCTCAGAGCGGCGCGCTTGCGCGGCTAAGTAGCGGCGGGCCGACCCTGACTTGCGAGCAGAGCCTGTCCTGAACTTGATTCAGGAACCCGCAATCCAGTTCTGTGTGCTGGCAAGCAGCAACGCGTTCCAGTCATCGGGCGGATGGCCCCTCTGCAACATCTTTTGGAACACCGCATACGGATCGCTCTTGCTACCCGCAGAGCGCAAGGTATTTTCATCATTCACCCAAGCAAAAATGATGATCCTGGTCTTGGAGTCAAATCGGAAAAAAAGTCGGAAGCGCCGCCCTATCTTGGCTCTACGCCAATGCCGAAAGGCATGGCCCATGGTATTGCCCTGGCGGTATTCCTCGCGATGGGGATCACCTGGAACGGCCTGCAGTATCAGGTGTGACAGCGCGTTGAACAGTTTCACATTGGCGTTCGACTCGAATCCTTTCGGGTCCTGCGCTTTCGCGCGCCGCGCGGCAGCATCAAGTTCTTGCAGTTGCTCGATCAAGCAGTCATGAAAGAGCAGGCTCCAGCCGTTACTCTGCATCACAGTGCAACGTCACCTTCAATCTCTGCTTTCAAATCAACGGATCGTTTGACCGCTGCCAACATGGACTGCGCCAAATCTGGCGGCAAAGAGCTGAGGTTCTGCCCCCGCTCGATGTCTCTTTCCAGCAGTGCCAGGAAACTTGCAATGGCCGGATCTTCGTGTTCTGCGTCTTCGACACGACTGACTATCACCTGCGAGCCGCGCAGGTCAAATGCGACCTTACTGCCGAAATCTACACTAAGCGCTTGTCGAATCGGCTTGGGCAGGGTGATCTGTCCCTTGGAGGTGATAGTGGCAACTTCGTGAATAACTGACATGGATACCCTCCCTGTGTTTGCGAAATGGTAAGGCAATTTCCTTACCATGTCAAACAATCAAGGTGTCTTGGAACCAGTGCTCAGGCCGCCGCCTTGCGTCCACCAATGCCGAGATAGGTTTCGATGATGCGTGGATCGCTCGCCAAGTCACTGGACTTGCCGGTCAGGGCGATGCTGCCCATTTCCAGCACGTAGGCCCGATCTGCCACGGCGAGCGCGGCGCGCGCATTTTGCTCCACCAGCAGGATGGAGACGCCGTGCTGACGCAGGCTCACCACCACCTGCAGTACCTCACGCACGATGTTGGGCGCCAGCCCCAGCGAGGGCTCATCGAGCATCAGCAGCTTGGGCTTGGCCATCAGCGCGCGGCCAATCGCCAGCATTTGCCGCTCGCCACCGGACAAGGTCGAAGCCATCTGGGCGCGCCGTTCATCCAGACGCGGGAAGATGGCATAAACCTCGTCCCGACATTCATTCTGGTCGCGCAGACCGCGCCGCCAGCGCGAAAAGCCGCCAAGCAGGAGGTTGTCCTGCACCGACATCTCGCCAAACAGTTCACGCCGCTCCGGCACCAGCGCGGCACCACCCGTCACCAGGGCATGAACCGAGGGGCGGCGAATCACGCTGCCGTCGAGCCAGATTTCGCCTTTGCTGGGCAGCAGCCCCATGGCAGCCATCAGCAGGGTGGACTTGCCAGCGCCATTGGGTCCGATCACGGTCACGATTTCGCCGGTCTGAACCACCAGATCGATCTGATGCACAGCCTCGACCTCGCCGTAACAGACACTCAGTTTCTTGAGTTCAAGCAGTGGCTGCGTCATGGCGTGGCTTCCCCGTCGGCGCCACCCAGATAAGCGGCCAGAACTTTCGGATCGACCTGCACCTGGGCTGGCGTGCCACGCGCTATGACCTGGCCAAACTCCAGCACCGTGATGCGGTCGGCGATGTTCATGACAAATTCCATATCGTGCTCCACCACCAGAATGGCCATGCCCTCCTCCCGCAACTGACCCAAAAGGCGCGCCAGCGCCTGCTTCTCCATGTAGGGCAAACCGGCGGCCGGTTCATCGAGCAAAAGCACGCTGGGTCGCGCCGCCAGCGCCCGCGCAATCTCGACAATGCGCTGCTGTCCCAGGGCCAGCGAGGCCGCTGTTTCATGCAACTGCGGCGCCAGACCACAGCGCTCGATCTGGCGGGTCGCCTCGCGCATCAAAGCCGCTTCCTCGGCCCGGTCCAGGCGCAGCATGGAGGCGATCCAGCCGCTGTGACCGCGCAGATGTGCACCCAACGCCACGTTGTCGAGCACACTGCGGTTGCCCAGCAGGCGCACGTGCTGGAAGGTGCGCGCCAGACCGACGGCTGCGAAGACACGTGAAGCCTGCGCGCGCATGTCTCGCCCGAGCAGGCGCACCGAGCCCGAAGTCGGATCATCGACGCCTGAAATCATGTTGAAGAAGGTGCTCTTGCCAGCACCATTGGGACCGATCAGGGCGTGGATTTCGCCGGATCGAACCTGCAGGTCAACGTTGTTGTTGGCAAGCAGTCCACCAAAGCGCTTGCTCACGGACTTGGCATCGAGCACGACGCTGCCGCGCTCTGGCAGCGGGCGCTGCGCCAAGGCGTCGCCAGCGCCCTTGCTGGCCGCTGGGGGCGCCTTCAGGTAGCGGTTCACCCGCCGGGCCAGACTTGGCCACAGACCATCGGAAAAGCGCTGCAACACCAGCAGCATCAAGAGACCAAACACAATCACCTCAAAGTTGCCACTGCTGCCCAGCAGGCTGGGCAAGATGTCCTGCAGGTACTGCTTCATCAGCGTGATCAAGGCGGCGCCCAGCAGCGCACCCCACAGGTGACCAGCACCACCGACCACGGCCATGAACAGGTATTCGATGCCGATGTTCAGATTGAAGGGTGTCGGATTCACAAAGCGCTGCAGATGTGCGTACATCCAGCCCGACAGACCCGCCAGCAGGGCCGCCAGAACAAAGACCTTGATGCGGTAACGGGCCGTATCCACTCCCATGCTCTCGGCCATGACGCGCCCGGTCTTGAGCGCGCGAATGGCGCGCCCTTCACGCGAATCAAGCAGGTTGTGCAAGGCCCACAGCGTCAGCAGCAGAACGGCCCAGGTGAGCAGACCGAGTTCCCGCACTGAACGCAACTCAAAACCTGCCACCGACAGTGCCGGCAGTCCGGCCAGACCTGTGTGGCCACCGAGAAACTCCAGGTTGCCAAACAGGAAATACAGACTCAGGCCCCAGGCGATCGTTCCCAGCGGCAGGTAATGCCCGGACAGGCGCAGGGTCACCGCACCCAGACACCAGGCAACGGCAGCACTCAAGAGCAGTCCGGCGGCCAGCCCGATCCAGGGCAGCGCGGTCGATCCGGGCGAAAGACCGAACAAAGCGGCGCCAGCAGGCGCAGTACAGAACCAGGCGGTCGCGTAGGCGCCAAGACCCACAAACGCCGCCTGCCCAAACGAGGTCATGCCGGCAACGCCGGTCAGCATTACCAGGCCAACGGCGACCAGTGCGTACAGCCCAATGTAGTTCAGCATGGTGACGGTGAACTCGGGCAGAAAGCCCCAGGCTACCAGCAACAGCGCGACAGCCAGCAATGTGAGTCGGCGCTTCGTCATTCTTCGTCCTCGACGTGATGACTATGGAGCGAACGCCACCACAGGACCGGAATGATCAGGGTGAACACAATGACTTCCTTGAACGCGCTGGCCCAGAAGGAAGAATACGATTCGAGCAGACCCACCAGCAGCGCTCCGAACAAGGCCAGGGGGTAACTGGTCAGGCCGCCAATAATGGCAGCCACAAAACCTTTCAGCCCGATCAGGAAGCCGGTGTCGTAATAGACCGTGGTCAGGGGCGCAATCAGGAGTCCGGAAACACCACCAATCAGCGCCGCCAGCGCAAAGCTCAAGTCGCCCGAGAGTTCTGTCGGTATACCCATCAAGCGCGCACCGATACGGTTCATGGCCGTGGCGCGCAAAGCCTTGCCGATGATGGTGCGTTCAAAAAACAGAAACATGCCGACCACCAGCAGACTGGCCACCCCCATCACGACCAAGGATTGGCCGCTGACTGGAATGCCGCCGAGCTCAAGCCGGAGTTCTGAAAAAGCACTGGTGCGCGAACCCTCGGCACCGAAGAACAGCAGCCCCAGACCGACCAGCACACCATGCAGGGCGACCGACACAATCAGCAGCGTCAAGACCGTGGCGTCGGCCAGCGGCCGGTACGCCAGGCGGTACACCAGCGGGCCCAGCGGTGTGATGACCAGCAAGGTGGTCGCGGCCTGCCCGAACATCGAAGTGGGTCGCAGCAGCAACACCAGGAGCGCTGCCAGTGCCGGCAGCAAAACGGCCCAGAAGGCCGTTGATTTCCAGTCCACTGCGACCCCACGCTGGTGTCTTACAGACTCCACCAGCAGGGTCAGCGCAGCCAGCGTCAGCAACAGCCACAGCGTTCCAGGTGCGCGCCCGGCCTGCAGCAAGGCCATGGTCAGCGCGCCAAATGCGACAAACTCGCCTTGCGGAATAAAGATCACCTTGGTGACCGAAAACACCAGCACCAGCGCCAAGGCCATCAGCGCATAGACCGCACCATTGACGATGCCGTCCTGCGCCAGCAGCAAGGCGACCTGACCGTCCATCAGGGCTGGTATTTCCAGGCGCCGCCCTCAATCTTGACCATCACGCGGGCGCGCTGATCCAGGCCCAGGTGGTCGGTAGGCGACATATTGAAGACACCGTGCGCGCCGGCCACTTCCTTGACCGACTCCAGAGCATCGCGCAAAGCTGCACGGAATTCAGCTGTGCCAGGCTTGGCCTTCTTCAGCGCCGGACCCACTGCAGCTTCCATCAGCTTGCCGGCATCCCAGGCGTGGCCACCAAAGGTCGAGACCGAACCGGCGCCGTTGGCCTTCTCATATCTGGCGACATAGTCGGCCGAAGATTTCTTCAGCGGGTGGTTGGCCGGCAATTGCGCTGCCACCAGCACCGGGCCGGACGGCAGGAAAGTGCCCTCCACATCCTTGCCGCCAACGCGCAGGAAGTCGTTGTTGGCAACACCGTGGGTCTGGTAGAACTTGCCGCTGTAGCCGCGTTCCTTCAAAGCACGCTGCGGCAGCACGGCCGGTGTGCCAGACGCGGCGATCAGCACTGCGTCGGGCTTCGCAGCCACGATCTTGAGAACCTGTCCGGTCACCGAGGTATCGGTACGGTTATAGCGTTCATTGGCGATGATCTGGATGCTCTTGAGCGCGGCAATCTTGCTGAACTCCTGATACCAGCCTTCACCATACGCATCCGAAAAACCGATAAAGCCGACGCTCTTGATACCACTGTCGGCCATGTGGCTGACGATCGCCAGCGACATCATGATGTCGTTCTGCGGTGTCTTGAAGACCCAGCGCTTCTTGGCGTCCTGCGGTTCCACGATACGCGCCGATGCCGCCATCGAAATCATCGGTGTCTGTGACTCGGCAGCCACGTCAATCATGGCCAGCGAGTTCGGTGTGGTGGTGGAACCCAGCAGCACATCGACCTTGTATTCATTGATCAATTTGCGAGCGTTGGTCACCGCTGCTGTGGTGTCCGATGCGTCATCGAGAACGATGTAGTTGATCTTCTGCCCGGCGATGGTGGTGGGCATCAGGGCGATCGTATTCTTCTCCGGTATACCCAGGGAAGCGGCAGGACCGGTTGCCGATACCGTTACACCCACGTTGATATCGGCATACGCCGCGGTAGCCATTGCCAATGCGGCCAGCATCGGCAGTGTTTTCTTCAAGCTCATTGTCTCTCTCCTGTTGGTAGTGATGTGAAAGCAGATCGCGTGCGGCGGATGGATGGCCGAGCTACCGGGTCAAGCCGCACGGCACCCGGTTCAGTCGAAAACAGACGAGCCAACGGCGATGCCGTCTCTGTGCAGGGAAAATTGTCCATGTCAGCGCTCATGTTAATTTCAATATGCTATGTCAAGGCAATATCTTAAGCACGAGTGAGCCTATGTGGCACCGGGGTTTACCAGCAGAAAGTGGAACTTGCATCAGACACTAACTGTCGTAGCGCGGAGGATCGGGGTCCTGATCCCAACTGGCCGCGGGCTGCGGAACCTTCTTGAGCCAGGCCTGCACCATCTCGATGTGCTCGGCTTCATCCTGCTGCAGTTCGAGCGCCGCCTTGCGCACCGATTCGACCGTGGCCAGACTTGCCAGTTTGGCAAAAAATCGCTCGGCCCGCTGCTCGTTTGCGAGCGCCAGTTGCAACACGTGCCAGGGCTGCATCAGGTAATGCAGTTCAGCGTCCGACGCTGACTCGGGCGCCTCCAGACCCGTCAACAGCGGCGCCATGCGCAGAGCCGACGGTGCTTCACTCCAGCCCATCTCGCTCATGATCTGATCGGCGTGTTTGCCCTCGACTTCAGCCATCTTGCGAAACCACTGCGCCACCTCCAGGTTGTTGTGGGTTTCCATCATGTCGGCAAATTCGTTGTAGCGCTCTGCAGCGTCGAGTTCCATCTGCAGCGCCTGCGCCATGAAGTCCTGCAGTGTGGCCGGCAGCCTGGCGGCTGCGTTGCTGTTGGTCTGACTCATAAGGCAAACTCCGCTTCCAGTTCGGCCACGCTACAGCCCGCCGCGCGCACCGAGGCCTGATACGGCGCCCGGTTGCCAGCATACAGAATCCCGATATTCAGGCCGTCGTCGGTCATCAGGCGCCGGGCGGCGCGCCCGGCGTCGTCAGTGCTTGGCACCACGGCTGCTCGCACCAGCTTGCGCCAGTCACGTTGTTCCGGTCGGAAGGTAACGCAGGGACTCAGTATTTCAACAAAAGAAAAGCCGGGGTGTTGCATCGCCTTGGCAATGATGTCGGCTGTGCCATGCAGGTCGCCGGCAAAGGCGCGCGCCACAAAGTTGGCGCCCGACGCGAGCGCCACCACCGGCGGGTTGAAGACGCGCACACCGGTGCCGCCGGGCGAAAGCTTGGAATCCCAGTCGGGCTCGGTGGTGGGTGAAGGCTGGCCTTTGGTCATGCCGTAGACATGGTTGTCCATCACCAGGTAAGTCATGTCCACGTTGCGCCGGCAGGCATGCAGAAAGTGGTTGCCGCCGATCGAGTAACCATCACCATCGCCACCCGCCACCAGCACCTGCAGATCGGGCCGCGCCACCTTGAGACCGGTGGCAGCCGCCAACGAGCGGCCGTGCACGCCGTGAAAACCGTAGCAGGTGGTGTAAGCCGGTATGCGCGACGAGCAACCAATGCCGGAGACCACCGCGCAATCTTTCGGTGGCACGCCCATGATGGCCAGCGCCTTGGTGACCGAACTCAGCACCGTGTAGTCGCCACAACCCGGGCACCAGATCGGTTTGTAGCTCGACTTGAAATTGGCTGCAGTCAGAACCTGGACCGGTACGGCCGGTGTGTCGTTGACGATATCGTTCATTGTGCTTTCCTCCACTCAAGCAGGGCGTTCAACAATTCTCCGGGACGCAGCGGCAAGGGCCCGGGTCGGTGGTAGCTGGCCGGCGGCTGCGGGAAGTCGTACCAGGCGCGCAGATAGCGGTACAGCTGGGCGCCGTGATTCTGTTCCACCACGATAACGTGCTTGACACCTTGCAGGGCTGCCGCCATCTGCTCGGGCCGGGCCGGCGCCAGCAGGCGCAACACCATCAGACGCAGATTGACACCCACGGCGCGGGCACGAGCCACCGCCTCGCGCGCCGGACCCGAGCTCGAGCCAAACGTGATCACCACGGCATCGGCATCGCCTTCAAGGTCAGCCCAGTAAGGACCGTAGTCGTGCAATGCGAGTTTGCGCTCGCGCTTGTTGAGTTGCAGCACATGGTCCTTGGACTGGCTGCTGGGAATACCTGCTTCGGAGTGTTCGAGGCCGTCGGCGGTGTAACTCACGCCTTCGGTGCCGGGAATGGCCATCGGCGAAACGCCGGAATCCGTGTTGCGGTAGCGCTTGTAGTCCGGTGCGTTCGCTGGCGCAGTCAATCGCTGAGTCACACTGTCACTGTCTGTGGGCCGGTCTATGATGGCGCGCGACTGTCCCATGTACTGGTCCGACAGCACAATCGCCGGCGCCTGCAGGGCCTCAGCCAACTGCACCGCCCACTGGGTCGCACCCAGGCAGTCCGAAATCGAACTCGGTGCCACCACCAGTCGCGGTGCATCACCGTGCAGGCCACTGACGGCAAACGACAAATCGCTTTGCTCGCTCTTGGCAGGGATGCCAGTGGAGGGTCCGCCGCGCATCACATCGATCACCACGATCGGCACCTCGGCTGCGACAGCCAAGCCAATCGCTTCTGTCATCAGGGCCAGACCGGGGCCGGCGGTGGCGGTCAGCGAAGGCACGCCGCCGTAGGAAGCGCCAATGATCATATTGATGGACGCGAGTTCGTCCTCGGCCTGCAGCAGGGTGCCACCGACCTTGATCAAGCTCGGCGCCAGCCACTCCAGCACCTCGGTGGCAGGTGTGATCGGATAGGCAGCGACAAAACGCACGCCACCACGGATCGCGCCAAAGCCAGCGGCTTCGTTGCCACTGATCATCCAGCGCTTGCTGTCCGATGCCGCGCCACCCTGCAGCTGCGCCATCGGTCCGCCATTTGTCGCCAGTTGCTCGGCCATATCGGTCGCCGCTTGCGCACCTCTGGCCACCGCCAGCAGATTGGCCTCCAGCGTGTCCGGCTTTTTCCATGACTCACGCACCGCATCCTGCAGGGCCTGCAAGGGCAAGCCGGCCAGCGTGCCGGAAATCCCCAGCGCCAGCATATTGATCCAGCAGCCCGGAATTTCCTTGGCCATCTTCTTCAGACTCAGGGGAATGTAGCGCGCCCCCGTGGCCTTGAAAACCTCTGGCGCCTCGCCCTCGTCGGGGTCACCGATGAGCACGCTGCGCGGCCCGAGCACGATCTCATCGGCAAAGCGGTTGACGTTTTGCCAGTCGATCGCGAGCAACAGGTCAAAACCGTCATCAAGCGAACTGACCGGCTGCGGCCCCAGCCGCACCAGTGCGGCCGCCTCGCCACCCCGAATCTGCGGCCCACTGGTGCGCACCATGACTCCATAGGCGCCCGCCTTGGCGGCAGCCGCCAGCAGCACGGTGCCGGCGGTCATGACGCCGCTGCCCCCGCTGCCCGCCAGTGCAATGGAGACACTGCTTGGGGCCGAAATTTGTTCTTGCAAGTTGCTCTCCTTCGATTGAATACCTTGCGGGACCGGTGAAAAAGTCTTGAGTTTGACTGAAATCAGCGGCCGTCCATCCAATTTTCAAAAATTTTTCTGGCATTGATGGTAATTAGGTACTAATATACGACAATTACGAAAATTCCCATTCGTCCATCTTTCAGCAGGAGACAAAACATGAGTATCCCGGCCTACCGTTGGCAAATGAACAAGCCCGGCGAACCGTTCGAGCGGGTCGCCTTCAACGCTGCAGCCGCGGCCGGAGAAGTGGTGGTGGCGATTGCCGGCTGCGGTGTCTGTCATACCGATCTGGGCTACTACTACGATGGTGTGCGCACCAACATCGCCCTGCCGCTCACCCTGGGGCACGAGATCAGCGGTCACGTGGTGGCGGCCGGCGCCGGCGCCGAGGCCTGGCTCGGCAAAGCGGTGATCATCCCGGCCGTGCTGCCCTGCGGTGAGTGTGATTTGTGCAAGCGCGGACTGGAAACGATCTGCCGCGCGCAAAAAATGCCAGGCAATGACATTCAAGGTGGTTTTGCTTCGCACATCGTGGTGCCCGGTCGTGGCCTGTGCGAAGTCGACGAAAAGCGCCTGGCCGCCATCGGTCTGAATCTGGCACAAGTCTCCATCATTGCTGACGCACTCACCACGCCTTACCAGGCCGTGCGTCGCGCCGGCGTGACACCCGGCAGTCTGGCGGTGGTGATCGGCGCCGGCGGCGTCGGCGGCTACTGCGTTCAGGTGGCGCGCGCCTTCGGTGCCAAGGTGGTAGCGATCGACGTCGATGACGAAAAACTCGCCTCCATCGCAGCGCATGGCGGCGCGTCACTCACACTGAACGCCCGCAACCACGACACCAAGGCTTTGAAGGCGGCGATCCAGGCCTTTGCCAAGCAGAACGGCTTGCGCAGCACCGAGTGGCAGATTTTTGAATGCTCAGGCACCGCCGCCGGGCAATTGTCGGCCTTCGGCCTGCTGGTGCATGGCGCCACCCTGTCGGTGGTTGGTTTCACGATGGACCGCGTAGAAGTCCGACTGTCCAACCTGATGGCCTTCGACGCGCGCGCTTTGGGCAACTGGGGCTGCCCGCCCGAGTACTACCCGGCCGCGCTGGATCTGGTGCTCGATGGCAAGGTACAACTAGGCCCGTTTGTTGAAGAGCACCCGCTGGACAACATCAACCAGATCTTTCCCGCCGTGCATCACCGTGAGATCAAGCGGCGCGCGGTGCTGATACCGGCGCAATGACAAACCCAATCAAATCAACTTAAGGAGCACACCCATGACACGCGACTTCAAGAACCACGATCTGGTCGATGACATTTCCAAGCCCGGCGTCAAATATGAAAAGCGCCCGGCGCGCATGCCCGACGGTAGCGTGGTGCCAGGCCTCTTCAACGCCTGGATCACACTGGACAACCCGAGCCAGTACAACTCCTACACCACCGACATGGTCAAGGGCGTGATCCTGGCCATGCGCGCTGCCGCCAACGCACGCGACGTGGTCTGCGTCGTTTTCACCGGCGCCGGCGACAAGGCTTTTTGCACCGGTGGCAACACCAAGGAATACGCCGAGTACTACGCCGGTCATCCGCAGGAATACCGTCAGTACATGCGGCTGTTCAATGACATGGTCAGCGCCATTTTGTTGTGCGACAAGCCCGTGATCTGCCGTGTCAATGGCATG
>CAITZZ010000105.1 GCA_903897005.1 uncultured beta proteobacterium | reverse complement strand
AGGGCTCGCCCTGGCGCGCATAGACCATGGTTTCCAACTGAAAGTGCCCCTTCTCGCCGCTGGCACTGGAAAAGTTGCGCAAGGTACTGCCGCCACTGAGCAGCGCACGCCCCAGGATGTCGCGAATCGCCGCATGCAGCCGCGCCACGCGCGGCCGGCTCAAACGAGCGGCAATGACCGTCGGGCGGATCCCGGCCAGAAAAAGCGCCTCGCTAGCATAGATGTTGCCGACCCCAACCACCAGGTCGCCCGCCAGCAGAACCTGTTTGATCGCCGCCTTGCGACGCTTCAAACCCGCATGAAAACTGTCCACATCGAAATCGTCCGTCAAGGGCTCGACGCCGAGCCGTCCCAGCAAAGTGCTGGCTACGCCCACATCCTGGGCGGGCGCGTACACCACTGCGCCAAAGCGGCGCGGGTCATTCAGGCGCAGCGTGCCCTGTGTGGTCACCAACTCAAAGTGATCGTGCTTGCCCGGTGCCGGCAGTTCCGAGGCAAAGCTCAGGCTACCCGACATGCCCAGATGCAGCAGCAGCAAGCCCCGATCCAGATCGATCAGCAGGTACTTGCCACGCCGGCGCACGCAGCGCACGGTTCGTCCGACCAGTCGTGCTGGCGCACAGCCCAGTGGCCAACGCAAGGCCTTGCCCATGCGCACAGCCAACACTTGCGCACCGGCAATCCTGCTGGCAAAACTCAGACGCGTGACTTCGACTTCGGGTAATTCAGGCATGACAAACCGTGGATGCAGACATGGATTATTATGGTCCGATGCCGTTTTTCCATCGCCTCTGGCTCCCGTTTGTCTTCCTCTGCGCCCTTGGCGCGCAGGCGCAGACACCTGACAGCAACACCGCCGCACCGGTGAGTTCCGCGCTCGACAGCGAGCTTTTTTACCAACTCCTGCTTGGAGAACTCAACGCGCGTGACGGCGAGCCAGGCACCGGCTACTCCTTGTTGCTCGATGCAGCCAGGAAGACGGGTGACGGCCGCCTTTACCAGCGCGCAGTCGACATCGCCTTGCAGACGCGCTCCGGCGAAGCCGCGCTGGCGGCAGCGCGGGCCTGGCGTCAGGCCGTCCCCGCCTCCAGGGAAGCCAATCGCTATTTGCTGCAGATCCTGATCGGTCTGAACCGGATTGCTGAAACGCTGGAGCCACTCAAGCGCGAAGTGGCCAGCACCGATGCCAGGGAACGCGCAGTGGCGATCGCGGCCATCCCACGCTACTTTGCCCGCGCCAGTGACAAGAAACTTGCCGCGGCGACGACCGAGCAGGCCTTGGCGGCCTATCTGGGCACACCGGTGCCGGGTGTGGCTGCCTGGACCAGCATTGGCCGCCTGCGGCTGGAGGCGGGTGACAGCGTTGGCGCGCTGGAGGCGGCGCGGCGCGCTCAGGCACTGGACGCCAAGGCAGACGGCCCGGCGATGCTGGCTTTGTCAATGATGAATCCAAAGACACCGCAGGCCGAGGCGATCGTGAAGAAATACCTCGAGGGCGCGCCAGCGGCCGAGTTCCGCATGGAATATGCAAGGATGTTGCTGGACACCCAGCGCTTTAACGAAGCGGCGCAACAGCTTCTGCTGGTGAGCACCGAGAAGCCCGATTACCTGCCAGCCTGGCTGGTGCGCGGAGCGCTCGAATTGCAGGACGGAAAGCTCGCTGCGGCCGAGCAGTCCTTCAACCACTATGTCGATCTGGCGCTTGCCAAACGCGGCGCGGCGGCCCGCGCAGAAACCAGCCGCGGTCTGAATCAGGCTTATCTTTCATTGGCGCAGATTGCCGAACAGGGCAAGGATTTTGCCAAGGCCGATGGCTGGCTCAAGCGCATCGACAACCCGGAGGATCTGCAGGGTGCCCAGTTTCGCCGCGCCTCGATGCTGGCGCGCCAGGGCAAGCTTGAGGAGGCGCGCAAGCTGATTCGCAGCCAGCCGGAAAAGTCAGCGCAGGACGCCCGCATGAAGATTTCGGCGGAGGTCCAGTTGCTGCGTGACGGCAAACAGTACCGCAGTGCCTACGAGCTCCTGGCCGAGGCCACCGCGCGCCATCCGAACGATTTCGACCTGGTTTACGACATGGCCATGATGGCCGAGAAGTTGGGAAAACTTGACGAGATGGAGCGCCTGCTGCGCCAGGTGATGGCCGGCAAGCCGGACTATCAGCACGCCTACAACGCGCTCGGTTTTTCGCTGGCCGAACGCAACACACGCCTGGGCGAGGCACGCCAACTTGTTCTGAAGGCGCTGGAATACGCGCCAGCCGACCCTTTCATCACCGACAGCCTGGCCTGGGTCGAATTCCGTGCTGGCAACCTGGCGGAAGCCCTGCACCTCCTGCAAGGCGCCTTCAAGGCCAAGCCGGACGCGGAGATTGCAGCGCATCTGGGTGAAGTACTGTGGACCCTGGGCCGTCGTGACGAGGCTCTGAGCGTCTGGAAGGAGGGTGCGCAGATCAACGCCGACAACGAGACGCTGCTGGACACACTCAAGCGGCTGCGTGTGAAGTTGTAATGCTGCTCTTCAGGGCCCTTCGCATGGCGGCGCTTGCTGCCGCTGTTTTGCTCACAGCGTGCGCGGTGCCACCGACCGCCAGTGAGGGCGCCAGTGCCAGCTACTGGCGCGGACGGCTCGCCATCACGATCCCATCGAGCCTGGAGCAGACGCCAGCGCAGTCCCTGAGCGCCGGCTTTGAGCTCAGTGGCGACCCGCAGGCGGGTGCGCTGACCCTTTACACGCCGCTCGGAGGCACAGCCGCAGTGCTGTCCTGGAGCGCACGCAGCGCGACCCTGCGCAGCAATGGCGAGACGCGAGACTTTGGGTCGCTGGAAGCCTTGATACGGCACACCCTGGGCACCGAACTGCCGCTGGCTGCACTCTTTGCCTGGCTGGCCGGAGACGATAAAGAGGTCGCCGGCTGGCAGGCCGACCTTTCGCAGTACGCTGCGGGGCGCATACTGGCGCGGCGCACGCAAGCGGGATCCGAGGCACAAATCAGACTGATACTCGAAAAATGAAGTCGCTCTACGACATTGCAGCACCGGCCAAGCTCAACCTGTTCCTGCACGTCACGGGGCGCCGCAGTGACGGCTATCACCTGTTGCAGTCGGTCTT
>CAITZZ010000104.1 GCA_903897005.1 uncultured beta proteobacterium | reverse complement strand
CCGCTGGCCCTCTTTGGTGGGGGCCATGTGGGCCAGGCGCTGGTGCAGGTGCTCTCGCGACTGCCCCTGAAGCTGCGCTGGATTGACAGCCGTGACGAGATCTTTCCAGCCGAGTTGCCGCTGGGCGTCGTCTGCCTGCATTCCGATCCCGTGCAAGCCGAAGTCGCCGCGTTGGCGCCAGGCTCCCGTGTTCTGATCATGAGCTTCAGCCATGCCGAGGATCTGGAGGTGGTCGCGGCCTGTCTGAGGCGCCAGCGTTTGCAGGCCGACCTGCCTTATGTCGGTCTGATTGGCAGCAAGACCAAGTGGGCGACCTTCGGCCACCGACTCGCGGCGCGTGGCTTTACGGCGCAGGAAATCGCCCACGTCACCTGTCCCATCGGCATTCCCGGGATCCACGGCAAGGAGCCTGAGGTCATTGCCGTTGCGGTGGCGGCACAGATATTGCAAAGCCTGTCAGGCAGCCGCTGAACTGCGGGCATCAAAAGAGCAAGGATTTATGGAAAGTTATTACCTCGACTGGGCCAATCTGCTGTTGCGCTGGGTTCACGTCATCACCGCCATCGCCTGGATTGGCTCGTCCTTTTATTTTGTCTTTCTGGACAGCAGCCTGACGCCGGCGCAAGACGAAGATCTGCAGAAGCAGGGTGTGACGGGCGAGCTCTGGGCGGTGCATGGCGGCGGTTTTTACCACCCGGTCAAGTTCAATGTCTCGCCGCCGGAACTGCCGAATCAGCTGCACTGGTTTTACTGGGAGGGCTACAGCACCTGGCTCAGCGGGTTTTCGCTGTTCACGGTAAGTTACCTCTGGAGTGCCAGCACCTACCTGATCGACAAATCGCTGATGGACTGGGCGCCTGCCACGGCGATTGCGGTGGCGCTGTCGTTTCTGGTGCTGTTCTGGCTTTTGTATGACCTGATCTGTCGCGTGTTCGGTCAGCGCAAACATGGCGAAGCCATTGTCGGGGTTCTGGTGTTCGCGCTGGTGTGTGTGGCTTCCTGGGCCGCCTGCCACTGGTTTGCCGGGCGCGCCGCCTTTCTGCTGGTGGGGGCCATGCTCGCTACCAGCATGAGCGCCAATGTGCTGTTCTGGATCATCCCCGGGCAGAAGAAGGTGGTGGCCCAGATCAAGGCTGGTGCGCCGGTGGATGCGATTCACGGCAAGCGCGGCAAGCAGCGCAGCGTGCACAACACCTATTTCACCTTGCCGGTGCTGTTTGCCATGCTCAGCGGCCACTACAGCTTTACCTACAGCCATCCGCAAAACTGGCTGGTGCTGGTTCTGATGATGTTTGCCGGTGCTTCCATCCGCCAGTTCTTCGTCATGCGCCACGGCTACAAGCTCGGGCGCAACGGCAATCCACTGCCTTACGCTTTGGCAGGCGTGGCAGCGATTCTGGCATTGATCGTCTGGCTGCGACCCGACGCGCCGCTGGTCTCTGCGGGCGGCAACTCCGTCGTTCGCCCGCTGCGCTACGCTGATTTGCAGCCAGTGCTGGCCCAGCGCTGCTACCTCTGCCACGGTGAGAAGGTGCAGATGAAGAACGTGCGCCTGGACTCGCCGCAATACGTCAAGGCCTACGCGCAGTACCTGTACCAGCAGGCCGTGGTGCTCAAACTGATGCCGATGAACAATGCCACCGGCATCACCGAGGCCGAGCGGCTGCTCATCAAACAGTGGTTTGAGTCGGGGGCCCGAACCGACTGAGGCCTTCAGTCAACCCGCGCGCCGGAAGCCTTGACCAGCGTTTCGTACTTGGCGCGCTCGTCTTTCATGAGCTTGCCAAATTCTTCTGCGGTGCTTGGCACCGGTTCGGCCAGCAACGTGGCAAAACGGGTTTTGGTTTCGGGTGCGTTCAGGGCCACGACAAAGGCCTGGTTCAGGCGCGCCAGCACGTCTTTGGGCGTGGCGGCCGGTGCCACCAGACCCCACCAGGTGTCGATGGCAAAGCCCTTGAGCGTGTCGGCCACCGGGGGTACGCCGGGCAGGGCGCTGGAGTGTGCCAGTGTGGTCACGGCCAGCGCCTTGAGCTTGCCGGAGCGAATGTTGGGTGCCGCGGTGGCCAGGTTGTCGAAGTTGAAATCGACCTGGCCACTGAGCAGGGCCAACTGCGCCGGGGCGCCGCCGTTGTACGGAATGTGCACGGCAAAGATGCCGGCATCTCGCTTGAACATTTCGCCTGCCAGATGGCCAGCGCTGCCGTTGCCGCCGCTGGCGTAATTGAGCTTGGCCGGATTCGCCTTGGCGTAGGCAATCAGCTCCTGCACGCTGTTGATCTTCAGGCGCTGCGCGGTATCCGCGTTCATCACCAGCACGTTGGGCACCCGCACCATTTGCGTGATCGGGGCAAAGTCGGTGGCTGCGTTGTAGGGCATCTTGCTGTAGAGCCAGGGGTTGACGGCATGCGTGGCGGTAGCGGCGATGCCGATGGTCAAGCCGTCCGGCGCTGCCTTGGCAACCGCGTCGGCACCAATATTGCCGCCAGCGCCGGCACGGTTCTCGACAATGACCGTGCCCAGCGTGTCCTTGACCCGCTCTGCCAGTGCCCGCGCTGTGATGTCCAGCGGTCCGCCGGCAGCGTAGGGAACGATCAGGCGGATCGGCTTGCCCTGTGCGTGCACCAGCGGCGCAGCCAGGCAGGCCGTGAGCGTTAGTGCGGTGAGAAGTAGCTTTTTGTAATTCATGGGTTGGCTTTCGTCAATTTGTCAGCTTCGCTGGTGAACGCATCAGCGTAAAACTCGTCGGGCGGCAAGCCGGCTTGGGAGAAATCGCTTTGCGCCGATTGGACCATGACCGGGACGCCGCAGGCATAGACCTGGTGGCCGCTCAGATCCGGCAGGTCCTGCAGCACGGCCCGATGGACAAAGCCAGTGCGTCCGCTCCAGTCGTCCTCGGGCAGCGCGTCCGAAATCACCGGCACGTAACGCAGCTGCGGCATCTCCGTCAGCTGCGTGCGGACCCAGTCCTCCAGGTACAGGTCCTGGGGACGTCGGCCACCCCAGTACAGCGTCGCGGGGCGTTTGATGTCTTTCTGCTGCATCTGCTCGATGATGGCCTTGATCGGGGCAAAGCCGGTGCCCGAGGCCAGCAGCACCATCGGCTTGTTGCTGTCCTCGCGCAGGTAAAAGCTGCCAAACGGACCCTCCAGGCGCAGGACTTCTTTTTCCTTCATGGCGCCAAAGACGCGATCGGTGAACACCCCGCCGGGTAGGTGCCGGACATGCAACTCCAGCGTGGCGCTCTGGCCCGGAACGCCTGCTGCGCTGGCCATGGAGTAGCTGCGCCGCAAGCCGTCGGGCAGGAGGAAATCAAGGTACTGGCCGGCGTGGTAGCTGAAGGCCTCGTTAGCGGGAAGTTGCAGCCTCATCAGCATCACGTCGGGCGACTTGCGTTCCAACTGGCTCAAGCGGGCCGGCATCTTCTTTACCGGAAAAGACCCGGTTTGCGTCACCTGGCGCGACTCCAGCACCACATCGCCAAGCGCTAGCGCGCAGCAGGTCAACACCATGCCGGCCGCTTCTTCTTCGTCGCTCAAGGCCTTGCTCTGGTGGGTGCCGTGCTGCACCACGCCGCTGAGTTTCTTGCACTTGCAGGAGCCACAGGCGCCATCCTTGCAACCGTAGGGCAGGCCTACACCCTGCCGAATCGCTGCCGCCAGCAGGGTTTCGCCGGCGCCGGCAGTAAATGTTCTCTCGCTTGGCTTAATGCTGATCAAAAACTCTGCTGTTGTTGTTTCGCTGGGCGTCATCTTTTCTGTATCCTTGGACCCTGTTGCATATCAACTATGGGGTAGTACCGATTTTGCCTTCAAACCAGAGTCCCCTTCTGCACTGGAGTTCTCAGTGTTAACCGGCGCCTTGCCGGCGCGCTTTCGTCGATTGCGCCTGTTGATTGTCGGCTGCGGTGATGTCGGCATGCGCCTGGCGCGCAGCCTGCCTTCGGGTGTGCGCCTGTTGGCACTGACTTCCAGTGCGTCGCGCTTGGCCACGCTTCGCGCCGCTGGCGTCACTCCTTTGCTGGGTGATCTGGACGATCCGGCCTCCTTGCGCCGATTCTCCGGCTTGGCGCAGCGTGTGGTTCATCTGGCACCGCCTCCGTCAGCGGGCTGGAGTGACCCGCGCACCGTGGCGCTGGTGCGTGCCTTGCGCCTGCGCGGCTTGCCCGAGGTTCTGGTCTATGGCTCCACCAGCGGTGTTTATGGCGATTGCCAGGGAGAGGTGGTCAGTGAAACCCGCTCCCCCGGGGCTGACACACCGCGCGCCCGACGCCGAATCAGCGCCGAAGACACGATCCGCTTTCTGGGTCGCGCCACCCCGGTGCGCAGCAGCATCTTGCGTATACCGGGTATTTACGCCACCGACCGGCAGGACGGCACGCCGCGTGCAAGACTGCAAAAAGGCACACCGGTGCTATGCAATAGCGATGAT
>CAITZZ010000103.1 GCA_903897005.1 uncultured beta proteobacterium | reverse complement strand
GGCTTTACGCCAGCAACTTCGGCGGCGGACAGGTTGACATCACCTCAGGAAAATTTGTTTTCTCCGCAAGCGAGGCCTACTGGGTCGAGAACGGCAAGATTTTGTACCCGGTCAAAGGGGCAACCCTGGTCGGCAGTGGCCCCGAGTGCCTCAAGCGCGTCAGCATGATCGGCAACGACATGAAACTCGACAGCGGTGTCGGCACCTGCGGCAAGGAGGGCCAAAGCGTTCCGGTAGGCGTCGGCCAGCCGACGCTGCGCATTGACGGCCTGACCGTCGGTGGCACCGCCTGAGCCCTCCATTGTCCAATCGACGCAAGCGATGGATCCCGGATCAGGTCCGGGATGACAAACCATGTCCGGGATGACAAACCATGGTCCGGGATGACGACTCGCTAGCGTCCGGGATGACAGCCGCGCGTGTGCTACATTTACTCCTATGAAGTCGGCCAGTTTTTACTTTAGCTATTTTTGGTTCTCAAGCGCCTGCGGCGGTAGAGAGTTCTGAACGTACCTGATAGAAACGTCCTGATCTTCCAAAAACCGCCGGCACCCCGGCGGTTTTTTTTTAACCGTGAAACATTGTGGGACAGACCGCAGCTACGCGACGCGAGCCAGCTCTGTCCCCAACAAATGAAGGAAAGCGAAGATGAAATCCAAAGCAACATCCAACCAAGCGGATGCCTGGTATGCGAACCCGAATACGCCTCGCACTGACCGAACCGGTCAGACCGATGACGAACGCATCAAGGACATTACCGTGTTGCCGCCTCCCGAACATTTGATCCGGTTTTTTCCGATTCGTGGCACGGCCGCCGAGTCACTGATCAGCAGCACGCGCCGAAGCATCCACAACATCATGACCGGCCACGACGACCGCCTGTTGGTCGTCATCGGCCCCTGCTCCATCCACGACCCGGCTGCCGCGCTGGACTACGCACAGCAACTCAAACAGCAGCGTGACAAGTACGCCAACACGCTGGAGATTGTGATGCGCGTCTATTTCGAAAAGCCGCGCACCACTGTGGGCTGGAAAGGATTGATCAACGATCCGTATCTGGATGAGTCCTTCCGCATCGACGAAGGTCTGCGCATGGCGCGCCAATTGCTGATTGAAGTCAACCGTCTTGGTCTGCCGGCCGGCAGCGAGTTCCTGGACGTCATCTCGCCCCAATATCTGGGTGACTTGATTTCATGGGGTGCCATTGGCGCTCGCACCACCGAGAGCCAGGTACACCGCGAACTGGCCTCGGGTCTGTCAGCGCCGATCGGCTTCAAGAACGGCACCGATGGCAACATCAAGATTGCCACCGACGCCATTCAGGCCGCGGCCGGTGGGCACCATTTTCTGTCGGTTCACAAGAACGGCCAGGTGGCCATCGTGCAGACCAGCGGCAACCAGGATTGCCACGTCATCCTGCGCGGCGGCAAGACACCCAACTACGACGCTGCCAGCGTCGCTGCCGCCTGCAGGGACCTGTCGCTTGCCAAACTGCCAGCGACCCTGATGGTCGACTGCAGTCACGCCAACAGCAGCAAGCGTCACGAGAAGCAACTCGATGTTGCGCGCGACATTGCAGAGCAGATTGCCGGTGGCTCCAAGAGCGTGTTTGGCGTGATGATCGAAAGCCACCTGCGCGCTGGCTCGCAGAAGTTCACTGCCGGCAAGGACGATGCCTCGCGCCTGGAATACGGCAAGAGCATCACCGATGCCTGTCTGGGCTGGGATGAATCCTGCGCTTCACTGGAATTGTTGTCACAGGCGGTCAAGCTTCGCCGGGCGCGCTAGGCGCGCTCCAGCGCCTGCAACAACTTGAGGTGAATGCCACCAAAACCCCCATTGCTCATGCACAGAATTTGGTCGCCGGCACGGGCTTGCCCCAGCACCTGTCCGACCAGCGCATCAATGCTGTCGGCCACCTGCGCTTTGGCACCCATGCCGGCCAGGGCTTCGCGTGCATCCCAACCCAAGGCGCCGCCATGGCAAAACGCCAGATCAGCGTTTTCAAGACTCCAGGGAAGCTGGGCCTTCATGGTGCCGAGCTTCATGGTGTTGGAGCGCGGCTCAAAGACCGCCAGAATGCGCGCGCCCGACCCGACCTTGCGCCGCAATCCATCAATGGTGGTACGAATCGCAGTGGGATGATGAGCAAAGTCATCGAAGACCGCAATGCGGCCACCCTGGTATGCCACCGTGCCGCGCAGTTCCATGCGGCGCTTCACATTTTCAAAGGACTGCAGTGCCTTCGCTGCCGCGTCTGGTGAGACACCTACATGCTCGGCCGCTGCAATGGCGGCCAGCGCATTCAATTGGTTGTGCACACCAGTTAGTGCCCACTTCACGCGTGTAATCACACGCCCTTGATAGAGCACGTCAAACGCGTCGGGCTCACCCAGCGCACTGAAGTCGCTGACGGTGGCACCAAAACTGCGCACCTCGCTCCAGCAACCCATGTGCAGCACGCGCGCCAGACTTTCTTCCAGCCCGTTGACCAGCAGGCGCCCACGCGCTGGCACTGTGCGCACCAGATGATGGAACTGGCGCTCAATCGCCCCCAGATTGTCAAAAATGTCCGCGTGATCAAACTCAAGGTTGTTAAGCACCGCTGTTCGCGGCCGGTAGTGCACAAACTTGCTGCGCTTGTCAAAAAATGCTGTGTCGTATTCGTCGGCTTCAATAACGAAGCTGGCACCACTCCCCAATCGGGCTGAAACGCCAAAGTTCAGCGGTACGCCGCCGACCAGAAAACCGGGTTGCAGACCGCTGCACTCGAGAATCCAGGCAATCATGGCCGTGGTCGTGGTCTTGCCGTGGGTGCCGGCGACGGCGATCACATGCCGCCCTTGCAGCACATGCTCCGCCAGCCATTGCGGGCCGCTGGTATAGGGCAGTCCGGCGTCCAGAATGGCCTCCATCAATGGGAACTTGGCGCTGCCATCGGCAAGGTGTGCCCGGCTGACGACGTTGCCGACGACGAAAATGTCAGGTTTTAATGCCAGCTGCTCAGCGCCAAAACCTTCTATCAACTCAATGCCAAGAGAGCGCAACTGCTCGCTCATGGGCGGGTAAACAGCTGAGTCACAGCCAGTCACCTTGTGACCCGCTTCACGCGCCAGCGCTGCCAGGCCGCCCATAAATGTTCCGCAAATGCCAAGGATATGAATATGCATCAGCAGATTCTAGGCTGAGCCAATCAGGGCAAAATCCCCATTCATGGACAACTTGAAGTTGGAAATATCGGCCGTTGCAGCACGTCTGGTCGTAGAAGAAGGGCTGGACTATGGTGCGGCCAAGCGCCGCGCCGTGCGCCAGCTGGGACTGCCAGCGCGCTGCGCGCTGCCAGACAATGATCAGATCGAGGACGCCGTGCTGGAGCACATCGCACTGTTTTGCGCTGATACACAGGCCGGTGAGCTCAGCGCGCTGCGTCGCCTGGCCCTGCTTTGGATGGAACGCCTGGCGTCTTTCTCGCCGCATCTGGGCGGTGCTGTCTGGCACGGCCACGCCACCCGCTTGTCCGATATCTACATCCAGCTATTTTGTGATGACAGTAAATCGGCTGAGATACTGCTGATTGATCAGGGGGTTGACTACCTTGCCCGCAGCGTCACGGGCTTGCACGGTGAAACGGTGCCAGCCTTGAGCGTGCATGCTTTCTGCCAGGATCTCCATGAGGACATTGGCGTGCATCTGTTGATTTACGACTACGACGATCTGCGCGGTGCCCTGCGACCTGACGCCAAAGGACGCCGTCCACGCGGTGATCTGGCGGCGGTTCGGCATTTGTTGCATGATCAGCAAACATGAAGAACCCCACCCCCTCTCAAAGCCGACGTCGCTTGCTGGCTGGCACCCTGGCTGGTGCCGCTACGCTCGCTGGCGTCGGCCTGGCATGGCTAACTCTTGAGAAAACTCCCGCCCCCCAAACCCTGGATTCAAGCTTCTGGCAACTGGAATTTGCGACACCCGGCGGTCAAACGCTTGCCTTGCACAGCATGCACGGCAAGCCATTGCTGCTCAACTTCTGGGCCAGTTGGTGCCCTCCTTGCATTGAAGAACTTCCTTTATTGAGCAGCTTTTTCAAAGAAAATAACGCTAACGGATGGCAAGTTCTAGGATTGGCGGTTGACGAACTTGATCCTGTGAAGCGCTTTCTTGCACAATCACCGCTCAGTTTTCCGGTCGCATTGGCAGGAATTTCCGGGCTTGAGCTCAGCAAATCTTTAGGAAATTTGATTGGCGGCTTACCCTTCACGGTCGTGATCGACCGGACCGCCCAAATCATTCATCGTAAAATGGGCAAGGTCACACCCGACGAATTGAGGGCGTGGCTTGTCTCCGCGTAGAAATACGACTCAAAGTCGTGTCAGCAGCGCCTCTTGCCTGCAACCATTTTTCCTGTAAAATAGTGACAGATAGCTCGTTTTTTACTGAATTTAATGTAAATTAAGCGGTTATCGATAGAACAATGCAGGAGACCTCATGGATCTAAGAAAATTGAAGACACTGATTGACTTGGTGTCAGACTCAAATGTTTCCGAACTGGAAATTACCGAGGCAGAAGGCAAGGTCCGTATAGTCAAGGGAAGTGGCGGAGCGACACCCCAGCATCCAGCGCCGGCTGCGGTCGTATCGGCAGTTGGCACCCCACCGGCTAGCACAGCCTCTGCACCTGAGCCTGCACCAGCGGCGCCTCCCCCCGCTGCCAGCCACAACGTCAAGTCGCCCATGGTCGGTACTTTTTACCGATCGGCTTCACCCGGCGCCAAGTCTTTTGTTGAAATCGGCGACTCCATCAAGGCCGGTGAGACCATCTGCATCATTGAAGCAATGAAGATCTTGAACGAAATAGAGTCTGACAAATCCGGGGTCGTCAGCCAGATTCACTGTGAGAACGGGCAAGCTGTTGAATACGGGCAGCCTTTATTCACCATTGAGTAAAGCTGGCGCCAAAGTCTATGTTCAAAAAAATCCTGGTTGCCAATCGGGGCGAAATCGCCCTCAGAATCCAGCGCGCCTGTCGCGAACTCGGCGTCCGCGCGGTCATGGTTTACTCGGAAGCAGACCGGGAAGCCAAGTATGTCAAATTGGCTGAAGAAGCAGTATGCATTGGTCCGGCACAGTCGGCACTGAGTTATCTGAACATGCCTGCCATCATTTCTGCAGCCGAAGTAACTGACGCCGAGGCGATTCATCCAGGCTACGGCTTTCTGAGCGAGAACGCAGACTTTGCCGAACGGGTGGAACGAAGCGGCTTTCAGTTTATCGGACCGACGCCCGAATCCATTCGCCTGATGGGCGACAAAGTGTCGGCCAAGCAAGCCATGATCAAGGCGGGTGTGCCATGCGTCCCCGGCTCGGAAGGCGAGTTGCCTGATGATCCCGCGCTGATTCGCCGCATTGCCAAAGCAGTGGGATATCCGGTCATCATCAAGGCCGCCGGTGGTGGTGGTGGTCGCGGAATGCGGGTGGTGCACACAGAGGCCGCACTGGTTAACGCCGTGAGCATGACACGAGCCGAGGCGGGTGCCGCGTTCGGTAATCCGGCCGTCTATCTCGAAAAATTTCTACAAAACCCCCGACATATCGAAATTCAGGTGCTGGCAGACAAATTCAAGAATGCGGTCTATCTCGGCGAACGTGACTGCTCGATGCAACGCAGACATCAAAAAATCATCGAAGAGGCGCCGGCGCCCGGCATCGCACGAAAACTGATAGAACGACTGGGCGAACGCTGCGTTACTGCTTGCAAGAAGATCGGCTACCGGGGTGCCGGAACCTTCGAGTTTCTTTATGAGAACGGTGAGTTCTATTTCATTGAGATGAATACCCGCGTGCAAGTCGAGCATCCGGTCACCGAAATGACAACGGGTGTCGATATTGTGAAGACCCAGATCATGGTCGCTGCCGGTGAAAAGCTGCCTTTTACCCAGCGCCAGATCCAGATTCGCGGGCATGCGATTGAATGTCGAATCAACGCCGAAGACCCCTACAAGTGCACGCCATCGCCCGGGCGCATCAGCATGTGGCACGCCCCTGGCGGACCGGGCGTACGTGTCGACTCCCACATCTACACCAACTATTTCGTGCCTCCTAACTACGACTCGATGATTGGCAAGATCATTGTGCACGGGGATACGCGTGAACAGGCGCTGGCGCGCATGACCACGGCACTGGGCGAAACCGTTGTCGAAGGCATCAGCAGCAACATTGCACTGCACCGCGAACTGATGCTGGACGCCAAATTTGTTTCCGGTGGAACCAACATTCACTACCTGGAAGAATGGCTCAGCCACCATCAACGCTGAATTGCACCTTGCATGTTTGAACTCGTCCTTCTGTGTCCACAGAACCAGCTTGAGCATTTAAGCGATGCCCTGGATGCACTGGACGCCCTGAGCGTCAGCGTCGAGGACGCGGATGCCCAGACCGATGCTGAAGAGGCACTGTTTGGTGAGCCTGGGATGCCTCCCCCTAAGGACGGTTGGCAACGTTCGCGGGTTTGCGCCCTTTACGCCTCGCAAGCCTTGGCCGGCGATGCACTGGCCATCCTGCAGGCGCAGCAATTCTTCACCCAATGCTCTGTTCTGGCTACCCACGAAGTGCCTGAACAGGATTGGGTGCGGCTAACACAGTCCCAGTTTGCACCGGTCGAAATCACGCCCGAATTCTGGATTGTTCCAAGCTGGCATGAGCCTCCAGCGCAGGCCAAGATCGTCATTGAACTCGATCCCGGACTCGCTTTCGGGACCGGCACCCACCCAACCACGCGAATGTGTTTGCGCTGGATTGCACAGCAACGCAAGCTCGGGCGCGTCCTTGATTACGGTTGTGGCTCCGGGATCCTGGCCATCGGTGCCGCCAAATTTGGCGCTACCGACATCGACGCCGTTGACATTGACGAGACTGCGGTGCAGTCAACCGCTCTGAACGCCAGGGCAAATCAGGTCCACCTGCGCGCCGGCACGCCCGACGTTGCGGCAGGTGTCTATCAGACGGTGTTGGCCAATATACTGGCTGTCCCTTTAAAAGTTCTGGCGCCGCTGTTGTGGTCCCATGTCGCGCCAGGTGGCTCACTGGTGCTGGCGGGAATTCTTGCGCGCCAGGCAGTCGAACTGAAAGCCGCCTACGCACCTTATTGCCAACTCGAAGTCACCAGCCAGGAAGAAGGCTGGGTGCGCATGACGGCGCAACGCTGATTCACAGTATGGGCAGTATCGCAATTCATATTTCATGAGCCTGATCACACGTTGTCCGGCCTGTCAAACCCTGTTCAAGGTCGTTCCAGACCAGCTTCGAATTTCAGAAGGTTGGGTCCGCTGCGGGTCATGCGAAGCCATCTTCGACGCATCACTGCACTTGCTGGCCGACACTGTAAACGCGATCGCGACGCCAGACACAGAACCGGCTATCGCCACTTTCTTGAACATCGAAGCTGCCACCGCGCGTACAAAGAAACCTCTGCAGCGCTTCGTTCTGGGTTCACTGAGTTTGGCCCTGCTTCTCGGTCTCGTCGGACAAATTGTGCTCCATGAACGCGATCGCATCGCCGTTCTACAGCCGGCATTGAGACCGTGGTTGGTGGCCTTTTGTCTACCCTTGAAGTGCCAGGTATCGACGCTGCGGCAAAAAGACGCTATCGCCATTGAGCGCGCTTCCTTCAGCAGGGTCGCCGGAAATTCCTATCGTCTGAATTTCACCGTCAAGAACACAGCGCCTTTTGCAGTTGCAGCACCAGCCATCGAATTGACGCTGACCGACACCAGTGATCAGGCTGTTTTGCGCCGCGTACTCCTTCCCGCCGAACTTGATCTCAAATCGGACACCCTGTCCGCGGCGGCGGAGTGGTCTGCCTCACTGGTCGTCACAGCCGACCTCGCGGAAACGACGCAGCAGACCGTGGGATACCGCATTTACGCCTTTTACCCCTAAACTCCTATCCAAAATCATGGCATCCATCATTTGCGGCTCCTTGGCCTTTGACACCATCATGAACTTCGAGGGCCGATTTGCAGAGCAAATCCTGCCCGATCAACTTCATATTCTGAACGTATCCTTTCTGGTACCCGCACTGCGCCGCGATTTTGGCGGATGCGCAGGCAATATTGCCTTCGCGTTGCAACAACTTGGCGGAACCGCGCTGCCCATGGCAACCGTTGGCACCGATGGCGCAAGTTATCTCGACAGGCTGCAACAGTTGGGAATTTCAACTGAATTCGTGCGGACCGTTGATGGCACCTACACCGCACAGGCCATGATCATCACGGATCATGACAACAACCAGATCAATGGCTTCCATCCCGGCGCCATGGAGCAAGCCTACCTAACCCGCATCGTGGCACGCGACGACGTCAAGATCGGCATCATCGCTCCGGATGGCCGCGATGCCATGTGGCAGCATGCCGAGCAATTTGCCGCAGCCAAAATTCCCTTTGTATTTGACCCCGGCCAACAACTTCCCCGATTTGATAGCCAAGAACTGCGGACCCTGCTCGATCAGGCCAGTTGGGTCACCGTGAACGACTACGAAGGCAAGATGCTTAGCGACCGCACAGGTTGGAACTGTGCCGAAATCTCGCGCCGTGTTCAAGGACTGATCGTGACACTGGGAGCAGACGGATGCGAAGTCTGGGTTCAGGGCAGCAAGACACATATTGCCCCAGTCAAGGCGCAGGCCGTGGTCGACCCCACCGGATGCGGGGATGCCTTCCGAGGCGCACTGCTATTCGGGCTCGAACGGGGATGGTCGCTGCAACGCTGTGCCACTCTGGGAAATCACTTGGGCTCACTCAAGATAGCACAACGTGGACCACAAAACTACACGGTAGACTTGAAATTGCTCGGGCTGTAATAAAAAAAGCCCGATGCGGTTACGCACCGGGCTTCAAGCCGAACCTGGTTAAGGCTCAGGGCTTGCTGGCCGTCGGAAATGGCCATGCGGCCTGCGGGCTCAAAGTCGTCTGAGCAGCAGGGGCGGCCGGGGCAGGCGCTGCCTTGGCAGCGGGTGCCTTCGCGGCTTTCTTCGCAGCCGGCTTCTTGGCTGCTTTCTTGGCGGCTGGCTTTTTGGCAGCAGGTTTCTTTGCTACCGCGGCCTTCTTGGCAGGCGCCTTTTTAGCAGGTGCCTTCTTGGCAGCTACCTTCTTGGCGGCTACTTTTTTCGCCGGAGCTGCCTTCTTGGCGGCTGGCTTTTTAGCAGCGACTTTTTTCGGAGCGGCTTTCTTTGCTGCTACCTTCTTCGCTGGTGCCGCTTTCTTTGCCGGCGCAGCTTTCTTTGCTGCTACTTTTTTCGCTGGTGCCGCTTTCTTTGCCGGTGCAGCTTTCTTTGCCGCTACTTTCTTAGCGGGAGCGGCCTTCTTTGCGGCCGGTTTTTTTGCAGTTGCCATTTATTTCTCCTTGATCAATTTACAAAGAGCACTTCATGCGAGTTGGAGAGCATGAAGCGATTCATGGTGTTGGGATTCATCCCAGCACCATGAACTCGGGTGCACAAACCGTTTCTGGATTTCTCCAGGCACACAACGATTTGTGGAATTCTTGAGACCATCGGTCGATTATCAGAGCAGCGAAATGAAATGAAAAGTATTCGATCACATCACGGCTCCATCGGAGCCCGAAGTGTTGTACGGCAACATCGCCAATCACTTGGCATCAGAAAAACAAGGTCATTGTAAAAGAGAAACACACTATATATGGTGTCCGCACAGATTACAAGCCGCTACCGGTAGTGTCCAGGAGCGAAGCCATGGTTTTTCGCAGCGCGCCTGCAATCACGCTCGTGCACCGACTCGAGACATCTCTCGTTCAGGAAAAAATCGCGAATCCAATCCCAGTCCTTGCTGCAACAAGCGCCAGTCAAAGCCGGCGCCTGGATCGGTCTTTCGAACTGGTGCGACGTGTTCGTGCCCGGCAATCGCAGTGATCGGATAGCGCTGCAAAATGGCCGAACACAATGCCACCAGCGTTTCATACTGATCGGGTTCAAAGAGACCTCCTTCGATGCCCTCAAGCTCTACCCCGATCGAGTTGTCGTTGCAATTATTGCTTTCGCCATAGCTCGACGCACCGGCATGCCAAGCCCGCTCATCAGCACTCACAAACTGCAGTAATTCGCCATGGCGACGAATATAGAAGTGAGAAGAAACGCGCAGCCCGGCAAGACGCTGGAAATAGGGGTGCTGGTCCAGGTCGAGCTGATTGCAAAACAAGCGTCCCACCGCGTCACCCCCGTACTCGCCCGGCGGCAGGCTGATGGAATGCAAGACAACAAGATCCACTGCTGTCTGCGCCGGACGAGGCCCAAAGTTCGGCGATGCCACTGGCATGGCATGCTGGTACCAACCATCACTCCAGAGCGTCGATGTCTCAGTGCCGTCAGTCCGATTCATCGAACTTTCCACCGTAATTTTGGGCGTCAATGTGCAATCTGGCGATCCGATAACGCATCTGACGCAGACTCAATCCCAGACGGGTGGCGGCGGCCGTGCGATTGAATCCGGTCTCCCGCAAAGCCTGAATCAGGATCGTTCGCTCTGCGCCGTCGAGGTAGGCTTGCAAGTCGCTCGGCAAGGCTGACGGTTTTCCTTCCAACGCAATTACTTCCAAGTCACTCGTTGCCACACCCTGCTGGGCCAGCGGCTGGGATGCTGAGGGTTCAAACTGCAACTCATCCTCTTCTCTCAGCGCCACCGCCCGATGCAACAGATTCTCCAGTTCCCGCACATTACCAAACAGCGGATCCTGGGCCAATTGCTCCAGCACCGCCGCTGGCAACGTCGGCACGGCGATATCTGACTCGGAGGCAATCCGGCTCAGCAAGGCTGCGCACAAGGCCGGCAAGTCTTCGCGCCGCTCACGCAATGGAGGAATATGGATCTGGATCACATTGAGCCGGTAATAAAGATCCTGTCGAAAGCGCCCTGCCTGCACTTCTGCTGCCAAATCCTTGTGGGTCGCACTGATGATGCGCACGTCCACCGCTTCCTCCTGAGGGGAGCCGATCGGGCGAATGCAACGCTCCTGAATGGCACGCAATAGTTTGGACTGCATGGCCAGCGGCAAGTCGCCAATTTCATCGAGGAACAAAGTGCCGCCGCGAGCCGCCTGAAAGAATCCGTCGCGATCCTGATGGGAACCGGTATAAGCACCCTTCTTGGCGCCAAAGAACTCGGTCTCAAGAAGATTTTCCGGGATTGCACTGCAATTCACGGCGACCCAGGCGCCGCCAGTGCGATGACTGCTGGCATGTATCGCGCTGGCCACCATTTCTTTTCCAGTGCCAGACTCGCCAGTAACCAAGATCGGCGCCATGCTCCGCGCCACCTTGATGATCCTCTCCTTGACCAGTCGCATGGTCACTGACTCGCCGACAAGTCGCGCCAGCGCTTCCTGCGCATCACTGCCCGACTTCGATGCAGAAAGTGAACCTGTGCTGCCTCGTGTCCTCGCATCCTGTACCGCTGAAGCAATGACCCCTCTGAACTGCTTCAGATCCACTGGCTTGGTCAGGTAGTCGAATGCCCCTGCCTTGAGTGACTCGACTGCATTTTCTGCCGATCCATAGGCCGTAATGACAACACACCGTTCCTTGCGTTGTTGTGCCTTGAGATGGCGAATCAGTTCCACACCCAGCCCATCGGGCAAGCGCATGTCGGTAATGACGACATCAAAACGACGTTCGTTCAAGTGCGCAAACGCCTCCGCCAGGCAGGAGGCCGTAGATATCGAGAAGCCATCACGCACCAAGGTCAGCTCGTAAAGTGTCCTCAAGTCCGGCTCGTCATCAACCACCAGAATCTGGACATCGTTTGTCGCACTATTTGCAGTCATACGTTCAAGAGTTTCCACGATTGTCATTGACCCGTCGCTCGGATTGGAAGCAGATCACAAATTCGTTTCCGTCGATGACTGTGTCGACTACTTTGCGCGATGCTCGCCCATAGGCGATGGAGGCTCCCTGCTCTTCGCACAACTCGCGGCAAATATAAAGACCCAAGCCACTGGAGCGACTCTCGGAGGAAAAGAATGGCTCAAACAAATGCCTCTGCACTGACTGATCCAGGGGAGGCCCCCCATTCCAGACACGCATGACCGGCTGCCCGGACCTCGAAATACCGGTCGATACCTCGATGGCACCTGGCTGAAACCCGCTATATCGCAACGCGTTGTCCAGCAAATTCACCAGTATCCGGCGCAGATGCTCGGATTCAAACCTTACTTTGAGATCTCTTTCTGCCAAGTCAAAGCGCAACAGCTGTTCCAGCATATTTTGTCCCTGCCAGTCGCCACAGACTCGTGCCACCGCCTCGTTCAAGGCCAGCACATTCGACGCCTTTGAGCGGTCACGCCGCTGGACTCGGGACACCTCAAGCACATCTTCCACTATCTTTTCTAATCGAGCGGCATTTTGCTGCACCATCTGCGTAAGCTGTTTGTGCCGCGGATTTGCAATATCTTCATCCAGCAGGGCGTTGGCCTGCACGATCGCTGCCAAGGGATTCCGAATTTCGTGCGCAACGGCAGCCGACATACGCCCCATGCTGGCCAGCTTTTCTGTTCGCATCCGGGCTTCCATCTCGCGCTGATCCTGAAGAAACATGACGCATAAGTGCTGGCCATGTTCACCTGGCGTGGCAGTCAGCTGCGTTTGTACCCGCACGCGCAAAGGACCCTGGCCGGCATGGTGAATCACGACATCCGCCTGCCGTGCACTGTTTTCAGCGAAGCTCTGCTCGACCAGTTCCACCAACCCTTTCCATCCAGACAACGCCACCAGACTGAAAGAATCCACACCCAGGGCATTTTTTGCTCCCAGCATCTGCCGCGCTGCCGGGTTGGCGGCTCGCACCGTGCACCCCTGATCCAGCACCAGGATACCGTCTGTCAGGGACTCAATCACCAACTCGTTGACCTGACGCTGCAAACGTACCGCGAGCTGATTTCGCTGCGCCCGCTGCTCGACGTTGGTCAATCGGGTCGCAATCTGACTTGCCAGGAACGCGATGGCAAAGCAGCCAACGCCGGTTAACGCCGCCTGCAGGAAGTGGGCCGCCGCATCCGTTGGAATTTGTGCCGATACCCAGGTTGCGTAGAACAACAACATGAGCGTCACGACCGCCGCGCAGGCCATTGAAAGCAACAAGGACCCCAGCACCGACGCCATCAGAATAGGCAGTGCAAACAAGGGCGTGTAATTGATGCTGCCGCCTTGCGTGACCTGCAGCGCAGCGACCGCCAAAATGTCAACGCCGACGATGATGATCCACTGACTGTCCAAGGTCTTGCTCAGAGGGCGCACGCCGGCTTTCAGCCGGACACCCAGAGCAACAACGCAATAGGCCGAGCAGAACAATACCAAGGTGATGTCCCTGCCCGCACCAAGTTCGTAGACCACGCCCTGCATCAACAGCAGGACCAGTCCCAACATCACCCGAGCAGTCATGAAGCCCCGCCAAAGTCGCTCAAACTCCTGGGGTCGCTCTACCGCCTCAATGCCTTGTTCCAGCAAGAACGGATCAAACCAGGACTTGTCGTCTGGCTGGCGCTGCATTCAAGGTTCCGCCCGCTGGCGGTGATCAGCGCAACAATACGGTCCTTTTCTTCCCTGCACGGCATCGTCCACGGCAACATGAACCGAGCACAGGGTGCAACTCACCATATCAAGTGGTGACTGCGCAGGCGGTGGCTTCTCCTCTTTCAGCGCAGCTTTCACCTCCCGATTCGAACGCCAAAGCCAGATGCCAAACAACACCACTGCCAAGACCAGGAGCAGCCTCATGGCGTACGCCCCAGAATAATCTCCATCACAAAACGCGAACCAACATAGGCCAACAGCAACAGGGCGGACCCCATGTACAGAACGCGCACCGCTCGTTTGCCACGCCAGCCAAAACGCGCGCGCCCAATCAGCAACACCGCAAAGGTGAGCCACGACAACACAGAAAACGCAGTTTTGTGGTCAAGTTTCAAGCGCGCACCCGTCCCGTACAGTTGACCACCGAAGACGGTCGCCACCAGCAAAGTCGCAGACAGGAGCAGAAAACCGGCCGTCACAAACCTGAAAGTCAGCCGCTCCATGGTCAGCAGCGGCATGCCGCTGTGCGGATCGGCTGCCAGACGAAAGCGTTCTTCGGCCCGCGTCATGAACCACGCATGAACCACCGCTGCCCCGAATAAACCGTAGGATGCAATACCCAGCGCCCAGTGCAAGGGCAACCAGGGCGAGGCTGTCGGGTGCAAGGGAATGCCCGGAAACAGCACCGCCAGCAAGACAGCAATCGCGCCGAGCATAGACAAGGTCCAGCGCGTCTGCAACAAGGGATAAACATGACTCTCGACTGCGTAGACCGCGGCAATCAGCCAGGCGGTAACCGACAAGGCGGGTGCAAAACCAAAGCGTGGCGCCTGACCGAACAGGCTCACGCTCAGCAAAGCGCCATGCAATAGCCAGGCCATCCAGACCGCCGCTCTCGCCAGCGTCGACCCCAAACGTGCGGCGCCCATGGCTGACACCGAGTAGGCCAACGCAGCGGCCACCGCCAAGATCAAAACGAGCATAGAAGCACTGGCTAAAATCATGCCTACAGTTTAGCGTCTTCATCTTGCCAGTGTCAGTTGGCATCCAACCAAGGTTCCGTTCAACGGAATATCCCCATGGCCTCCGCCCTCAGCGACAAACTCTCCCGCCTCGTCAAAGAAATTCGTGGTCAGGCACGCATCACCGAAAGCAACGTCACCGACATGTTGCGCGAGGTTCGCATGGCTTTGCTGGAAGCCGATGTGGCCCTGCCGGTAGTCCGTGACTTCATCAATCGTGTCAAGGAGAAAGCGCTCGGCCAGGAGGTTCTGGGCTCGCTCTCACCGGGGCAAGCACTGGTTGGCATTGTCAGCAAGGAACTGGCCGCCACCATGGGCCAGGGTGTGGCTGACATCAACCTGGCAACGCAACCACCGGCTGTGATCCTGATGGCCGGTCTGCAAGGCGCCGGCAAAACCACCACCACCGCAAAGCTGGCCAAGTACCTCATAGAAAAGCGCCGCAAAAAGGTCCTGACCGTATCCGGTGACGTTTACCGCCCGGCGGCCATCGAGCAGTTGAAGTTGGTCACCGCCCAGGCGGGCGCTGAATGGTTCCCCAGCAGCGCCGATCAAAAGCCCGTCGCCATTGCGCTGGCCGCGCTGGACTACGCACGCAAACATTTCTTCGACGTCCTCTTGGTCGACACCGCGGGTCGCCTCGCCATCGACGAAGCACTGATGCGTGAGATCAGCGAACTGCACGCCGCGCTCAAACCCGTGGAAACCCTGTTTGTGGTCGACGCGATGCAGGGTCAGGACGCCATCAATACCGCCAAAGCGTTCAAAGAATCGCTGCCCCTCACCGGCATCATCCTGACCAAGCTCGACGGCGACTCACGCGGCGGCGCGGCCCTGTCAGTGCGACAAGTCACCGGCGCACCCATCAAGTTTGCCGGCACCAGCGAAAAAATCGACGGCCTCGAAGTCTTTGATGCCGAGCGTCACGCTGGACGCATTCTGGGCATGGGCGACATCCTGGCCCTGGTCGAGCAGGTTACCGCCGGTGTCGACGTGGCGGCGGCACAAAAACTGGCGGCAAAAGTAAAGAGCGGCGCCGGCTTTGACCTGAACGACTTTCTGGCCCAGATCCAGCAAATGAAGCAGATGGGTGGTCTGTCGAGCCTGATGGACAAGATGCCGGCGTCCATTGCAGCCAAGGCCGGCCAGATCGACATGGGTCGGGCCGAAAAGGACATCCAGCGCAAGCAGGGCATCATCCACAGCATGACGCCGCTGGAGCGGCGCAAACCCGAACTCATCAAAGCCACCCGCAAACGCCGCATCGCCACCGGCGCTGGCGTCCAGGTTCAGGAAGTCAACCGGATGCTCAAGGAGTTCGAACAGATGCAGGACATGATGAAGAAGATGAAAGGCTCAGGGATGATGAAAATGATGAAACGCATGGGTGGCATGAAAGGCATGCCCAAGATGCCGTTCTGAGGCATGAAGAAGATTAATTGGGGTCAGACTCCAATTAATCCTGGATTGCGGGTCAAGCCCGCAACGACAACAGGGGAGGCAACGACAACCGGGGAGGCATTGGCCTACTTCACTGTCATCGCGGACTCGATCCGGGATCCAGTTACAGTTCTCCGCGCAGCGTAAACGAGCGGGTCTCGGTAATCCTCACGTCAACCAACTGCCCGATCAATTCTGCGCCACCGCAGAAGTTGACCACCCGATTGCACTCGGTTCGCCCCATCAACTCACTGGCATCACGCTTGGCGTGACCCTCCACCAGAATTCGCTGCACCGTACCCAAGCGGCTTTCGCTGATCCGCCTGATGCTTTGGTTAATCACACCTTGCAAATGTTGCAATCGACTCAGCTTCACCTCATGCGGCGTGTCGTCCAGCAGATTGGCGGCCGGCGTGCCGGGGCGGGGGCTGAAGATAAAGCTGAATGAGTTGTCAAAGCCAAGCTCGTCAATCAGCTTCATCATCTTGCTGAAATCGTCTTCGGTCTCGCCCGGAAAGCCAACAATAAAGTCGCTACTCAGCGCCATGTCGGGGCGGATCGCACGCAACTTGCGCACGGTTGACTTGTATTCCATGGCACTGTAGCCGCGCTTCATCGCTGCCAGAATGCGGTCCGAACCGTGTTGCACCGGCAAGTGCAGGTGGCTCACGAGCTTGGGAAGTTTGTCGTAAGCCGCAATCAGCGACGGTGTGAATTCATTGGGGTGGCTGGTAACGTAGCGGATACGCTCAATACCGGGAATTTCGGCCACGTATTCAAGCAGCGTGGCGAAATCTGCCACATCGCCCGTCTCGCCCATGGAAGCCCGGTAGGCATTCACGTTCTGGCCCAGCAAAGTGACTTCCTTCACACCCTGATCGGCAAGTCCAGCCACCTCCACCAGCACATCCTCAAACGGCCTCGATACCTCCTCGCCCCGCGTATAGGGCACGACGCAGTAGCTGCAGTATTTGGAACAGCCTTCCATGATGCTGACAAAGGCACTGGCGCCTTCAACCCGCGCCGGCGGCAGATGATCAAACTTTTCTATCTCCGGAAAACTGATGTCCACCTGCGAGCGGCTTTGCAGTTCCCGTGCGGCCAGCAACTGCGGCAGCCGATGCAGCGTCTGCGGCCCGAACACCACGTCCACATAGGGCGCTCGCTCAATAATGGCAGCGCCTTCCTGGCTTGCCACGCAGCCCCCGACCCCAATCAATGCCCCTCTTTTCTTGAGGTGCTTGACCCGGCCCAGATCGGAAAAGACTTTTTCCTGTGCCTTTTCCCGTACCGAGCAGGTGTTGAACAAAATCAGGTCTGCCTCTTCCACCTTGTCCGTCCGCTCAAATCCCTGCGCGGCGTGCAGCACATCGACCATCTTGCCCGAGTCGTACTCGTTCATCTGGCAGCCAAAGGTCTTGATGAAGACCTTCTTGCTCAAGGCTTGTCCGTCATCTCGCGCATCATGGCGCGCACCCGGTACAGGTTGGCCAGCATGTCCGTCATCCCAGCCCTGTCGTTGTCCAGCGTGTCGTTAAGCAAGCCGTGCCGAATCGCCGGCAGCACGCCATACCCATTGGTAATGGCGTTGTCGCCCCCCTGCACCTTGCTCTGCACGCCGTAGACCCACTGGTCACTACCGCGCAAAGTGACGGCTCCAAGCATCGTGGCGGCCCGACTGCCAATGGGCATACTAATCTGAAAACCGGCAAAGTTTGTTCGCGGCATCCGCGCACCAGACTCGGTGCTACGGTAGTGCAGCGTCAACTGGTTGTCGCCAAACCAGTGGTGACTGGCCAGTCGCAAACCCCGATCCTGGTTGTAAAACTGGCCGGCCTGTGCCTCCATAAACCAGCGCCCGTCAACCACGCTCCAGCGCACAGACGCCAGAGCCAACAGGTGATGCAGCGTCTCTCGTGTCAAGCCGCTGCTGTCAGTACCCTGATAGTAGCCCGCCAGCGCACCCATTCGCACCGAGCCCGTTGGACTAAGCCAAGCCAAATCCAACTGGCCGCCGTAATCGTTATGCATCACATAGCCCACGCTTGCCTGCCCCCACAGACGGGGGGCAAGCTCGCGCTGATACGACAAGGTACTGTTTTCCAGGCGCGTCTGAATACGATCTTTGCCAAACACGCCCCCTTCCGCAAAATTGGCAGAATTAGCCAGCGGCACTGTCACTTCGCCCTGCCATAACACACCGCGCTTCGGTGCCAGTTCCCAGGTCAAGTCCAGCCCCACCGAGGCATCGTAGAGCCCCACTTCAGTGCCCAAGCGCTGTTGCAATACCGGCCCCAGTTCAATCTGCAGACGCGGCGCCTGCGGAACTGCCGTCGGCGTTACGGCCCAGCCCATTGCCGGCGCGCGCGCCGACTCGCCGTTGTCCAGCCTCAAAGCGGCTTGGCCGTCGCACCACCAACCACCCTCGGCAAATTTGGTCAAACAAGCCCGGTTTGTACGCAGCGTCAATACCGGGTCTTGCAGATAGCTCAGTACCAGATGCAATTGCTCGTCGCCTTGCGCCTGCTTTTGCCACAAAGCCAGAGCCGCGCCCAGGGCATCGAGCCGATTCTTGCGCCAAGCCAGCGGCTCAGCCTGAATCACCCAGCCCTTGGCATGGTCAAAACCCACCCATATTGATGAAAACCCGGCACGCTGCAGGCGGCTTGCCATGCGCTCTGCCCGGTCTGCTTGAGTTAAAGCAGTTTCAGCCACAGGCGAAATTGCCGCCGTCTGCACCACCGGCGCTGCCAGCGTCAGTGACATCGGCTGGGCCACTTCCCCCTGCGCAGCGACCATCGGCTTCGCATCAGGCCGTCGCGTACCCTCGTTAAGGGCGTGTTTGTCAAAGCTGTAGGTCAAGGCCAGGCCCGCCTGCCAGCTTTGCTGGTCGGTGCGATTGCTCAGCTTTCGGCTCGCGCCCAACTCCAGCGCCAATTGCTCGGTCAGGGGTCGGGCGTACCGCACGCCGGCCCGCAACTCATGGCTGTCAAACTCGGCCAGCGCACGCCAATGATCAGTCAAAAAAACCTGGCCACTGCCAAACGGGCCATCCAGCGACGAGTAAGCGTGGCGTCCCCGGGCGTAACCCAGCGACACATCAACAGATCCAACTGACGAGGTAGCCACACCGTAATAACTTCTGAAGTTGGTTGCCGCCCCTCCCACATCAACTGCGCCAAAAGCAAGGCGAGTATCCCAGCCCAACCGAAACGGCAATTGGTATTTACCGCTGGCCGACAGATCCCTCATACCGCTGCACGGCGCACTGACCGCCGAATACATATTGCATTGAAGATCGCCATCAAAGGCAAGTCGCCCCACCAATTCCAGCCCTGGCAGCACACCAAATCCCAGATTGACCGAGCCAAAGCTCCCCACTGCGGGCACCGCGCGCGGCTTTTCCGGGTTACTGTTACTCCAGGCGCCACTCGCAACGCCCGGACCCAGCACATCTGCCGTAGGGGAGTTGATGGCACCACTAAAGCCGCCCGGCGCCAACTGGGCTAGAGCCAGCAACGGCGCACCAAGCGCCGCAGCACCCACAAGACGCGACCAAGAAAAGATTTGACACCTCGACATATTGAGTGCTAGTCTAGCAAACATCGTGGTCAACAATGCTACAGCGGGTTAGTTCTCGCTGGTCCGCGAACGCACGGCGCCAGATTTGTGCTAAATTTGCCAGACCTTCGCCGAATTCACCATGTTTTTTAAAGGGATCAATAAATGAACGCATTCATTCAAAATAGCGTCACACCTGCCAGGTTGGCGTTGTCGACAGTCTTTATTGCAGCTTTGGTCGCTTGTGGCAGTAGTACTGCGCCAGCGGTCGTAGCCCCCACCATGTCAGGCAAAGTGGTCAATAGCTATATTTATGGCGCCATCGTTACGCTCGACAGCAACGACAACGGTGTATGCGAGCCCACTGAGCCCCAAGTGGTTTCGAAGCTTGACGGTTCCTACGAATTCCCGGGGCTTGGCAGCCACATGGTTTGCTCTGCCGGCGGCTACAACACGGCCACCAATCTTCCGGTGGTCGGCGAATTCAAAGCGCCTCCTGGCTCCACGGTAGTGACGCCCCTGAGCACCCTGGTCATGGCCAAGATTGGCACCACAACCGGTGCGCCCACGGCAGCGCAGATTGCCGCTGCGCAGACATCGCTTGAGACGCAGCTGAGTTTGCCGGCGGGTTCCTTGGCACAGGACCCAGTGGCGGCCATTGCCACCAACCCGAAGATTGAGCAAACCAATGCAGCGGTTCAAGTCTTGCTGCAAACGGTGGCATCGAGCGTCAGTGCCTTTGCAGGCGTCACCGCGCCCGCAGCCACCGCCACCGCCGCCGAGAAGGCAAACTACACCGCCGCCGTCAATGCGGTTTTTGCCAATGCGGTTAAAGCGGTTACCACGAACCTGGCCACCACCACGGTCAACCTGACCAGCGCTGCCGGTTCGAGTGTCACCGACACCTTTGTGCAGAGCGCCGTTGCAAGCACCGTCGACAACGTAAAGACTGCAGTGGCTGCTACCGGCGGCACGAACGCAACCGCCGCCGCGCTCAACAAAGTTACGACTGGCGCGTCAGCCGCAATCACAAACACCTCATCAGCTAACGCGGCTGCTTTTGTTGCAAAGAACGTCTCAACCGTGGTTCAGAGCGTTGCACAGGTCACCATCACAACAGACGCCGCAGCCAACAAGGCCGCCATTGCAGCTGCTTCCACCACAGCTCAAAAGAACACCGTCATTGCCAACTCGGTTGATGCGGTGGTTACTGCTGCTCCCACCCTGTTTGCCAGCACAGCAAGCTCGGCACCAACGCAAATGGCTGCCCTGGCTCAGACCGTGTTGCCCACCACAGCTGCAACCTCCAACACTGCATTCACATCAGCTCCTACAACGGTGGCCACTGCGCTGACCACCGCTGCCACTTCGGCTAGTGTCACAATCAGTGCAACCACTGCAAACACGATCGCGGCAGCCGTTTCAGCCGACGTAGCAGCGCCACCAGCCGCACCAGCGACTGTTAACCTGGCCACCGTCACAGTGCCAGTCGTCCCCGCACTGCCGCCTGCGATTGTGATCACCGGCGGCAATTGACCGTCAGCATGGGGTTCTGCGAGCCTGCACGCCCTCAGTAGCGTGCAGGGCGCAGCACCGTACTGCGTGCAAATTCACTTTGGACCTAGGCATCGCGCCTAACGCAGCACTTCCCAGAAAGTGCCTGTCCAGAGGCGCAAGCTAACGAACGAGGGAGGGAAATAATGGAAGCGTCACAATTAAGTTGGCCCATGGCGGCGTTTGCAACGCTCTCAGCAGCCTGGTTTGTTTCGGTGCTGCTGGTGCTCACCAAACATCTGCATGGCCGCTACTCAATGCCGTGTGCGAAAGGCATTCAGAACGTTCACATCGAACCAACCCCACGCATTGGCGGTTTGGCCATTTTCTTCAGCGTAACGTTGGGCATGATGCTTTCAGAGAACGAATCCCGCCACCAACTGCAAGGCATCGTGATGGCCGGAGTCACCGCTTTTGCGTTTGGCCTGCTGGAAGACTTCACGCACCGCGTCAGCGTGTCCTCGCGCCTGTTTGCAACACTGGGCAGTGGCATATTAGGCTGGTTTATCACAGGCATTGCCATCACCGACGTCAACTTGCCCGGTATCGACACCCTGCTGCAGTGGACGCCTGTGGCCGTGCTATTTACCGCATTTGCCGTAGGCGGCCTGGCCAACGCATTCAACATCATCGACGGTTTCAATGGTCTGGCCAGTGGCACAGCCTTCATCGCGCTTGCCGCCATGGGCACACTGAGCCAGCAACTGGGCGACGTGCCACTGAACCACGTCTGCTTCACACTCGGCGCCGCCGTGCTTGGTTTCTTGCTGGTCAACTGGCCCTTTGGCAAGTTGTTTTTGGGTGACGGTGGCGCCTACTTTGTCGGCTTTTCAATCGCCTGGGTGGCCGTGTTGCTGCTGCAGCGGCACCCAGAGGTATCAGCATGGTGCCCCTTGATCATCTGCGCCTACCCGGTGCTCGAAGTCCTGTTCAGCGTGCTGCGCCGCCGCCAACGGCGCAACCACATCGGCAACCCCGACCGGGTGCACCTGCACAGTCTGGTCAAGCGCCGCGTGATGCGCCAACATTTCCCAACCATGCACATTACGATGCGCAACTCCATCACTGGCGCCTTGCTGTGGGGCATGACGCTTTTGCCTGCTCTGTGGGCGCTCTCGTTCTTTGACAACACCACTATGCTGGCGCTTGGGCTGCTCCTGTTTACACTAGCCTACCAAATTCTGTACCTCCGTTTGGTGCGCTTCGGCTGGCACCTGTGGCCGCAGAAGCAACTGAGCCCCACATTGTCAAGCATCGAGTAAGCTTTCCAGAAATGCATTGGTACGTCATCCACACCAAGCCGCGCCAAGAGCAACGTGCCCTGGACAACCTGGCACAGCAAGGCTACGTTTGCTACCTGCCCATGTTCGCCTCCGAAAAATTGCGCCAGGGCTCACTCAAGGTGGTGCTGGAGCCGCTCTTTGCGCGCTACCTGTTCATACAACTAGACAGCTGCCACAGCAGCAAGAGCTGGACGCCCATCCGCTCCACCCTGGGCGTCAGCCGCTTGGTCACCTTTGGCGCCGAACCGGCCAAGGTCGACTCCCACCTGATCGACGCCCTGCGCGCAGACAACCGCAGCCAGTGTGAAGAGCCGCAACGCCTGTTCAAAGCAGGCGACCAGGTCCAGATCAATGACGGCGCATTTGCCGGGCTGCAAGCCATTTACCAAATGCCCAGTGGAGAAAACCGCGCCATGGTGCTGATCGAAATTCTGACGAAAACTGTCAAGCTCACCCTCTCGCCTGCCAGTTTGAGAAAAGTTGCTTGAAAAAAAGGGTGTGCCAGCATCCCCTCTAGAATCAAACGCCTATGCATAAACCTGAGCCATGCGCCCGCTGACCTATCGCACCTCCATTTACCGCGGCGCTTACGCGGCCGGGTTTGCTGGCGCCTACCTGCTGTTGGCTGCTTACTGGCTCTCGGGCGACGATTCCGGCTCGGACAGCAGTGCCGGCGTGTGGCGTCTGCTCTTGGGCATGGCGCTGGCCTGCGTGGCCGGCGCTCTTGCGGGCCCGACGCTGCATCGCCGGCTGTTCAAGCGCTCCGCGCCGCACCGCTCAATTCACAAGCCCCACGAGAAGCCGCACCGCACGCACTCAAGCAAATGAGTCAGCCCGCTTTCTCTATTCTGATGGTATGCACTGCCAATATCTGTCGCAGCCCGGCCGGCCAGGCCGTGCTGGTAAAACAGCTGTGCAATCACAAGGTGCGCATCGATTCAGCCGGCACCCACGCACTCGACGGCAACGCCATCGACCCCACCATGGCAGATCTGCTGCAGGCGCGCGCCTTTGACGCCATGGCGCAGCACCGCTCGCGCCCCATCATGCCCACCATGCTCACCAGTTACGACCTGGTCTTGTGCATGCAAGACCAGCACGTGCAGCAAGTGTTGGCCCTGTACCCGGCAGGTCGCGGCAAAGTTCGCCTGCTGGGCCATTGGAGCGCGCAACAAATTAGCGACCCCATCGGCAAGGCAGAACCGGTGTACGCTACGGCCCTCTCGCAAATCGAACTCTGCGCCGGGCAATGGGCCAAAAAACTGATAGACATGGGAATGATCAGATGACACAACACAACACAACCCGTGCGCTGGTCATGCTGCTGGCGGCAGCCCTGGCCGGCTGCGCCTCGGCGCCGGGCATGTACATGAGCACTGCCCCGGGTGAGCCGCCGCGCAGCACCTGGTTTGGCAGCCGCGCTGCAGAGCCCGAGCCCAGCATCGACTTTGCCCTGGTTCGCCTCTCGGCAGAGAACATGGGCAAATACAGCCTGCCCACCAACAGCGCGGGCGCCCCCCGGTTCAACACCAGCAACACCGGGCCCTACCGCCTGGGATTGCAAGATGTGCTGCGCATCAACGTCTGGGGCCACCCAGACTTTTTACCCACCATGTCTGCCGTCTCGTCGACTGGCGTTGCCAGCGTGCCGCTGGGGCGCACCATCAATGAAGACGGTACCCTGTTCTTTCCGCTGGTGGGCGCCATGCCGGCCACCGGCCTGACCGTGCCCGAGTTTCGCGTCGCCCTCACCAAAGCGCTCACAAAATACATCAAGGATCCGCAGGTCGACGTTGATGTGGCGGCTTTTCGCAGCCAGCGTGTCTTCATGGCCGGCGAGGTCAGGGCACCCGGCGTCGTACCCATCACAGACATTGCCCTCAAAATCACCGACGCCCTGGCTGCCGTTGGCGGCACCACGGCCGACGCCGATCTGGGAGTGGTCCAGCTTACCCGCGGCACCCAAAGTTTTACCATCGACTTGAATCGCCTCTATTTTGGTGGCGAACTGGCCCTGAACCTCACCCTGCAGCACGGCGACGTGCTCACCGTGCCAGACCGCCAGGCGCGCAAAGTCTTCTTGTTGGGTGAAGTCATGCAGCCCAAGTCTTACGTGCTGCGCCGTGGCCGCGTCAGCCTGGCTGAAGTACTGGCCGATGCTGGTGGCCCCAACCCCCTGTCTGCCAACGCCGGCGAGGTCTTTGTCATGCGTCTTGACGCAAGCGGCAAACCCCTGGTGTTCCAGCTCGACGCACGCGAACCGGTCGCCATGCTGCTGGCCGACCGTTTTGATGTGCAGTCGCGCGACCTGGTCTACATCAACCCGACCAGCATGACGCAGACCATCCGCATCATGAACCAGTACCTGCCCCTGTTGCAGGGTGTCTCTAGTGTCAAGTCAGTGGGTGGCTTCTAACCGCAACACTCTGCCTTCACGCTTCACCCTTCAACCGTCATTTCAAACATCATCAGGCTTCCATGGCGACAGATCCAAGCGACCGCAACAACGACAACCGACCCCTGATCCAGGAGGAAGAAGGCCTGTCGCTCATCGATATTCTTGAAAACGTGGTGTATTTCAAGTGGCACTTCATCGTCGTGGCCAGCGCGGTGCTGGCACTCTCAGTGTTTTACGCCATCATGGCGACGCCCATCTACACAGCCGACGTATTGATCCAGATAGAAGAAAAAAAGGGTTCCTCGCTGGGCGCGCTCAACGCGGTAGCCAAGGCGCTCGACGTGCAGCAGTCTCCGGTGATGGGCGAGATTGAAATCATCCGTTCCCGCAACGTCATCGGCCGTGCGGTCGAGGCTGAGCTGGCGCATACCAGCGTCAAGGTGAGCAACCGCCTGCCGCTCATCGGCGGCTGGCTGGCCCGCCTGAGCGAGCGTGGCGCAGACGGGCTGGCCAAGCCCTTGTGGAACTGGGGCAATATTGCCTGGGGCGGCGAAACCCTCGACATCGACCAGTTTGTGGTACCCGAACGCTACTTTGGCAAGCCGTTTGCCTTGATTGCTGGCGCGGCCGGGGCCTGGTCGCTGATGGATTCCGAGGGCGTCACGGTATTGCAAGGCAAGGCCGGGCTCAGCGCGCAGTCCAGCGACGGTCAAATCAAGCTCTGGATTGCCAGCATGAAGGCCCGCCCTGGAAACCGCTTCGACATCACGCGCTATTCCATCCCCTCGCGTATCACACAAATGCTGGGGCAAATGACGGCCACCGAAACCAAGCGCCAGTCCAGCGTCCTCAAACTCACCTTTGAGGATGCCAACCCGGCCAACGCGGCCCGCATGCTCAACGCCATTGCCGACGCCTACCTCAAACAAAACCTGGAGCGCCGCTCCGAGGAGGCTGACAAGAGCCTCAAGTTCCTGCAAGAGCAGTTGCCCGAATTACGCAAGCAGCTTGAGGTGGCCGAGAAGGCTTTCAACGGCTTTCGTAACCGCGAGAAGTCGATCGACATCTCGGGTGAAATCAAGGTGCTGCTGGACAAAGCCGTCGGCCTAGAAAAACTCCGCCTTGAGAACGAGCTCAAGCGCAAAGAGCTGCTCCAGCGCTACGAGCCCAGCCACCCCACTGTGCGCGCGCTGGCCGAGCAGATCTCCAGCCTCAAGGGCGAATCACAAACCCTGGCACGCGACATCTCTGCCCTGCCCAACACCCAGCAGGACTACATCCGCTTTGCGCGCGACGTCGAGGTCAACAACCAGCTCTACGTTGGCCTGCTCAACAACGCCCAGCAACTGCAGGTTGCGCGGGCCGGCACCACCGGCAACGTCGCCATCATCGACCGCGCCGTGGTACCCGAGCGGCCATCGCGCCCCAACAAACCACTTACGGTGGCCATTGGCGGCCTGCTGGGCCTCTTGCTGGGCTTCCTGGCCAGCCAGCTGCTGGCAATGATGTCGGGCATTGTGCGTGACCCCAAGAAGCTCGAACTCAAGACCGGCATCCAGACCTTTGCCATCCTGCCGCTGGCACCTGAGCAGGCCGACTTTGATGGCGTGCAAGACCGGCCCTTCCTGCTCGCACATGAAAAGCCCACAGCCATGGTGGTGGAGGCGCTTCGAAGCCTGCGCACCGCACTGCTCTTTGCCCTCTCCGAGACGCCGCGCGCCAAGGTCATCCTGATCACCTCGGCCGCCCCGGGCCAGGGCAAGAGCTTCATCTCCGTCAACCTGGCCTACCTGCTGGCTGCAGCCGGCAAGCGCGTCCTTTTGATAGACGCCGACGTACGCCGCACCTCCATCAAGCGCTACTTTGCGCTGCCAGAGCACCCAAGCGGCCTCTCTGACGTACTCAAAGACAACCACCCCTATGCCGAGCTGGTGCGCCACGAGGTCCACCCCCACCTGGACCTGCTTCCTGCCGGTGCCCGGGTCAGAAACCCGGGCGACCTGTTCTCCAAACAGGCCCTGGCCGACACCATAACCAGCGCGGCCGCGGTCTACGACTTTGTTGTGATCGATTCACCACCGGTCTTGCCGGTTAACGACGCTGCTGCACTTTCCAAGTGGGCCGACGTTACCGTCTTCGTCGCCCGCCAGGACGCCGTCAGCCAGGCCGAGGTGACCGAGGCCCTGACCCTTTTGACCAAGGCCGGCAAACAGGTCAGCGGTCTGGTCTTTAACGGCTACATCCCCTCCACCCTGCGTTATGGCTACGGCAAGGGCTACGGTTACGGCTACCGGTACCGCAAGTATGGTGGCCGCTACGGCAAGGGCTACGGTTACGGCAAGGGCTATGGCTATGGCGATGATGAGGCCGAACATTCAGCGCAGAAAACAGGTAAAACTGCGGGCTAATGATGCCGTCAAATCAAGTGCGCCAGAATCTCCAGAGCACGCTGGCAACCACTGTCCCTGAGATGACGTCGATAAGCCAATCGCTCAGGGCTGCTGCGCGGTAAGGCCAGAAGCTCTGCACGCATTCATCTGTGGCGCCCATCACCGCAATGGTGATCACCGTGCATACCGCTCTTCGCGATGCACCGCCGCGGCTGCCCAGAAAAAGAAGCGCACCCAGGATCGCATAAGCGGTCGAGTGCAGTACCAGTCCAGAGGCCAACTGACCCATGTTGTGGCGTGCGCCGGGAATCGAGCCTAAGAGCACAATTGCCAGAAACAGCGTCATCGCGCTGGCGTAGCACGCGCGCTGGAATCGTGAGCTGAGCAGGATAGTGGCGACGCGCGGCATGTTGCTCATGCTGGAATGGTACTTAGATAAAGGGTACCGTCCCCTTTTAAAAACCGTGAACGCAGGTTCGCAGTACTTGGCGGATCGAGGCTTCGTCCTCGGCGCGGGCGGCTTGCTGCAACTGCTGGAGCTGATTCAGGAGTTCGGGCCATGCCATGAATTCTTCGTGGGCTTTCATGATCCGTGGGTGTGCAGTGGCGCCGGGGTTGTCACCAATCAGCAGTTCTTCGTAAAGCTTCTCGCCCGGTCGAAGTCCGATAAACGACAGCTCAATGTCGCCATGCGGGTGCTCGGCATCGCGCACCTGCAGGCCAGACAAACCGACCAGACGACGCGCCAGATCCAGGATCTTGACCGGTTCCCCCATGTCAAGCACAAACACCTCGCCTCCCCGGGCCATGGCAGCTGCCTGTAAAACCAGTTGGACTGCCTCCGGAATGGTCATGAAATAGCGTGTGACCTCGGGGTGTGTGATGGTCAGGGGCCCCCCCTGCGCCAACTGCTCACGAAACATCGGCACCACGCTGCCGCTGGAACCAAGCACATTGCCAAAGCGGACCAGGCAAAAACGCGTGTCATGGGTGCCTGCCCGATCTGCCATGGCCTGCAATATCAGTTCGGCCATGCGTTTGCTGGCTCCCATCAGATTGGTAGGTCGCACTGCCTTGTCAGTCGACACCAGTACGAAGCTGGCTACTCTGGCCGCCTGCGCCGCCTGCGCCATGTTCAAAGTGCCAAAGACATTGTTGAAAACGCCTTCCGACGGGTTGCATTCGACCATCGGCACATGCTTGTAGGCAGCCGCATGGTAAACCGTGTCGGGCCGGTATTGTGCACAGATCCAGTCCAGGCGCTGCCGATTGGCAACACTGGCCAACAGAGGCACCAGTTCAACGTCCGAAGTCTGCGCGTGGCACCAAGCCTGCAGTTCCCGGTGCAAGGTGTACAGGCCAAACTCATTGTGATCGAGCAGCAGCAGTCGACGTGGGCGCTCCAACAGGATTTGCCGGCACAACTCGCTGCCAATGCTGCCGCCAGCACCCGTTACCAGAATGGTTTGGTTGAACAGGCTGCAGGCCAATAACTCAGCCTGCGGTGCCACCGCCGCGCGCCCCAGCAAGTCTTCGACATCCAGCTCGCGAAAGTCTCTTACGGTGACGCGTCCGCTGGTCAGATCAGCCAGACCTGGCAGCGTTCGGGTGTGTACCGGCAGGGTGCGCAGGCTCTGGATAATCTTGTTGCGCCGGTCCCGACTCGCGCTCGGTATGGCCAGCAGGATATCGGTAATGCCAAGCTCTCTGACCAGAACCGGAACCTGCAGTGCCGAAAAGACCGGAACCCCATTGATGGTCTGGCCGATCTTGGCTGGATCTTCATCCACAAATCCAAGCAGCTTGACATGCCCGGTGATCGCCATGGCCGAGGACGTTTGTACACCGGCGGCACCAGCACCGAAGATCAGCATGCGGCCGTGGTAATGTTCCTTGCCCAGACCGATGCCGGCGAGCACATAGCGCGCCAGAACACGGCTGCTGCCAATCAGCACGAAGAAGATGATGGGCTGCAAGACCCCCAGCGTCAACGGAAACACGGGCCACTTGACCCAGTACAGCAACAGAACGCGAATCAGTGCATACAACGCAATGGCCTGCCCGGTAACAAACAGCACGTCCATGCCGGTGTAGCGAAAGATGGCGCGATACAGGCCAAAACGGGCGAAGATGGGAACTGCCAGCACGGGACCCAGCAGATAGACCCACCACTGGTCGTCGCTGGGCCAATGCAATGTCTCATAGCGCAGGGAATAGGCGACCCAGGTCGCCAGCACCGCCATGATGATGTCAACCGCCACAACAAACAGGCGCTTGGCGGGGCGCGGCCAATCGAGCACTTGTCTCAGCCTCTGCATCACACCCCTTCTTCGGGTGCTGCCGTGTGCTTGATAAACAATCTGGCTGCCAGAATTCCCAATTCGTACAAGAGAACCATGGGAATCAGCAAGGCAATCATGGACACCGGATCGGGTGGCGTGACCAGCCCGGCCACCGCCGCCGCACCAACCACAAAGTAGGTTCGAAACGCTTTGAGTTGCGCAATCGTCACGATGCCCATGCGGGCCAGGATAACCACCGCAATGGGAACCTCAAAGGCGACGCCAAAGGCGATGAACATGGTGATGACGAAATCAAGATAGGCTTCGATATCCGGACTGACCGCTACCGACATCGGCGCCATTTTCTGGATCGCTGGAAACGCCTGCCCAAAGACAAAGAAATAGCAAAATGAAGCCCCCATGTAAAACAGCAGGGTGCTGGCGGCCACCAGTGGCAACACCAGCTTCTTTTCATGCTTGTACAGCCCCGGGGCCACAAAAGCCCAGACCTGATAAAGAATCCAGGGCAGGGACAGCGCAATGGCCGCCATCACCGAAACCTTGATAGGCACCAGAAACGGCGACACGACGCCGACGGCGATCATGCGGGAACCTTCCGGCAAGGCCTTGACCAAAGGCATGGCAAGCAGGTCATAGAGCCTGGACGGCCCGGGATAGAACAAAAGAACCGTCAGAATCGCAGCGATGCCGTAAAGCGCATGCAGCAGGCGATCGCGCAGTTCAATCAGATGCTGCACAAAAGGCTGCTCGGTCCCGGCCAGTTCGTCGTCTTTTTTTTCAGCGTCCGTCATCAGCTCAATCTGGTAGGTCGAAACCGCGCCACTCGCGCCGCGCCAGACAAGGCATTGGTACGCACACCGCTGCGCGCCTTGTACCAGCGTGGTGTAGCGCCTTGCTTGACACGCCACTTCTTGCGCGGGTGCTGGTACTGCGGGAAGTTGGGACTTGGCTCGGTGGCACTCGCACTAGAGGCCAGTTCTGTTGTTTCGGCCCAGCTCTTTTCGAAATCGGTCGCGCCGGTTTGAATCGAACTCTCTACGTCACGCGCCGCGTTTTCCACCGTATCTTTCATCTTCTTGAGTTCATCAAGCTCCATCGATCGGCTGACCTCATTCTTGACGTCTGCGACGTAGCGTCGTGCGCGTCCCAGCAACGTCCCGAAGGTCTTGGCCAGGCCAGGCAGCTTTTCAGGACCGATAACAATTAGTGCAATACCGCCGATGATGGCGAGCTTGGTGACCCCGATATCAATCACTGTCAGGCTTTGGTCTTGGCTTCAACGTCAATGGTTTCTTTGGCAGTGGCAGCAGTTGAGCTGACCTGCTGCACCGGAGCCGCAGCGGGATCGGCGGGAGTGTCGGCAGCCTTGTCGGCACCGTCTTTCATGCCGTCCTTGAAACCTTTGACCGCGCCTCCCAGATCAGAGCCAATATTGCGCAGCTTCTTGGTGCCAAAAATCACAATGATGATGACGAGAAAAATAATCAGGTGTGTCGTCGAAAGTCCCATCAGTCTCTCCTTAGGAATTGCGCCGATTTTAGTCGGCAAATCAACCCCGGAGCCAGGGACGCGGGCCACCCATCACGTGAATGTGCAGATGCTGTACTTCCTGGCGTCCTTCGGCTCCGGTATTGCACAGCAGGCGAAAGCCTCCCTGCGGATAAGGATTACAGCCTTGTTCCAGGGCCAATTGGGGCGCCAGCACCAATAGGCGCCCCATCAAGGGCGCGTGCTCAGGGCCGAGTTGCGCCAGGGATGGAATGTGAATTTTTGGAATGATCAAGAAATGCACGGGCGCCCAGGGATGGATGTCATGAAAGGCAAATAGCTCTTCATCCTGATAGACCAGACGCGAGGGAATCACCCCCGCCGCGATCTTGCAGAACAGGCAGTTGGGATCATGACTCGCCGCAGTGTTCTCCAGCGTCACGAGCCTTCTCCGTCGCGCGCGAGCGCCTTGCGCAGCGCCTTTTCCTCAATGCCACTGGTGCCAACCCGGCGTTCCAGCTCAGCCACCACATCGGCCGGAGCCAGCCCGTAATGGACCAGTGCGATCATGCAGTGAAACCAGAGGTCGGCGACCTCGTTGACTATTCTGCTTTTGTCGCCGCCCGCATCGGCGTCCTTGGCTGCCATCACGACTTCGGTCGCTTCCTCGCCAATCTTCTTCAGAAAGGCGTCTGGCCCTTTGTGCAAGAGCCGCGCCACATAGCTGGTGGTGGCATCGCCGCCGTTTTGTGGCAGGCGGCTTTCTATGACGCGGGACAAGACGGCAAGCGAATCGGCGGCAGAAACTTGAGCAGACATAGGTCCTTAGCGGTAGATGGTTCGCGGATCTTTCAAGACCGGCTCGGTTGCTTTCCAGTCGCCATTGTCGAGCACACTGAAGAAGCAGCTGTGGCGCCCGGTGTGGCAGGCAATGCCCGGTTCGTGTCCGGTCTGGGTCACTTTGAGCAGGATCACATCCTGGTCGCAGTCGAGCCGGATTTCATGCACTATTTGCACGTGCCCCGACTCTTCGCCCTTGAACCAGAGCTTGTTGCGGGAGCGGCTGAAATAAACGGCCCGCCGCAGTTCGGCAGTCTGTTGCAGTGCTTCGCGATTCATCCAGGCAAACATCAGGACATCGCCGGAGCCGGCTTCCTGCGCAATCACAGGCACCAGGCCCTGGGCGTCCCATCGGACCGCATCAAGCCATTTCATGACGGAATTCTGACCGGAATGCCGCGCTCGGACATCCTGGCCTTGGCCTGTGCAACGGTAAATTCACCGTAGTGAAAAATACTCGCAGCCAGCACGGCGTCAGCGCCACCGAGCTGGATGCCGTCGGCGAGATGATCGAGCGTGCCGACACCACCAGAGGCAATCACGGGAACGCCGACGGCGTCGCTGACTGCGCGTGTCAAGCTCAGATCAAACCCCGCCTTGGTGCCATCACGATCCATGCTGGTGAGCAATATTTCACCGGCGCCACGGCGTGTCATCTCGACTGCCCAGCGCACCGCGTCAAGTCCTGTGTTCTTGCGTCCACCGTGGCTGTAGACATCCCAGCCGGCACCCATGGCCTGGCCTTGCGCGTCGAGTCGACCAGCATCGGCTTCGCTGCGACGCTTGGCGTCAATGGCCACCACGATGCACTGGGCACCATATTTGGCAGAAGCTTCGTTGATGACCTGCGGATTGGCTATCGCCGCCGAGTTGAAGCTGGTCTTGTCAGCCCCCGCGTTGAGCAGACGTCGCACGTCGTCCACGGTACGCACACCGCCGCCCACCGTCAGTGGAATGAAGACCTGGGAGGCAACAGCCTCAATGATGTGCAGAATCAGATCACGGCCATCGCTGGTGGCAGTGATATCGAGGAAAGTCAGCTCATCAGCACCCTGCTCGTTGTAGCGAGCCGCAATCTCCACCGGATCACCCGCGTCACGCAGTTCGACAAAATTGACGCCTTTGACGACGCGCCCGCCGGTCACGTCCAGACAGGGGATGATGCGCTTGGCTAGCATGGCGAGCCTTCCCGGATCCACCGTGGTTTGCCGACCCGGGCGATAAGCCAAGGCTTCCGTGCTTTGTTCATGGGAACGGTAACTGCATCACAAGCAGTGTCATGCCGGACATGATCCGGCATCCAGGCATTCGGGTGCACTGGATTGCGGATCGAGTCCGCAATGACAAGAAGTGGATTGCCACAGAGATTGCATTTCATCAGCCATTGAGCTCGTCGGCGCGCCGTTGCGCGGCGGCAAAGTCGAGGTCGCCGGAGTAGATCGCACGCCCGCAAATGACACCTTCGATGCCTTCGTCTTCGACCGCACAAAGGGCGTCAATGTCAGCCATGCTGGACAGGCCACCGGAGGCGATCACCGGAATCGTCAAGGCCTGCGCCAGCCTGACCGTGGCTTCGACATTGATGCCGCTGAGCATGCCATCGCGCCCGATGTCGGTATAGATAATTGACTCAACGCCAAAATCTTCAAATTTCTTGCCCAGATCCACCACGTCATGGCGCGTCAGCTTGCTCCAACCGTCGGTGGCTACTTTGCCGTCACGAGCGTCCAGACCCACAATGATGTGACCACCGAACGCGGTGCAGGCGTCCTGCAGAAATCCGGGATTGCGGATCGCCGCCGTGCCAATGATGACATAGCGCAGCCCAGCGTCAAGGTAGCGCTCGATGGTATCGAGATCGCGTATCCCTCCGCCAAGTTGTACATCCACCGCACTGCCGACTTCCTTGAGAATCCGGCGAATCGCTTTCTCATTGACGGGGTGTCCGGCAAACGCACCATTGAGGTCAACCAGATGCAGGCGACGCGCGCCCTGCGTCGTCCAGTTGGTGGCCATGACGACGGGATCTTCGCCAAAGGTGGTGGATTGCTGCATGTCACCCTGCTTGAGGCGAACGCAGTGACCGTCTTTCAGGTCAATGGCAGGAATTAAAAGCATGATGCTTTGGGTTGAATAGAAAAGAAGACAGCGTCAGGCGCGGCGTGAGCGGGGGTATCAGGGCTTCCAGTGAAGGAAGTTTCGGTAAAGCAACAAACCTTGATCGGCACTTTTTTCAGGATGAAATTGGGTGGCGAAAATATTATCACGCGCAATGGCTGAACTGAAGCGGCTACCGTAGTCAGTCTCGCCGACGCTGTGGCGTGCATCAGACGTTCTGGCGTAATAACTGTGCACAAAGTAGAAATAGCTACCGTCTGGCACCCCGGCCCAGACCGGATGCTCTGCCACGCCGTGATTATTGCGATAGACCTGATTCCAGCCCATCTGGGGTACCTTGTAGCGGCTGCCATCAGCCTGCGTTTGACCGACCAGATCAAACTTGATAACTTCTCCGTGAATCAGACCCAAGCCAAGCGTGTCTCCCTCGGCACTATGGTCAAGCAGCATTTGCATACCGACGCAGACCCCAAACAGGGGCTTCGCTCCGGCCGCCTCAAGCACACTGGCCAGCAAACCGGATTCCCGCAGTTGGCGCATGCAGTCCGGCATGGCACCCTGCCCCGGCAGCACAACGCGTTCACTGGCACGCACCTGATCGGGTTCGGCCGTAATGACTACCTGGTATCCAGTACCTGCCGCGGCTGCCTGCACCGCCTGCGATACGGAACGCAAGTTCCCCATGCCATAGTCGACCACGGCCACGGTCTTGCTACCGAAAGCGCCCAATGCTGAATTCATGACCGGTTTGACACTGTCAGCACTCTTCAGAGCGTGCCCTTGGTTGAGGGAATGGTTCCGGCGCTGCGGGGGTCGGGTTCCAGCGCTGAGCGCAGAGCACGGGCAAAGGCCTTGAACACGGTCTCCGCCTGGTGGTGGGCGTTCTCGCCGCGCAGGTTGTCTATGTGCAGGGTGACAAAAGCATGATTGACAAAACCCTGAAAGAACTCGTGCGTCAATTGGCTGTCAAAAGTGCCAATCATGCCGCTCTTGAAGGGCAGATTCATGACCAGCCCGGGGCGGCCGGAAAAATCAACGACAACACGCGAAAGTGCTTCGTCCAGCGGTACATAGGCATGGCCATAGCGGCGAATGCCTTTCTTGTCACCGACTGCCTGGTGCACTGCCTGCCCCAAGGCAATGCCAACGTCTTCCACGGTGTGGTGACCGTCCACATGCAGATCGCCAACGGCGCGGACGTCCAGGTCCAGCATGGCGTGACGGGCAATCTGATCGAGCATATGGTCAAAGAAACCAATCCCGGTATGCAGGCTTGACTTGCCATTGCCATCAAGATTGACCTTGACCGTGATATGGGTCTCTGCGGTTTTGCGTTCGACTTCGGCGGTGCGATTCATGGTTGGAGCGATTCCTTCAGAACGGTGAGCATTTTCGCATTTTCAGCCGCCGTACCCACGGTGATGCGCAGGCAGTTGTCCAGCAAGCCGTGCAGGCTGGAAACGTTCTTGATCAAAACCTTGCGCGCGCGCATTCTGTCGAATGTCTTGGCTGCGTCTGCGACACGGATCAGAATCATGTTGGCTTCGCTCTTGAAGGCAGTCACGCCAGATATCGCAGCAAGCGCTTGCATCACCACTGCACGCTGGGCGCACAGGTCAATCGCTTGTGCCGCAAATACCTCGCGGTGCTCCAGCGCAAAGAGTGCGCACTCGCAATTGAGCACGCTGATGTTGTAGGGCGGACGCACCTTGTCAATCTCGGCGATCAGGGCTTGGGGGCCCATCAGGTAGCCAAGCCGCACGCCCGCCAAACCAAATTTGGAGAGCGTGCGCAGCAACAGCACATGACCATGACGCTCGATGCGGTCCATATAGCTCTTGCTGGAGAACGGTTGATAAGCTTCGTCGAGTACGACCAGGCCGCCATGTTGGCCAGCGGCAAGGATGATGGTCTCCATCACCGCGTCGTCCCACAGATTGGCGGTCGGGTTGTTGGGATACGCCAGATAGGTGATCGCCGGCTTATGTCGGGCAATCGCTTCGAGCATGGCGGCTTCGTCGAGCTCAAAGTCGCCGGTCAGTGGCACACCATGAAACGCCAGCCCTTGCAGTTGGGCGCTCATGGCGTACATCACGAAGCCCGGCAGCGGTGCCAGGATGCTGGCCCCCGGAACGTCACAGGCCAGCGCCAGCAGACTGATGAGTTCATCCGAGCCATTGCCCAGCATGATCTCATAGCCCTCAGGCAGGCAGGCATAACTGGCCAGCTCCTGGCGCAACACATTGATGCGACCTGCCGGATAGCGGTTCAAGGCCAGCGCACCCAGACGCCGACCCAGTTCTTCCTGCAAGTCGAGCGGCAACCGATGCGGGTTCTCCATGGCATCGAGCTTGATCATGCCAACGGACTCCTGAATCGCGTAAGCGTGCATGGACTGGATGTCCTGGCGGATGCGCAGTAGGGCTTGCGGATTGACAGTTGTCATTTGGTTTCCCGCATCGGCGGCACTTGTTTCAAGCGCAGCTCTGCCGCGCGGGCATGCGCTTGCAGGCCTTCACCATAGGCCAGTTCGGCGGCGATCAGGCCCAGCGTCTGGGCACCGGCTTCGCTCACTTCAATCAGACTCGAGCGCTTCTGGAAATCGTAGACACCCAGCGGCGAGGAAAAGCGCGCGGTGCCGCTGGTCGGCAGCACATGGTTCGGGCCGGCGCAGTAGTCGCCCAGGGATTCGCTGGTGTAGGCGCCAAGGAAGATGGCGCCAGCGTGCTTGAGCAGCGGCTCCCAGCGCCGCGGCTCCAGACTGCTGACTTCCAGGTGTTCGGGCGCCACCCGGTTGCTGATCTCGCAGGCCTCTTCCATGCTGCGCGTGAGGATCAAGGCGCCGCGGTCGTTCAGCGAACTGGCAATGATGGCACGCCGTGGCATGGCTGGCAGCAGGCGGTTGATAGCTGTCTGCACCTGCTCGATATAGGCGGCGTCCGGACAGAGCAGAATGCTCTGCGCCAATTCGTCGTGCTCGGCCTGGCTGAACAAATCCATCGCGACCCAGTCCGGCGGTGTGGTGCCATCAGCCAGCACCAGGATTTCGCTCGGCCCCGCAATCATGTCGATACCGACGGCGCCAAAGACACGGCGCTTGGCCGCTGCCACGTAGGCATTGCCGGGACCGGTGATTTTGTCCACCTTCGGGATGGTGGCCGTGCCGAAAGCCAGCGCCGCCACCGCCTGCGCACCACCGATGGCAAAAGCACGGGTGATACCAGCCACGTAGGCCGCCGCCAGCACCATCGCGTTTTTTTCGCCCCGCGGCGTCGGCACCACCATGATGATTTCGGCAACGCCAGCGACGTGCGCGGGAATGGCGTTCATCAACACGCTCGACGGGTAGCTGGCTTTGCCGCCGGGCACGTAAATGCCGACACGGTCGATTGGCGTCACTTTTTGCCCGAGCAGGGTGCCGTCGGCGTCGCGGTAGCTCCAACTCTCGCCACAGGCCTTCTTCTGCGCCTCGTGGTAGCTTCGCACGCGACTGGCCGCTGCTTGCAGGGCGTCGCGCTGGGCGGCAGGAATCGATTCGAAAGCAGCCTTGAATTCGGCCTGCGTCAGCTCCAATGCAGCCATCGAAGTGGCATGCACGCCATCAAAGCGCGCCGTGTAGTCCAGCACGGCGGCGTCGCCGCGCTGTTGCACATCGGCCAGGATGTCGGCTGCGCGCTGCTCGATCTGCGCATCCGCTTGGGCCGACCAGTGCAGCCGCGCCTTGAACTCGGCCTCAAAGCTGGCGCTGGCAGTGGATAGACGGGCAGGCGTAGCGGTAACAGTCATGGCGGGCATTGTCATTGCGGACGCAAAATTGTCATTGCGGGCTTGACCCGCAATCCATGGACTCCGAGTGACAGTCATCAATGGCTTTCGCAAAGGCTTCAATGATCCGGCGGATGGGTGCCTGTTTGAGTTTGAGCGCAGCCTGGTTCACGACCAGTCTGGAACTGATGTCCATGATGTGTTCAACCTCGACCAGATGGTTGGCCTTGAGGGTATTGCCGGTGGACACCAGATCGACAATGGCATCCGCCAAACCCACCAGCGGCGCGAGTTCCATGCTGCCGTAGAGTTTGATCAAATCCACGTGCACACCCTTGTTGGCAAAAAACTCGCGAGCAATGGCGACGTACTTGGTCGCCACTTTCAGGCGCGAGCCCTGTCTGACCGCCGACGCGTAATCAAAATCTGCGCGCACGGCCACACTGATGCGGCACCTGGCAATCTGCAGGTCCAGCGGCTGGTACAGCCCGTCGCTGCCATGCTCCAGCAGGGTATCCTTGCCGGTGATGCCCATATCGGCACCGCCGTACTGGACATAGGTCGGTACATCGGTGGCACGCACCACCAGCACGCGCACATCTGGCTGGTTGGTGGCGAGAATAAGCTTGCGCGACTTTTCGGGGTCTTCCAGGACTTCGATGCCCGCCGAGCGCAGCAGCGGCAAGGTCTCCTCGAAGATCCGGCCCTTTGACAACGCCAGCGTAATCATTTGGGGAGCGCCGCCCATTCGGCCGGCGTGTAGGCTTTGATCGACAGCGCGTGAACTTCGTCCGTTTTCATCTTCTCGCCCAAGGTGGCATAAACCATCTGGTGCCGTTGTATCGCGCGTTTACCTTCAAATGCAGCGGACACAATCGTGGTGAACCAGTGGCGGCCGTCTCCATTGAGCGCAATGTGCTCGCACAGGAGGCTGGCGGCAATCATGTCCCTGATCTGGTCTGCAGTCATATCATCAATCCAATAAAAGATAGCTAAACGCGAATCTTGTAACCGACCCGCAACAGCGTCACTGCCACGGCGCTGACGAGCGCCAGCGCTGTAGCGACCACACCCAGGCTCAACCAGGGCGAGACATCGCTGGCGCCGAAAAAACCATAACGGAAGCCGTCAATCATGTAGAAAAACGGGTTCAGATGACTGACTTTCTGCCAGAACGGCGGCAGGGAATGAATGGAATAAAAAACACCACTCAAAAAAGTCATCGGCATCACCACAAAATTCTGAAAGGCCGCCAACTGATCAAATTTTTCTGCCCACAAGCCGGCAATCAGACCCAACGTCCCCATCAGGGCAGCGCCCAGCACGGCGAACGCCACGATCCACACCGGTGAGACAAAACTCATATCGGTAAAAAAGGCGGAAACCGCGAACACCCCCAGACCAACCACCAGCCCGCGAATGACCGCTGCTCCCACATAAGCCACAAACCAGTTCATATACGACAGGGGGGTGAGCATCAGAAAGACCAGATTGCCCATCACCTTGCTCATGATCAACGAGGAGGAACTATTGGCAAACGCATTTTGCAACAGGCTCATCATCGCCAGACCCGGAACCAGGAACGCACTGTAACTTACCCGGTCGTACACCTTGACGTGCGCCTCCAGCGCATGGCCAAAAATCAGCAAGTAGAGCATCGCGGTCAGTACGGGACCGGCAATCGTCTGGAACGCCACCTTCCAGAAGCGCAACACTTCCTTGTACAAGAGGGTTTGCCAACCAGTCATGACGTGGCCCCCACGCTTGTCGCTTCGCGTACTGCGCTGCCCCCCGAGGGGGCCTTCGCGCCTTGGGGCGGCCCTGCGTCGCTCAAGTTGCTCTCAGAGGAACCCTTCATGACGGCGAGAAACACATCTTCCAGATCCGCTTTGCGGATTTCGACGTCCTGTGCCACCAGGCCGGCCTCGCGCACCGCCGCCAGATAACGTTCAATTTCGAGGGCATCGTGTGCCGGAAACTGGACAATACGCCCTGTGACACGGGCCTGATCTGCCAGCACCTTGGGCAGTTCATGGTCCACCTTGAAACGCAGCACGTTGCTGGAGGCTGTCTTCAACAACTCGCTGGTGTGGTCGAGTGCCACAATGCGCCCCGCTTTGAGCATGGCGATGCGCCCACACAAGGCCTCTGCCTCTTCAAGATAATGGGTTGTCAGCAAAACCGTATGGCCCTCTTTGTTGAGTCTGGCAATAAATTGCCACAGGGTCTGACGCAGTTCCACGTCGACGCCTGCCGTCGGCTCGTCGAGCACAATCACCGGCGGCTTGTGCACCAGCGCCTGCGCCACCAGCACGCGACGCTTCATACCGCCCGAGAGTTGGCGCAGATTGGCGTCGGCTTTTTCAGTCAAGCCCAGACTATCGAGCAGCTCGTCGATCCAGGTCTCGTTGTTCCTGATACCAAAATAGCCGGACTGGAAGCGCAGCGCTTCCCGCACGTTGAAAAAGGGATCAAACACCAGTTCCTGCGGAACAACGCCCAGACTGCGGCGGGCCTGCGCGTAATCGAGCAGAACATCATGACCCAAGACCGACACTTTGCCTGCGCTGGCGCGCGACAAACCCGCAAGGATGCTGATCATGGTGGTCTTACCCGCGCCGTTGGGACCCAGCAGGCCAAAAAACTCACCTTCTTCAATGTCCAGACTGACACGGTCCAGCGCCAGAAACGTACTGCCCTTGACCCCACGCGGCGCCGGATAGGACTTGGAGATGGTTTGAAAAGAAATGGCGGACATGACAGAGGACTACTGTGCAGACAGCAAATCCGCGATGCCGTACAAGGCGGCCAAATCACGCAAACGGCTGGGCAAACCCTGAATCGAAAAGTGCTTGCCCAAGGCCAGACACTCGCGTCGAAATTCCAGCAATACGGCCAGCGCCGCCGAATCAAACCGGTTCAGACCGGTGGCATCAACCACCACCTGCACATCGCGGTGTGAACGCAAGCCCTGCAACAGCAGCGCCAGACAGGCGGTGGCCTGGGAATGGGTCAACTCGTTTGGCAATACCAACAATATTCACCCCTTTTTGGCATTCGCCTTGTTGCGCTCTGTCAGAGTGACAATCAAGCCGTCGATGCCTTTGACATTGATCTGCTGGGCAAAATCGCTGCGATAGGTTTCCACCAACCAGGCCCCCAGTACATTGAGGTTGTAAATCTTCCAACCCGCGCCTTCTCCTGGTGTTTTTTCCAGCCGGTAATCCAGTTGAATCGCATCGCCGCGGCCTTTCACTTCGGTCCGCACCACGACTTCCTTGTCCTCGGGCGCGGCCCGCATGGGCTTGACAATAATGGTCTGGTCACTGACCTGGGTCAGCGCTCCGGCATAGGTGCGCACCAGCAGGATCTTGAACTCTTCCTGAAGGCGTTTTTGCTGCTCGGCGCTGGCCTGGCGCCAAGCCGGTCCAACGGCAGCGGCCGTCATGCGCTGAAAGTTGACGTTGGGCATGATCTTGCCATCGACCAGCGCAACAATTCTCGTCACATCGCCGGCCTGAATCACCTTGTCGGAGCGAATGCTGTCAAGCACTTCCGTGGACAGGCGTTTGATCAAACCATCGGCTGTTTCATCAACGGCACTTGCCGGGAAGGCCACCAGACCTGACAGACTGATGACAAGAATGGCCAGCAGGCGGCTTAACGAGCGTGTACTCATGTTTTGACTTTCCGGGCTAACGAGATTCTGCATTGTCTTCTTCCGGCGGATTGCCATCAAAAATGACACTGCGGCGACGTTGAAGAAATGCTTCGCGAACAAAAGTGTAAGGATCCAGCGCGGCCTCCTCCAGCATGGTGCTGGCCTTGAGCAAGTCGGAACGCTCATCAACCAGTCTGAGCACCCTGGCCGTGTTGCGCGTCGGAATATGCCCGACGTTGACAAGCAGATCACCCTTCCAGTCCACCGGCAGTGCCACGGCATCGCGCAAAGTCGACGACCCAAGCAAGGGAAGCACCAGGTAGGGGCCACTGCCAACACCCCAGTAACCCAGCGTATGACCGAAATCCTTGGTGTGCTTTTCGATGTCCATCTCGGTGGCCACGTCAAAAACGCCACCCCATCCAAGAAAGGTATTCACACCCACACGACGCAGACTGTCGATTGCCGCCTGGCCCTTGAACTGCAGAACATTGTTCACAAACGACCAGGCATCCTGCAGGTTGCCGAAGAAATTGCCCACGCCTTGGCGCACGCGAACCGGCGTCACATCCCGGTAGGTGCTGGCCACCGGTTTCAAGACCACGGTATCTACCGCGCTATTGAGACGGTAGACCCCTCGGTTGAATGGCTCCAGAGGGTCACGCGGATCGGCACGCGGCCCCGTCGCACAGCCAACAAGAAGCGCGCTCAGGAGCACGCCCATCCCGAGCATGCACGTGCGCCCCAAGCTCTGAACGATGGGCCCTGCCTTCTTTGCTGTCATTTCTTTCCCTTACCGGCGTCAGCACCGCCACCTTCGGCGGCCTTGCTGTAAAGGAATTGCCCGATCAGGCTTTCCAACACCATCGCCGATTGCGTGCTGGAAATGGTGTCTCCCGCAACCAGCGTCTTTTCGTCGGCACCGGGCTCAATGCCCAGGTACTGTTCGCCCAGCAACCCACTGGTCAGGATCTTGAGTGAGCTGTCTTTCGGAAACGTGTACCTGCTCTCCATCGCCAGCGTGACGCGGGCCTGGAAGGATTTGTCGTCAAAGACAATTTTTTCAACCCTGCCGACCACCACGCCCGCGCTGCGCACTGCCGCCTTGGGCTTGAGCCCACCCACGTTATCAAACTTCGCATTGACGTTGTAGCTGGTCTGAAAACTCAGGGTCAACAGGTTGGCCGACTGCAAAGCCAGGAAAAGGATGGCGACGGCTCCAATCAGCACAAAAAGGCCAACCCACACGTCATTTTTTGAACGCTGCATCAAACTTCCTTCATATGGTAAACATCAGGGCGGTCAGGACGAAATCCATACCCAACACCGACAAGGAAGCAACCACCACGGTCCGGGTCGTCGCGCTGGCCACCCCCTCCGGCGTTGGCTGGGCATTGAACCCCTGTAACAGTGCAATAAAAGTGACTGTGAAGCCAAATACAACGCTCTTGATGACGCCATTTCCCACATCTTGCCAAACATCGACACCACCCTGAATCTGACTCCAGAACGAGCCCGCATCCACGCCGATCATGAGCACGCCAACCACCCAGCCACCAATAATGCCCATCGCGCTGAAAACGGCTGCCAAAAGTGGCATCGTGATGATACCGGCCCAAAAACGGGGAGCCAGCACGCGCTGCACCGGATCCACCGCCATCATCTCCATCACACTGATCTGTTCACCGGCCTTCATCAGGCCGATCTCAGCAGTCAGCGAGGTCCCGGCTCGCCCGGCAAAGAGCAAGGCAGTCACCACGGGGCCCAGTTCCCGCACCAGACTGAGCGTCACCAGCAGACCCAGCGCTTCCGAGGAACCATAGCGTTGCAAGGTGTAATAGCCCTGCAGACCAAACACAAAACCAACAAACAAGCCCGAAACTGCGATGATCGCCAGCGAGTAATTGCCCAGGAAATGAATCTGGTCGCGGATCAAGCCGAAGCGCTTGAGGCTGCCGCCCAGCGTCCTGAGCAGGCGCAGGAACAGGCGCGCGCCCAGCCCGAGGTCAGCCACCTGGCGGCGAACCGAAAACCCGACATCGCCCAGCTTGTACCAGCTCATGGCATTGCTCCCAAGCCGAATTCCTGCTCAATCGTCGGCCCCGGGTAATGGAAGCGCACCGGGCCATCGACTTCGGCGTTCACATACTGGTAAACCAGCGGGTCGGTGCTGTGGCGTACCTCTTCTGGCGTACCCTGCGTCGCCACTCTGCCATTGGCCAGAATGATCACATGGTCGGCAATGGCCAAAGTCTGCTCCAGTTCGTGCGACACAAAGATACTGGTCAGTCCCATGGAGTCATTGAGCTGGCGGATCAGACGGGCGGCCGTTCCAAGAGAAATCGGATCCAGACCTGAAAACGGTTCGTCATACATCACCAGTTCGGGGTCCAACGCAATCGCACGCGCGAGCGCGATGCGTCGTGCCATCCCGCCGGAAACCTCGCTGGGCATCATGTCGCGCGAGCCACGCAAGCCCACTGCATTGAGTTTCATCAAAACCACATCCCGGATCAAGGACTCCGACAGATCCGTGTGCTCGCGCAGCGGAAAGGCAACATTTTCAAACACCGACAAGTCGGCAAACAAGGCGCCAAACTGAAACAACATCCCCATGCGGCGACGCGCAGCATAAAGCTGTGTCTGGTCCATTCGGGTGACATCCTGTCCGTCGAACAGCAGTTCACCCGACTGCGCCCTGTTTTGACCACCGATCAAGCGCAGCAGGGTCGTCTTGCCGCCACCCGATGCTCCCATCAGGGCGGTCACCTTGCCGCGCGGTACCGTCAGGCAAACGTCGTCCAGAACGACGCGCTCCCCATAACCAAAAGTCAGGTGACGCAATTCAACCAGAGATGCAGAGGTGGCGGGCATGAAAAATAGCAAAACCGGGTGAAGCCCGGTCGTGCATCATAAGGGATTACCCCGACTCAGACCTGTGCAGGGCCTCCCCAAGCCCGGCCTGGCCCCCTCGGGGGGCAGCGCAGCACATGAAATGGCAAGCGTGTGGGACATCTCACCGAGGCAGTACGCTGGCGCCCATCAGAAATTCGTCGATGGCGCGCGCCGCCTGACGACCTTCACGGATCGCCCAGACCACCAGACTCTGGCCGCGCCGCATGTCACCAGCCGCAAAGACCTTTTTGACCGTGGTGGCATAGCCACCAACGAGCTCTGTACTGGCCCTGGCATTGCCGCGCGCATCCTTTTCGACGCCGAAAGCATCCAGCACTGTCGCCAAGGGGTTGACGAAACCCATCGCCAGCAGCACCAGATCAGCCTTCAAGAGCTGCTCACTGCCGGTGACGGCT
>CAITZZ010000102.1 GCA_903897005.1 uncultured beta proteobacterium | reverse complement strand
CGAGGCAGCCATCTTGTCAAACAGTTTCTGCCCGGGCAGCATGGCCAGCATTTCGCTCTTGATCGGCTCACCCGAGACGATCATGTTGAGCGCGGGCTCCACGCCCAGGGCGCGCGGCAGGCGCTGCGTACCGCCGGCACCTGGCAGCAAACCGAGCTTCACTTCGGGCAACGCCACACTGGTGCCGGGCGCGGCCACGCGGTAATGGCAACCCAGGGCCAGTTCCAGTCCGCCGCCCATGACCACGCTATGAATGGCAGCCACTACCGGCTTGGCGGAGTTCTCGATCGCCAGAATCACGCTCAGCAGGTTAGGTTCCTGCATCGCTTTGGGGCTGCCAAATTCCTTGATGTCGGCACCGCCCGAGAAAGCCTTGCCGGCCCCGGTGATGACGATGGCCCGCGCCGCGGACTCGGCATTCGCTTTGGCCAGGCACTCGGTAATCCCCTGGCGCGTTGCCAGACCCAGTCCGTTGACTGGCGGGTTGTTCAGCGTGATCACGGCGATGTCACCGTGCAATTGGTATTGGGCAGTCATGCTTGCTTTCCTCAGTGGTGAAAAGAGAACGATCGTTCGCTTTTTGATTGTACGAACTATAGCCCGAGCAAGCTCGCGGTTTTGTCACGGGTGGGACAAGGTGCAAGGTGCGTCAGGGGGTCGGCTCACGAGGCACTCACCCAGTTTTCAACTTTCAGGCCGGGGTAATCCTTGAAATCAGCCTCGTTGCTGGTGACCAGCGTGAGCCCTGCGCTCAGGGCATGGGCGGCGATGAGGCGGTCCATGGCATCGCGGCGCCGGTCACGCACCGCCACGGCCAACACACCATAGCTTTCGGCTGCTCTTGACTCAAAAGCCAGGACCGGCACGCGCAGAGTCAGGCGAGCAAGGGATTTGGCGGCCACATCACGCTCTGCACCAACACAGCGCTCAACACCGTGGCAAAGCTCAGCGTAGGTCACCACCGACATGACAACTTGCCCCAAAGCGGCGGCCTTGAAGCGCTGAACCACGTGCGGCGGATGAGCATCGAGCAGGTAAATGCAGATGTTGGTGTCGAGCAGGTAGCGCATGACTCAGGCCTATGCCTTGTCGACGGGCGCATCGGTGGCGGTATTGGCACCGCCCAAGCCAACGCCGCCCCAGTCGCGCTCCCGCTGTTCATGAAACTCACGGCCCTCGGCCATGAAGCTTTTCGGGAAAGCGGCAAAAATCTCGGTCAAGTCGCCAATGGTTTCCTGCACTACCGGGCGCAGCACCAGCGTGTTGCCCACGCGCTCGACTTCAACGTCCTGTGCACAGTCAACAAAAGCCAACTCTTTGGGGATGCGCACGGCCAGAGAATTGCCGCTCTTGAAAACTCGGGTCAACATAAGTTCTTTCCTTGAAAATCAAAGTATATACAGGATATACAAAGATAGCCAGGACGAAAGCGCCAGCGGTCCACTCTTCAATTTTTCAGCCAGATAGCGCGCAATGGGTTCACACTCAAACCTCCAGCCACTCCTTGCGGATGTAGTTGTCATTGCGCAGTTGCGCCGGCGTTCCGGTGAACACGATGCTGCCGTGGCCCATCACCATGCACTGGTCAGAGATCTCCATCGCAATCGTCAGTTTCTGTTCGATCAGCAGCACCGAAATGCCGCGCCGTTTGAGTTCCTTCAGGTACTGTGCCACCAGTTCCACAATCTTCGGCGCCAGCCCTTCGGTCGGCTCGTCGATGATGATCAGATCCGGGTCACCCATCAGTGTGCGGCACAGCGTCAGCATCTGCTGCTCGCCACCTGACATGACGCCGGCCAGCATGTGCTGGCGCTCTTTCAGGCGCGGGAACATCTGGTACATGTCTTCGAGCGACCAGCGCCCGGCCTTGCGTGTGCTTTTTTGCCCCAGGTAGAGGTTCTGTTCGACCGTCAGTGTCGGAAAAATGTCGCGGCTCTCGGGCACATAGCCAATGCCAAGGTGGGCGATCTCGTAGGTTTTCTTGCCCAGGATTTGCTGATCGCGCCACAGCATGGAGCCCTGCGCATCGACCAGTCCCATGATCGCCTTCGCCGTGGTCGAACGGCCGGAGCCATTGCGCCCCAGCAGTGCCGTGATTTCACCCGCCTTCACCTCCATGTGCACCCCGTGCAGCACGTGACTCTTGCCGTAATAGGCGTGCAGGCCATCAATTTTCAGGAGACTCATGCGTGACTCCCGGCCTGTGAGTCGGCCACCGAGGAGCCCAGGTAGGCCTCCTGCACGCGGGCATTGGCGCGCACGGCGTCTGGCGTATCGTAGGCCAGCAACTCGCCGTAAACCACCACGGCAATCTTGTCGGCCAGTCCGAACACCACGCCCATGTCATGCTCCACCGTCAACAGCGTGCGCCCGACGGTCACGTCCTTGATCAGCTTGATGAAACGGCTGGTCTCGGATTTGCTCATACCCGCCGTCGGCTCATCCAGCAGAATCACGTTGGCGCCGCCGGCAATGGTGATGCCGATCTCGAGGGCGCGCTGTTCCGCATAAGTCAGGTTCATGGCCAGCACGTCGTGTTTCTTGTCGAGTTTGACCATTTCCATCAACTCATCGGTGCGGTCATTGGCATCCTTCAGATCCGCCAGAAAGTTCCAGAAACTGTACTTGTAGCCCAGACTCCAGAGCACACCGCAGCGCAGGTTCTCAAAAACGCTGAGCTTGGGAAAAATGTTGGTGATCTGGAAGCTGCGCGACAGCCCCATGCGGTTGATCTCGAAGGGCTTTTTACCCGTGATGTCCTGACCGTTGAGCAGGATCTGGCCCTGGCTGGGCTCGAAGCGGCCGCTGATGAGGTTGAACAGCGTCGATTTGCCGGCGCCGTTGGGGCCGATGATGCCGACACGCTCACCTGCCGGGATCGCCATGTTGATGCCGCGGATGATTTCGGTCCGACCAAAGGCCTTGCGCAGGTCCTTCAACTCCAGAGCGTAGGTCATAGCTCGGCCCTCCGCTTGATTTCTTTTTCTATCTCTTCCTGAATCGTGCTCCACTCCTTGTTGAACTGGCGTCGGCAAAGTTCAAACAGACCGGAGCCGGTCAGGATCACAAAGACGCAACCGAACCAGCTGTTCAGGCCGGTCGCATCCAGCACCACACCCATGAAGCGCACGGTGGGGCCATCCGCGCCAGCCATCTGCAGGTGGTAAACCATTTCCACCATGCCGGCAGCGCCTATCAGGGCCAGCAAGGCGGTAACCGCCAACGCCAGATAGCTCACCCAAAGCTGTCGCAATTTGCCAAAGGCTGCCAGGCGCAGGTTCATCATCAGCAGACTGGCAATGCCACCGGGCGCGTACATCACCATGAACAGGAAGATGAGGCCAAGGTAAAGCAGCCAGGCTTTGGTGAATTCGCTCAGCAGAACAAAGGCCAGCACCATCAGCACGGCACCGATGATGGGGCCAAAAAAGAAGGTTGCGCCACCCAGAAAGGTGAACAGCAGGTAGGCGCCAGAGCGCCCGGCCCCCACCACTTCAGCGGTAACGATTTCAAAATTCAAGGCTCCGAGTCCACCCGAGATGCCGGCAAAAAAGCCGGCAATGATGAAGGCGGTGTAGCGCACGCGCTGCGTGTTGTAGCCGACGAACTCCACACGCTCCGGGTTGTCGCGCACCGCATTGAGCATGCGCCCCAGCGGCGTTCTGGTAAAGGCAAACATGGCGGCCACGGCGACAAAGGTGTACAGGGCAATCAGGTAATAGACCTGAATCGGTGGCCCGTAGGTGATGCCCAGGAAGGCCTGGCCGGCGACGCGATTGCCCGAGACACCGCCCTCCCCGCCAAAGAATTCCGGAATCATGTTGGACATGGCGTACACCAGTTCACCCAGACCCATGGTGATCATGGCAAAGGTGGTACCGGCCTTGCGCGTCGTCACGTAGCCGAACAACACGGCAAATCCCATGCCGGCCAGGCCGCCGACCAGCGGCAAGGCGGACACCGGCAGCGGCAGCGAGCCGTTGGTGACGCTGTTGAGCGCATGGATGGCCATGAAGGAGCCCAGACCGGTATAGACCGCGTGCCCGAAGCTGAGCATGCCGCCCTGTCCCAGCAGCATGTTGTAGGACAGGCAGGCAATGATGGCGATGCCCATCTGCGAAAGAATGGTGATCGCCAGACTGCTGGAGACCAACATCGGAACCAGCGCCAGCACGAGCGCAAAGAGGCCCCAGATCAGCCAGCGAGCGACGTTCAGGGGTTTGAATTGGTAGACAGTGCTCATGTCAGTCCTCCCGCGTGCCAAGCAGTCCCTTGGGCCTGAAGATCAGGATCAGCACCAGGAACAGATAAGGCAATATCGGCGCCACCTGCGACAGGGTGAGCTTGAAGAGTGAATTGCCGAGCGCGTAAGAGCCCAGTTGCAGGCCCAACTGGCCGGCCAGCGTGCCCAGTGAGTAGTCAAAGGCAACCGCAAAGGTCTGGATGACCCCGATCAACACCGAGGCCAGAAAGGCACCCGACAGTGAGCCCATGCCGCCGACCACCACCACGACAAAAATCACGGGCCCCACCGCGGCCGCCATGGAAGGTTCGGTCAGGAAGGTGCTGCCACCAATCACGCCGGCCAGACCGGCCAGGGCGGCACCGGCACCAAACACCGTCATGAAGACCAGCGGCACATTGTGACCCAGTGCTTCGACCGTCTCCGGATGGGTCAGCGCTGCCTGAATCACCAGACCCACACGCGTACGCGTCAGCAGCAGCCAGACCGAGCCCAGCATGACCAGGGCCACCAGCATCATGAAACCCCGGGTTGCCGGGAAAGGCGAGCAGACCAGGCGCACACCCGCCTCTGCCGCGCTGCACAGTTCAGCCGGTGCCGCGCCCCAGAGCAGACTCAGCCCATGAACCGAATGGTTGATCAGGGTAAAGGCCGGGCCCTGCAACAGATCGGGCGGACGAAAATTCAGTGCAATGCGGCCCCAGATCAGTTGCACCAACTCGAAAATGACGTAGGACAGACCGAAGGTGATGAGCAGCTCGGGCACATGGCCGAACTTGTGCACCTTGCGCAAGAAGAAGCGCTCAAACAGTGCGCCCAAGGCGCCCACGATCAGCGGCGCCAGAACCAGGGCCGGCCAGAAACCGACCAGACCCGACACCGTGTAGCCGACGTAAGCCCCTACCATGTAAAAGGAAGCATGGGCAAAGTTCAGCACACCCATCATGCTGAAAATCAGCGTCAGCCCCGAGCTCAACATGAACAACAGCAAGCCGTAGCTCACACCGTTGAGCATGGAGATAATGAAAAACTCCATTCAGATCATCCTTACTGACCGGCAAGAAAAAAGAGCCCGAGACGGTACACCCGTTCGGGCTCCAGCATCAGACGGTGAAAATCAAGGGCGTTTCATCTGGCAGCTGGTGGGCGTGCTCGAAACGTAGTTCGGGTATTCCTTGACCGGAGCCAGCGTCATGCCGGTGTTCTCCGGGCTGTAGGGGTACTTCTTGTCAGCCTTCTGCCAGACTGCCATGTACAGCGGCTGCTGCAGTTGGTGGTCCGCCTTGCGCATCTCGACTTCACCATTGAAGGTTGTCACTTTCAGCCCCTCCATCGCTGCTGCCACTTTGACCGGATCGGTTGACTTGGCCTTGGCGATGGCTGCGCCCAGCATTTCATAAATGCGGATGGTGGAGCCGGTATAGAAATCGTCGTTGTACTTCTTCTTGAACTCGTTCATCCACTTGTCCATTTGCCCACCCATGTTGTAGTGGCTGTAGGCGATCTGATAGACACGGCCTGCGCCATTGCTACCCAGCGCGGTGGGTGTCCCCGTCACGCCGGCGTAGTAGGTGAAGAACTTGCCGGTGTAACCATTTTCGTTGGCCGCCTTGACCAGCAAGGACAAATCGGAACCCCAGTTGCCGCTGACCACCGTGTCGGCACCGGTGGCCTTGATCTTGGCAATGTAGGGTGCAAAGTCACGCACCTGCGCCAGTGGATGCAGATCCTCGCCGACGATCTGGATGTCGGGACGCTTGCGCGCCAAAACTTCCTTGATGTATTTGGCTACCTGATGTCCATGCGAGTAGTTCTGATTGAGCAGATACACCTTCTTGATGTCTTTCTGCTCTGCCATAAAGCCGCCCATGGCCTCCATCTTCATCGAGGTATCGGCATCAAAGCGGAAATGCCAGAAGCTGCATTTGCTGTTGGTCAGGTCCGGATCAACGGCCGAGTCATTCAGGTAAATGACTTCCTTGCCGGGGTTGCGCTCATTGTGTTTGTTGACAGCGTCCACCAGCGCCAACGCAACCGAGGAGCCGTTGCCCTGGATGATGTAGCGCACACCCTGATCCATGGCTGCCTTGAGGGCATTGAGACTCTCAGCGGGGCTGAGCTTGTTGTCGATGCCAGTGATTTCGAACTTGACGCCGGCCGGGTTGCCGGGCTGACCCGGGTTGCCAGCCACCGGCAGGCCGCTGTACTTTTCGGCAAAAAACTGGTAGCCCTTGAGCTGACTAACGCCGACCGGTCCGAGGATGCCGGTCAGGGGATCGATCCGGACAATCTTGACGACCTCGCCCTTTTGGGCAAATGCAGCGCTGACGCACAAAGCGGCGGCAGTAGCGACAACAACCTTCAATGCAAACTTCATATTTAGCTCCTGAGTTTCAATCATCTGACCAGCGCGCAGAGTACAAGCAATTGTGCGCTGCACCACGAGGGTTTTCCACTAGCCCGAATCACCCACGCGACACACCATGACCCTGATCAAGCATCTGGCAATTTGTAATCCTTGAGCAGTTCGCGCAGCTTGGTTTTCTGCATCTTGCCAGTACCACCCAGCGGGATCGCTTCGACAAACACGACGTCATCCGGAATCTGCCATTTGGCGGTCTTGCCTTCGTAGAAAGCAATCAGTTCATCGCGCGACACCTCGGCACCCGGCTTCTTGACGACCGCGATGATGGGGCGTTCGTCCCACTTCGGGTGCTTCATGCCGATGCAGGCCGCCATCGCCACTGCGGGATGGGCCATGGCGATGTTCTCGACATCAATCGAACTGATCCATTCGCCGCCTGACTTGATGACATCCTTGCTGCGATCCGTGATCTGCATGTAGCCGTCAGCGTCGATCGTGGCCACGTCGCCGGTCGGAAACCAGCCGTCCACCAGGGGCGAGCCGCCCTCGCCCTTGAAATAGGCACTGATGATCCACGGGCCCTTGACCAGCAGGTCGCCATAGCTCTTGCCGTCCCAGGGCAGTTCATCACCACTGCCGTCAACGATCTTCATGTCGACGCCGAACACGCCCCGTCCCTGCTTGAGCCGGACCTGCATCTTCTCCTGCGGCGTCATCGTCAGATGCTTGTTCTTCAAGGTGCAGACGGTTCCCAGCGGCGACATCTCGGTCATGCCCCAGGCGTGCAACACTTCAACGCCGTACAGGTCGTTGAAGGCAGTGATCATGGCCGGCGGGCAGGCCGAGCCGCCGATCACCGTCCGTTTCAAGGTGGAGAAGCGCAGGCCACCGGCCTGCATATGGCCGAGCATCATCTGCCAGACGGTGGGCACACCGGCGGCAAACGAGACCTTCTCGCTCTCGATCAGCTCAAAAATCGACTTGCCGTCCATCGCCGGTCCCGGGAACACCAGTTTGGCACCCGTCATGGCCGCGCCATAAGGTATGCCCCAGGCGTTGACGTGGAACATGGGTACCACGGGAAGAATGCACTCGCGCGCGCTCATCGCCATGGCATCGGGCAAGGCGCCGGCAAAGGCGTGCAGCATGGTTGAGCGATGGCTGTACAGGGCGGCCTTGGGATTGCCCGTGGTGCCACTGGTGTAGCACATGCTGGAAGCAGAGTTTTCGTCAAAAGACGGCCACTGGTACTCACTGCTCTGCGCGCCAATCCAGGCTTCATAGCTGATCAGTCCCGGGATGCCGCTGTCAGCCGGCAACTTGTCGGCGTCACACATTGCCACGTAATGCTTGACGGTCGGGCAGCGACTGTGCACAGCCTTCACAATCGGCAGAAAACTCATGTCAAAACAGAGCACGGAATCTTCGGCGTGATTGACGATCCAGCTGATCTGATCCGGATGCAGACGCGGATTGAGCGTGTGCAGGACACGACCGGTGCCGCTGACGCCAAAGTAAAGTTCCAGATGGCGGTAGCCGTTCCAGGCCAGGGTTGCCACCCGGTCACTGAACTGCAGCTTCAGGCCATCAAGCGCATTGGCCACCTGGCGCGAACGCGCTGCCACTTCCTTGTAGGTGTAGCGGTGGATGTCGCCTTCAACCCGGCGCGAGACGATTTCACCTTCGCCGTGGTGGCGCTCGGCAAACTCGATGAGCGTAGAGATCAATAACTGTTGGTTTTGCATCAACCCGAGCATGAACGAACTCCTCATATGTATGTGAACCACGCGCATGTTACTGCGAAATCTCCGGGATAACCCTGCAAACCACAGACCGGCCGCTGGCGCGAGACAATCCAGCCATGAACCCGAGTAAAGACTGCCACGCCACGACCGATCTGGGTTTGACGTGGCGCAACACTTTTGCCGGACTTGGCGAAGATTTCTACACCCGTGTCTCGCCGCGGCCGCTGCCAGATCCGTATTGGGTAGCGCACAGCGCATCGCTGGCGCGCGAACTGGGCTTGACCTCGTTCTGGCAGCAGTCAGACGCCTGGCTGCAAGCGCTCAGCGGCAACCGGGCCGTTGCCGGCGCCGAACCGCTGGCCAGCGTTTACAGCGGCCATCAATTTGGCGTCTGGGCTGGTCAGTTGGGCGATGGCCGCGCCATCCTGCTGGGTCAGACGGACGGCGGGCAGGAACTGCAACTCAAGGGCGCGGGCCTCACGCCCTACTCCCGCATGGCCGATGGACGCGCCGTGCTGCGTTCGACCGTGCGTGAGTTTCTCTGCAGCGAAGCCATGCACGGCCTGGGAATACCGACGACCCGCGCCCTGTGCGTCACCGGCTCCGACGCGCCGGTCTACCGCGAAACAGCGGAAACGGCCGCGGTGCTGACCCGGCTGGCGCCGAGTTTTGTGCGCTTTGGTCACTTTGAGCACTTCTCTGCCCGTGGCCAGATCGAACAACTCAGGACGCTGGCCGACTACGTGATTGACCAGCACTACCCGCAATGTCGCGGCGACGACACTTCAGGCGGCAACGCCTACGCGGCGCTGCTGCAGGCGGTGAGCCGACGCACCGCAGAAGCGCTGGCGCAGTGGCAGGCCGTCGGTTTTTGCCACGGTGTGATGAACACCGACAACATGAGCATTCTGGGGCTCACCATCGATTACGGCCCGTTTCAGTTTCTGGATGCCTACCAGCCCGGTCACATCTGCAACCATTCCGACACTCAGGGCCGCTACGCCTTCAACCGGCAACCCAACGTGGCTTACTGGAATCTGTACTGCCTGGCGCAGGCCCTGCTGCCGCTGATCGAAGAACAGTCGCACGCACTGGCAGCGCTGGAGCCCTTCAAGACCGTGTTTCTGCAGGAATTCGAGAGCCGAATGCGCGCCAAGCTGGGCCTGCTCGACAGTGCAGCGACAGACGACCGCGCGCTGGTTGAGGACCTGCTGGGCCTGCTGGCGCGCTCGGGCACCGACTACACCATCTTCTGGCGCCGCCTGAGCCACAGCGTCGGCAGCGGCGAGGTGACGCCGGTGCGTGACCTGTTTCTCGACGCTGCAGGATTTGATGGCTGGTGGCTGCGCTATACCGAGCGCATCGGCGCACAGTCGCCCGAGCAGTTATCGCAAGTGATGCTCAGCACCAATCCGAAGTTCGTGCTGCGCAATCACCTGGCCGAACTGGCCATCCAGGCGGCCAGGAAGAAAGACTTCGCGCCCATCGCCAGCCTGCTCGAAGTGCTGGAAACACCGTTTGACGAGCACCCGGCGTTTGAACACTACGCCGACTTTCCACCCGATTGGGCGCATAGCATCGAGATCAGTTGCAGTTCCTGAGGACAGCCATGACTTACAAGATTCAAAAGACCGAAGAGCAGTGGAAAGCCGAACTCCAAGCCAAGGGCGCGGAGCCCCTGGCTTTTGAGGTGACGCGTCACGCTGCCACCGAACGACCCTACAGCGGCAAGTTCGAAGGCCATCACGCGACTGGCACTTACCGCTGCATCTGCTGTGACAAGGCGCTGTTTGATTCCAGCACCAAATTTGATTCCGGCTGCGGCTGGCCAAGCTACTTTCAGCCGGTGGATGACACTGCCGTGGCGACCAAGGCCGACGGCTCGCTCTGGATGAAGCGCACCGAAGTGCTGTGCGCCGACTGCGGTGCGCACCTGGGCCATGTCTTCGACGACGGGCCGGCGCCGACGGGCTTGCGCTACTGCATGAACTCGGCTTCGTTAAACTTCAGCCCCAAATGAAGATACTGATTGATTTCTTTCCGATCCTGCTGTTCTTT
>CAITZZ010000101.1 GCA_903897005.1 uncultured beta proteobacterium | reverse complement strand
CGCTGCTCCTGAAGGCCGGGGGCCTGGCCTTTGAAACTGGCGTAAGTGTCGCCAAGATAGCCGAGCTCGAAGTCCCGTGCCAAAGGCGTAAGTACTTGGGGGAACAGTTTGCCGACCGATGTCGTGACGTAAAAAGTGCTTCGATAGTCGATTGATTTCATCAGGGAAGCAAACGCGGCAGCATTGGCGAAGCCCTCTTCGGTGTCCATTGCGATCACCTGGGCAGAACGCTTGCCATTGGGCCAGGCGCCCTGAATGATGGCCGGTTCGCGGCGCAACCATTGCAATGTATCTGAAATCAAATCATGGGCGCCGAGGGTCTGCGCTTCCCAGCCGGATTCAGCGAAAGCAAAATACGCGACACGCCCATAGCTTTCTCTCGTCTCTGTGAAAATAACGGCACCTTCGCGGCGCCGTTCCTCGTCAATAACGCGCGACGGGTTCATGAAACGCCCAGCGACCACTTCGCCGGTCGCGCGCAGCAGCGCCTCCGAGGTGTTGGTCAAGGTGATTCGCTGTCCCGCCCCTTGCGTGTGCGAAACCGGTGATTCACCGGTCAGAATCAGGTTGTTGACGCTGGCTGCTGCGGGAATTTCGCCGATCACCCGGGCGCCCAGATTCTGCAGGAACTGCCAGCCCCGCCAGCCGCCATTGCCATCGCGGGTGCCGGTTGCCCAACTGCAAAGAATGGAGCCCCCTTTGGCCCGGAAAGCCAAAATCTCCACACGTTCGTCATCACCAAGAGCAACGGCGGAGGGCAATATCAACACGCCACTTTGTTCCTTGCGCAGCTGTGAGGCATTTTGAATCTCCCTGAAGTCGACCTTGCGACTCTGCAGGTAGTTGCGCCATGGCGCCAGCAGCACTTCGTAATTTCCACCAAGACCCGCAAAATAGGTCTTGCTGCTGGAGGAAGCGTAGAGGATCACCCTGTCGCTCGACTGTGCGACATAGCGTGTCGCACCATCGATTCCAAACACGGGCACGGCCCAGCCCAGTTTCTCCATAAACGCGACGTAAGTCATGATCGGTGCCGCGAGGCAAAAGACGACGATCAGTGGCAGGTAGATGCTAACGCGGCGAAAGATTGAGCGCTGCCCGCCAGGTTCAGGGTCCGGTTCTTGCACGGCAACATCGTGCATGGTCGGACGGCGTTTCATCTGTCATCAGTTGCCGGTTGAACTGCGAGATCGGTCGTGACTCCGGGAACATAGCGTTCGAGGAAGACCGGTTCCAGCGGGCCGCCGACGTCCATTGTTTCGTCAGACCTGTTCTTGCCTGGTTTGCGTTTGTCGCGCAGTTTGAATGCGAAATAGGCGAACACCCCGATCACCATCGTACCAATGGTGGTGAACAGGATGACATAGGCCAGGATGCCAATAATGTCCATGTCAAAGTTTTCCCTCTCGCTCCAGCTTACCCCAAGTCATCGCCTTGCCACGCCACTCTTCAATCGTGGCAAAGACCTTGGAAATATCGATGATATTAATATAAAACAGCCGGAAAACGATGGCATAGAAAATAAGAGAGGGTTCTTCTTCTTCAATCACCACGCAGTAGGCTGCCGCGACAACGTCAAGCAACATGAGTTGCAGCCACCAGAAGAAAAGCACGAAGGTGACGTCGTATTGCAATGCAACAAAAATAAAAAAGAGGTTGCCGACAATGTTTGAAATCGGCCACATCACACCTTCGAACATCATGTACCAAAGAATGTAGCAGTTGATCCCCGCTTTGCGCGGTTGCCACAGTGCTTGGCTGTGTTTTCTGGTCGCTTGCAGAATGCCCCGGGTCCAGCGATAGCGCTGCTGCAGCAAGTCCAGCAGGTGGCTCGGTGTCTCGACCCAGGCAATGGCAGTCGGTTCGTACTCAATGTGCCAACCGCGCATCAATAATTTGAGCGTCAGGTCACAGTCTTCGGCAAAGGTGTCCCGGTCATAGCCGCCTACCTGTTGCAAGACCGACTTGCGGAACATGCCCAGCGGACCCGGGATGATGTTGACCACGCGGCCAAAACTTTGCGCCTTGCGCGCCATGGCGAGCCCTTCAACATATTCCAGAGCCTGAATCCGCGTCCACATGTTTTCCCGGTTGATGACCTTGACGTTGCCGGCCACAGCACCGACTTTCGGGTTCTCAAAACGACGAATGCAGGCGCGCAAGGCGTTAGGCGAGAGTTTGGTGTCGCCGTCCATGTTGAGCACAAACTCGCCGCGCGCCAGGGTCATGCCGGTATTCAGGGCATCCGCTTTGCCGCCATTGCGCTTGGTGACGACGCGGACTTCAAGGGCCACGCTTTCACTGGCCACCACCATCGCCTTCTCATAGGTGTCGTCGGTTGAGCCATCATCGACCACAATAATTTCGTAGTTGGGATAGTCCAGTGCCAACAGGGCTCGCATCGCAGCCTGGATAACGGGACCTTCGTTATAGGCAGGCACAACCAGCGAGATCATCGGCAGGGAACTTTCTTCACGGTACAGGACGGCGGACTTGTCATGTTCCTTGTACAAGGACTCCAGGTGATCCATGAAGGAATAGAGGATCAGCAAGGCAAAGCGAAAGATCAGCAGCACCAGAAAAATCAACAGGTAGAAAGTGATCGCCGCGAGTGCCCAGTTCTGCAGCAGGATCATGATCGCACTTCTGGCGTCCTGCACCGCCTCGTAGCTCAATGCCAGCAGCATGAAGACCGCGCACACGGTCAAGGCTGCCCAGCCATAGCGCCATGCATAGCGCCCGACTTTTCTTATCTCCAAAGCTTTTCCAGATTGACCGTTGCGGCCTGCGCCTTGTAGGATGCATTGTCGCGCCAACTGTCAAGAGACCACAAGTTGACACTCAGCGCGAGGTTGCTGGTGATCCAGTACTTGCCCCCGGCCCCCAGGCTCCAGCTGGTTCCGGCATCGCCGTACATGCGGACACCCGCTTGCCCCGAACCATAAAGGTTCCAGTCGCTGGCACCCCACTCTCCGATCAAACCTGCGTAGAGGGTGCCGGATCCTTGCGAGGGTGACCAATAGTTCGCCGTCTGCACCGCAGCGCCGCGGGTTTCCATACCGACAAACGGCCTGAAGTGACTGCCCAACGGTCTCCATGAAGACGTCAAGTGCAGGTTGCCTGTCCAAACCGAGTTGTTGTCCGAGATGTCATAGAAGTTAAAGCGAGCCGACAGATTGCCAAATGAATAATCTTTTGCTGCATTGATGCCTGCGTGTATCGCCGACAGGTGCAGCGCCAACGCATTCGGGTTGGTCGCCATCCGGCCCCAGTTGACCCGACCCGCGCTGAGCGTAACTTTCTCGTCAAAAAGCTTGACGCGAACGCTGGCGTACAGGGAGTTATCGTCCTTGGTAGGCATGCTCAACTCAAGACTGGGCTTGAGTGCCAGGTTCACATTCTGGTACCTGACGGTCAGGTCCTGCTGGCTTGTCTCCACTCCCGGCAAAGAGTCGACCACGAGACTGGTCTCGACCTCCATCACGTGCGCGCCGCTGCTGTCTCGCCAACGGTGATTGAGGGTGGCCGAGCGGCGCTCATTGTCCGATGAATCTGCGCCGCGCCCAAAGCTCAGAAGCGTGCGCGGACTGGTCTCGCGGGTTGCCAGATCCAGACCTTCGAGTGCACTGCTGTTGCCCGGATCGTTGGCAAGAACCGCACGGTACAGAGGTACGGCCTGATCGTCACGACCCCTCCAGTGATAAATGCTGGCCAAGCCGACCGCGGCCTGGTCGGCGTATTTTCCGGCTCGCAAGCCCTGGTACGCTGGTATGGCCTCTTTCAGCCGGCCAGTCCAGGCCAGGCTGTTGGCAACAATCAGCTGCAGTTCATCATCGGGCTTTTCTCTGGCCATCAAAGCCAGTCCTTCGGTGCCCACCGCCTGGTAATCGCCCGCTGCATTGAGGTCCACGATTCGCTGCAGGCTCGCCTTGCGCTTGGGTTTGTCTGGCTCCGTCGGTCCCGCGCTCTTGGTCGTGGTGTCGGCGGTGCTCGGAGCAATATATTTGAATGGCGCCAGGATCAGAGGTTCGGTCGCGGGAGTACTGATGCCCTGACGACCGCCTGCAGCGCTGGGTGAAAAGTCGGTGGTTTGTGCCAGAGTGGTTAGCGGCAGCGTCTGCAGGAGCAACACCGGCGCCAAGATTGACCTGAGGGTGGGTAGACAAACGGACGGTTTCATAGGAGTCGAGCCACTTTCTAGTTTCCTGTGTCATTGTTGCATAGATATCTGCGCATCGACACTGCCGGGGGCGCACGCCATCACGGGTCTGGATCGTTGGGTGGTGCTGGATTCTTGGGCGGATTCGCAACAGAGGCAGGAGGCGCGCTGCGCTTGGCCCTGGGTACGTCGCTCTTTCCGAAAATGGGAACCCCTGCTGGCGTGATTTCTAATGGCGCAGCGTTCAGCGCTACCTCGGGCACCTTTGGCACCTTTGGCACGCTAACAGTGGTCGGTCGGGTTTTGATGGTGTGCAGTGCGACTTCGGGGTCCTTGGCTTTGTCCGGCAGGGGAACGTTTGGCAAAACGGGTGTCATGGCAACATCCGGAGCATCCTGGGGTGGTGACCCGGTCGGCACCTCAGCCATGGGCGCCGTTGCCGTGCCGGCGCGTGCCGCCTCAATGGGCTCTGCAGCTTCGCTCAAAGATGAATAGTCAGGCAGATCTCCCAAGTCGACAGCGCGTGACAGGGCCGCCAACTCGGCCTCAACTTCGGCGCGCTGGATCAGAAATCTGGGAGCGTGAAAGGAGGCGTCGAGCGCGCCGCCGAGGATTCTTTCCAGGGTCGTCAAGAGAACGGTCTGCGGACAGGCGCTGAGGAACAGGTAACAGTAGCTGCTATCGGCCGTGATCAGATCGCCTGAACGCGACAGTTTGGCTCGCATCAAGATATCTACCATCGTGGTGCTCTGCGCTGGCCTGCCGATGACCAAGGCGTAAGGAACACTGAGGGTCTCTGCACGGTCCAGAATCAAAGCGACCTCACGCACAAAACGCGCAGGAAGAACGTATCCGCGCAATCTACTCGGCGTGACGCTGGACAGTGCGGCTTCAAAATTGATATTCACGTCACGGCTAAAAATCTGTCCCCGCAACGATTCCAGCAGTAACGGATAGCGGCTGGTGGGTACATCTTTGTGCACCACCAGATTGGCACCCAGGCGCAACAGCAAGGCCTCATTTTGGTAACGCAGGGAAGTACCCTTTTCCTGCACCACAATATGGGCTCTGTGCCCCAGACTGAGCCGCAGCGTGTGGACGGTTTCGGACAATTGGCGTACGCTGGTATCCGGTTGAAATCTCAGAATGGCGGTGCCGGAGCGGGTGGCACGCGTCGCGTGCATCATCCCGACCAAAGTGTCAACCCGCTCCCAAACGCCTGGCATTTGCTTTGCCACGCTGTTCAGGTCCGGATCCATGTAGAAGAAATGCGGTTCGGCGTCCTCGGGTTCGAGCGCCAATTCGCCGCTGGCGATGCTCGCCAATTGCTCCTGTGAGGCGATCTTGGTACTGGCCTCGTAGAGACCTGACTCCAGCGTGATCAGACGGTAGTTCTTCGCCGCCACAGTGCCATCAGCGGACTGCCAGTAATCGAACGTCAACTCCAGACCATCCCGGTCTCCGCCAAGCCGGGCAATTCCGGTCAGGTTGTCCATGAGTGCATTGAGGGTGCCGGAGTGGGCTTCCGTGACGCGCGAAAAGACCAGCAGAGCGGTAATTTGTCGCTCAGTCAACCATTTTCCAATCACATCAACCTGGTCCAGCGACAAGGAAACATCGTGCAGGCTCAGTAACTCATCGGCCTGATCAAAAATCAGATAACTGCTCTCCGGGATTTCAAAATGGTCCAGCTCCTTGACAAAACCCTCGGCGCCGTATCGAAATACGGTCTTCGAAAAATCGTCCTGCATGACAAACATCTGAAGACGCTTGTTTGTGATTAAATCTGGTGTGATCGATTTGTCAAAAGACTCAATTCGCTGAATGAAAGATTCAGGATTGGATGGAACAATAACCGTACATGACAGACCGTCCTTGAATGCTTTGCCAAGGCTGCCGGCCAGGATCGGGAAACGGGCCGACGGAGTTTCTGCAATCAGAACATAGAGGCCGCCACCGACCATGTTGTTGGTCAGATTGTCGAGACCACGGATAGCAAGCTGAACGGCCGGTGAAATTGGCGAAAGTGCGGCTGGATCATTCATAATCGTTGCTGTTGTTCCACTCGTTTTTTTTTATCATAATCGATTTGACCTGACAGAGGGAGAGAACATGTGGTGTTGGCATAAGATGCTGAAACTGCCGGGTTTGGCTATTGTCTGTTTTCTGACTTTGACGGCAGGCTGGTGCCAGCCAGGCGCCCGCCCGGCCACCAGCGCTGTTGCCCCTGCCGCAGCAGCGGGGCCGTTTGCGCCGGCAACGCCGATGGTTCAAAGAGTCTTGCTCTACGCGTCACCGACAACGCGGGCGCGCTTCGCCGCAACCGGTTTGGACGCCAACGAAAGTGTGCGGACCTGGGAAGTGTTTCTGCGCAAGTACAGAGTTCCATTCCAACTGGTGTCTTCAGTGGACCAACTCGAAATGCTGCAGCCGGGGGTGCTTCTGCTTCCGTCCGCGGTGGCATTGACCGAGCGCGAAATGCAGGCCGTGAGGGAATTTCGCGGTAAGGGCGGTGGGGTGCTGTCGACCTGGATGACCGGCGTGCGAAGTGAGACCGGAGAATGGCGCGGTTACGGCTTCATGGAAAGTGCACTGGACGCCAAGGTTGTTGGAAATAATGAGGCTACCAAAGACGATACGTTCCTAATCATGCACGGCGATACTCCGGCGGTTCATGCCTTGCCGGCGGGTTTGCGAGTCTGGATGGAATATGCAAAGGACTGGCACCCGCTGCGTCTGGTTGGTCGACAGGCTGCTGCTGAACTCATGGATTGGTCGCGCACCGTAGCAAGCGGCAAGGCAAGCAGCACGATTATTTTCGATGAGCGCAGTCAGCCTTCGGGAAGGTCGTCGCGCTCGGTTGTTCTGGGTTATCCCGAGCGTCTATGGCGGTCCGGTGATCCCAAGGCACTGGAGGCAATCGCCCACAATTCCCTGATGTGGCTGTTGCGTCAACCTGACGTTTTTGTGCCGAATTGGCCTCATCCCTACGGCAGCGCCTTGGTGGTGGCTGTCGCGGCGGTTGACATCATGGTCGATGTTGATCTGCTTTTTGCAAAGATGATGGAAGATGCCGGCGGCCGGGCAACTTATTACATGCTCAGTGAAAATGCAGCCAAATCGGCAAAAATACTCGAACAAGTTCGAGCCAAAGGGCACGAAGTTGCCTACCACGGGGATCGGTTTGACGGTTTCAAGGACCAGGCCGCGGCAGTCCAGAGCAAGCGCCTGGGCACGATGGTCAATGAAATGAAGGAGGCAGGATTCAACCTGACGGGTAATGCCGGTTTTCGCGCTCCGATGGATTTGTACGATCCGACCACCGAGAAACTCCTGCAAGAGCGCGGCATGGGCCACAACCTGACGTTTATGGGTGCGACGGAGGCGCGTCTGCCCTATTTTGCGCAAGCGGATGCCAGCGTGGCCAGACCGATGGTGATGCTGCCGCGAACGCAAAGCGCGCCTGAAGACCTGATGGATACCGAGCCAGAGGCGGGCATGAAGACCTTCCTAGCCGAACTGGACCTGATTGACAAAATGGCGGCCTTGTCGGTCGTCACCATTCCCGGGCAGAGCTTGCTCAGCAAAGAGCAATTGACGCAAACTTTCGACTACCTCAAAGCGCGCCGTGACCGTATCTGGTGGGCTACTGCAGCGCAGGTGGCCGACTGGTGGCGCGAGCGCGAGCGCATTAGCGCACGCCTGG
>CAITZZ010000100.1 GCA_903897005.1 uncultured beta proteobacterium | reverse complement strand
TACGGCGGCACGGTGAAGCAGGCCGGTCTGGATGGGCATGTCATCAAACCCAAGAAGCTGTTGGAGATTGCGGCCAAAAAATAGTTCTTTGCCGGGATGGCTTGCGCTGGTCGCGCAGGGCGGATCTATCGCCGTCAGGCGCCGTCCAGGCTGTCAGGTGCGCTGCGCGCCATCGTCACAAGACGCTTCAGCAAGTGTGCCAGAAGTAAGGTCCTCGCTTAGGGGCGGGTGCTTCCTGGCATTCTTGATCAACTTGTCGGCTACGGCGTGTTGCAGGTCAACCGATGTGTGGTCCGCAAGCTGCAGCAGATAAATCAGCACATCGGCCAACTCCTCTCCAATGCGGGACTGCAAGACCTTGTCGGTACGGGCAGAGAGCGACTGTTCAGGCGTCATCCATTGGAAGATTTCTGCCAGCTCTGCGGCCTCAACCATAAGTGCCATGGCGAGGTTCTTCGGCGTGTGAAACTGCTGCCAATTGCGCTCGGCCGCAAAGGCTCGCAGCGTTGTTTGTAATTCTTGAAGATTCATGCCTTGTCACCGATTGGGTAGATGCGAGAAACTGGAATTTCCCTTAGTGCCAAACATCGTATCAACATTTCAGTTCGGAGCAGTGAAAGTTGCAATGCGTCGGAATATGGATATGACAAAGATGTCTGTTGCGGCTCTCTGCCTGACTGCACAATGCGCTCAAGGAGAAACCCCATGGAACATCTGCATCCCAAAAAGGCTTTTGAAATTCTTCAGGCCAGCCCCAACACCTTGTTGATCGATTGCCGCACTGAGGCCGAGTTTTACTACGTCGGGCATCCGGTCGATGCGGTCAATATCGAGTGGAACACCGAGCCCGATTTTGAGATCAACCCGCATTTCAGCGATGTCGCGCTGCGCATGGCCGGGCGCAAGGACCGCCCCATCATCCTGATCTGCCGCAGCGGCAAACGGTCAGCTGAAGCGGGACTGACACTGGAGCAGCACGGCTTCACCGATGTGTGCAATGTCCTTGAAGGCTTTGAGGGCGAACTCGACGTTGACCACCACCGGGGCACACTGGGCGGCTGGCGCCTGCATGGCCTGCCCTGGCGTCAACTGTAAGCCTGCCATGGGCCAGACCTCGCATCAGTGCATGTAGGCCCTGGCCTCTTCACCGGAGTTGTACCGTCTGGTGTCAGGTCTTTCAATCATCCGAATCGTCGTGCATCTCGTCTTGCTCCATGGCGCGCCGGGCGGCTGCTTCGGTCTCCAGGCGTTGGGTCTTGACCATCCGCTGCAGGCGACGCTGGTCGGCGGCTTCTTTGCTCAAGGCAATGGTTTCTTCGCCAAAAAGGACTTGCCTGAGAAATCGAAAACCAAACTGCATCAAGGCAATGTCGTCGCAAAGAATGTCTTTGAGCTCTTGTGCTGGCAGATCGTAGAGCTGGCGAAAGCCCGCACTCGCTACAAACTCGCTAAACCGGTCAAGGTCGTAGCAGACCATGAAGAACAGTTCCAGACTGCGCTTGGAAGGTTTGCCGATGCTCGGCCCAGATGACTTCTTCTTCAGGATCAGTTGGCGCCAGCCGCGCGCCAGTTCGTCATAGTCGTCCAGTCCCTGCTCCTTGCGGTAGTCCGCCACACTGATGCTGCGCTCTTCCCTGTGACCCAGGCAGTGGGGCTCTTCGACCAGTGCATAGGAGGTACTGTCAGTGGTTTCATCCTGGCGGCGCAAGGACAGCAGGGCCAGCGGGTAGTAACGGCAGGCAGTCGGGCGGTCTTCATAGACGCTGCAGCCCTGCGGCGTCATGAACTGGCAGGCACTGCCGTTGGCAATCGGACGCAGTTTGACGCCGGCAATGCTTCCTTGCTCCATTTCATAGGGCAAGGTGTACTGCTGCAGAAAGGCGCCGGAACTGATCTCAAAGCGCAGCTTGAGTCGCAGAATGTCGTACGGCGTGAGTGAAATGTCGATATTGCTGCAACATGCGTTCCAGCAGGCAATGCCCTTGCGGCATTGAAACTGGATCACCTTGTTGGCATCAAAGGTCTGCGGCAGTACTGGATTGACGGGAAAAGGCAGATTCTGTGTCGTGTCTTCGTTCATTTTGATACCTTGTCCAATATAAAAACAGGCCGGACACCTTGCGGCGCCCGGCCTTTGCGACTTTACTCGACTAATCGCAACAAAGCGTTAGTGTGGCGCTGGTGCTTTGAAGAGCTTCGATTTGTCCACCAGATCAACGTGCTTGCGCTTGAAGCAAGTCCACTCTTTGGTGGTCTTGTCGTAGATCGAGTTGACGAAGCAATGCCAGTTTTCTTCATCGACAAAATTCTTGTCGGTGCGATAGTAGAAGCCCGGATAGCGGGATTCTTCACGGAACTGGATGTGCTTCATGTGGACCTCGGCAGTCAGGATGCGGTGGTAGTTTTCCCAGGCCCGCAGCAGTTCGTGCAGATCTTTGGCGCGCATCTTTTCAGCGTCTTCCTTCAACAACTCAAGCTTCTCTTCAGCCACCCCGAGCATCTTGTCGTTGGTGTTGTAGTAGGTGCTGCAACCCGCCACGTACTCGTCCATGATCTTCTGCAAGCGCATTTGCAGCATCTTGGGCGTGATGTAGTGCGGATTGATGTCGATCGCCGTGGTGTAGTCCTTGTGTTCCAGGAAGGTGCGTACCGGCTTCCAGATCGCCGCTGCGATCTGCTCAGTGCTCTCGTCAAACTCAAGTTTGAAATCAGCAGTGTCCAGGGCATACTTGATCATCGCCTTGGCGGCCAGACGGCCTTCGGCATGGGCACCGGACGAGAACTTGTGGCCGGAAGCGCCCACACCGTCACCCGCCGTGAACAGGCCCTTGACCGTGGTCATGGAGCGGTAGCCCCAGTTCCAGCCCTTGGGCAGGTGCGCCGGCACGTCCGCGTACTCTTCGGTGGTCGGCGCGCCCAGATCGGTCGGTCCGGAAACCCAAATGCCGCAGCAACCGGAGTGCGAGCCCAGCAGATAGGGCTCAGTGGGCATCAGCTCGGAGTTCTTCTCGCGCGGATCCACGTTCTCGCCGACCCAGATGCCGCACTGACCGACGCACATGTCGAGAAAGTCTTCCCAGGCTTCGGCTTCCAGATGCTTCACTTCCTTCGGCGTCAGGGTTTCGGCCAGCTTGGCCAGGGCGGCCACGGTGTCCATCCAGATCGGGCCGCGCCCCTCCTTCATCTCGTGCAACATAAGGTGGTTGCGCAGACAGGCCGGTGGCACGATGGCACCGCCATAGGGCGGATAGTCGTTGAGCATGTCCTTGTTCTTGACCATGTAGTCTTCGCCATAGGCATTGGTGGCCTTGGCCTTGAACAGCAGGAACCAGGCACCGACCGGACCGTACCCGTCCTTGAAGCGAGCCGGCACAAACCGGTTTTCCATCATGGTCATTTCGGCGCCAGCCTCAGCCGCCATGGCATAGGTCGAACCCGCATTCCAGACCGGATACCAGGCACGGCCCGCGCCCTCGCCGACCGAGCGCGGACGGAACAGGTTGACGCAGCCACCGGCCGCCAGCATGACCGCCTTGGCCTTGTAAATGTAGATCTTGTTTTCGCGCACCGAGAAGCCCGCTGCACCAGCGATGCGGCTGGGGTCGTTCTTGTCGTTAATCAGATGGACGATGAAGACGCGCTCCTCGATGCGATCCAGACCAAGTGCCTTCTTTGCTGCTTCGGCAACGATCCACTTGTAGGATTCACCGTTGATCATGATCTGCCACTTGCCTGAGCGCACTGGCTTGCCGCCATCCTTCAGGGCCGGGATGCCTTCTTTCTCGGCGTCTGCGCCATCGTGACGCACGCCCTCAGCGTCGGTCTTCCAGATCGGCAGGCCCCATTCTTCGAACAGGTGCACCGAGTCGTCAACCACCCGACCCAGGTCGTAGACCAGATCGTCGCGGGTGATGCCCATCAGGTCGTTGGAGACCATACGGGTGTAGTCGGCCGGATCCAGATCGGGTCCGATGTAGGTATTGATCGCGGACAAGCCCTGCGCCACCGCGCCTGAACGGTCCAGCGCTGCTTTGTCCACCAGCTTGATCTTGAGATCCTTGCCGGTCTCGGCCTTGACGGCCTCGGCCCAGCGCATCATTTCGTAGGCCGTGCCGCAGCAGGCCATACCGCCGCCAATCAGCAGAATGTCGAGTTCTTCCACGACGACTTCGGGTGCTTCAAATGTTCCAGTCATTTTTGGTTCCTCAATGTGTTGATGAAGTAGGGATCAGCCGCGGCGCAGCAGTTCTTCGGGCTTGCCGGGGCGATAACCGCCCATCACTTCCTGGGTAAAGACACCCGGCGCAGTGAGGTCGGCCATTTTTGGCATTGGTTTGCCGCCGAACGGGTCAATCGACCCTTCTGCGGTCGTGCGGATCGGAAACTTGAAGCGCTTCAAGGTACCGTTGCGGAACTTGATGGTCCACATGATGGAGTCCGAGCCACGCAGCGGTTGCACCGAACCGCCGAGCGGCACGATGTCAGCGTAGTGCCGTACTTCAATCGCATTTTGAGGGCAGATCTTGACGCAGGAATAGCATTCCCAGCACTGCTCAGGCTCCTGGTTCCACGCCTTCATCGCATGGCCGGTTTGCGAACCATCCTTGTCCAGTGCCATCAAATCGTGGGGGCAAATGTACATGCAAGCGGTCTTGTCCTGTCCTTTGCATCCATCGCACTTATCGGTTCTCACATAGGTGGGCATTTAACTTCTCCTTCTTTAGGGTTGGGGTTTACGGGAATCATTGACTGTCAAGGCCGGCGTAATACTCGCGCAGGATTGCCAGCACTTCGGGGCGACTGAATTCCGGCGCAATCGGTGCGCCTTCGGACAGTGACTTACGCAACTGCGTGCCTGACACCTGAAGCCGGTCGGCGTCGGTGTGCGGGCAGGTGCGTCCGGATGCCATGCCGCCGCATTTGTAGCACCAGAATGAGATGTCGATCTTGAGTGGCTGTGTCTGCAGCGCGTCCTGGGGAATCGTGTCGAAAATGTGATGCGCGTCGAACGGACCGTAGTAGCTGCCAACGCCGGCGTGGTCGCGGCCCACAATCTGGTGCGAGCAGCCGTAGTTCTGCCGGAACAGCGCGTGCAGCAAGGCTTCACGCGGACCTGCATAACGCATATCCAGCGGGTAGCCGGCTTGAATCACGGTCTTCTTGACAAAGTAGTTCTCTGTCAGCGTGGCAATCGCCTCGGCCCGTACTTCGGCTGGAATATCACCTGGCTTGAGGTTGCCAAGCAGGGAATGAATCAGTACACCGTCGCAGGTCTCGATCGCAATCTTGGCCAGGTACTCGTGCGACCGGTGCATCGGATTGCGGGTCTGAAAGGCAGCAACCTTGTTCCATCCCATGGCCGCGAACTGCGCGCGCGTCTGCTTGGGCGACATGAACAGGGCACCGTATTTCTCCGGAAAGTCGCCCTGTGACAGAACTTTCAGCGGACCAGCGAGATTGACATCGCCCTGCTCCATCACCAACTTGACGCCAGGATGCTTGGGATCGGTGGTCTTGAATACGGTGGCACATTCGTGCGCCTTGTCGACGGCATATTTCTCGGTCACGCGCATGGTCGCCAGGACGCTGCCGTTGTCCGGATCGGTCAGCGCAATTTCACCGCCGATCTGGATGCCCGCAGCAGTTGCCGGGTCGGTCGAGAGAGTGATCGGGATGGGCCAGAACAAGCCACTCGCCATCTTCATGCCATCGCAGATGCCAATCCAGTCGGCATGCGTCATGAAGCCCTCCAGCGGAGTAAAGCCGCCAATACCGAGCATGATGATGTCGCCCTTTTCGCGCGAACTGACGCGCACCTTGGGCAAGCCGTCAGCACGCGCCAGCTCGGCGGCGAGTTGATCGCCCTCGAGCAGCAATTCAAGCAGGCCGCGCCCGCCATGGGGTTCAACTAAAGACATAGTAATGTTTCCTCAAAGTATGGATGTTTCAAAACTCAACAAACCGCCTGGTAATAGAGACTCTGCGGATGGTTCGCCTGGGCAAAAAAGAACCAGCGCTCGGCAAGCAGTCCAAGGTACTGCACGGCAAAGGCCAATGGCAGCAGCTTGCTGCTATTGGCCCAAAGTCCGGCAGCCAGCAGCAACACCGGCGCAACAAAGACCGCCGCCAGAAAGATCCATTTGACTGAGCGCAAGCAGGCAGCTGAGCAGCCGTGAACAAACTCCCGGTTGCTGAACGAGCCACCCAAAAATCCAGTCGACTTCTGGATGATTCGAGGATGTTTGATGCCGATGGCGGTTTGCAGCGTCGACTTCGGCCGCAGTCGGTTGTTGCGAAGCAGCGATGCAGCACGACTGGCAAAGGCAAGCACGGTGATGATCAAAGCCCAGCCTGCAAAAAAACCAGTGAGTTCAGGTGCATTGCTGGCCGCGAAGGCCGCCGCCAGCGTGAAGCCAGAGGCACCGCCGAGCAGAATGTAGTTCAGCACCGTCAGCGGACTGTGCCATTCAGGCAGGAACGCCAGGCAGGCGTAAATCATCGCCGTGCTGACAAATAGCGCAAACGCAAGGAGCGTCCCCAGGATACCCAGCAGCACCGTGACATCGATCACAACGCCATCGGGTAGTGTGGCCACGGTCGGCTTCCAGCCGATGAAGTGGACAATGCCGTAGAGCAGCACCACACCCATGAAGCTAGGCAGCATGATGATTTCGCGCGACAGCCACGAGGTACGCCACATGGCGGCCGAGCGCCAGGCGCGCTCGGGCCTGCCAAGGTGAAAGAAGGAGCTGATCAATCCGAGAACGCCAAGTGCCAGCACCAGCAGCGTGCCAATAGCGTAGAACGACTGGCTGTCCTGCTGCGGCAGCAGATTAAACAGCGCATAGGACTGTGCTGTGAACAGCGCCAAAAACAAGCCCTGGGCAGCGCCTATCAGCGTGGTCAGAAAGATGACGGAGAAGGCTGGTTTCATGATGGCTTTGTTACCAGGCCGCCATATCGTCGAGCGACGGTTCAGTCTTGACTGGCTTGGGCAGCAGACCGTCGATCTTGAGGGGGTTGTCGATCCGGACCAGTTCGTCCCGATGCATGCGCATCGCTGCCTTGCGGCGCGGCAGGTAGTGGTTCGAGGGATGGGTGCCCCACTCCGGCATCAGCGCGTAGCCCGCCCGCTCACGAATGGCGAGCGAAACGGCTGATTCCGAATCGTGGATGTCACCGAACAAACGCGCACTGGTCGGGCAAGCCAGCACGCAAGCCGGCTGGCGTTCGCGCTCAGGCAGGGCGGCATTGTGGATCCGGTCGACACACAGCGTGCACTTGGTCATGACCTTGCGCTCGTCATCGAGTTCACGTGCGCCGTAAGGGCAAGCCCACGTACAGTATTTGCAACCAATGCATTTGTTGAAGTCGACCAGCACCACACCGTCATCTGCGCGCTTGTAGCTGGCACCGGTCGGACAAACCGGGACGCACGGTGGGTCTTCGCAGTGGAGGCAGGATTTTGGAAAGTGAACCGTCTGCGTGTTGGGGTACTCACCAACTTCGAAGGTCTGCACACGATTGAAAAACGTGCCGCCTGGATCGGCATCGTAGGGATTGAAGTCTGCCAGCGGCCCGGCTGCGCCGGACGTGTTCCATTGCTTGCAACTGGTAACGCAGGCGTGGCAACCAACGCAGACGTTGAGATCGATGACCAGCGCCAGTTGGGTCATTTCCAGTCCCCGCGACCGGCAAAAAAGGCTTGAAGGCGGTGCTTGCTCTGGCGGCTACCGGGCACGGCCGGGACAGCCTTGAATTGCGGCCAACTGGTCTTGGGCTCAGCGGGATCAGCTGGATAGATGCGAACCCGCACGTCGTACCAGGCTGCCTGACCCGTGACCGGATCGGAATTGGACAGAACACCTTCACCCGACTTGCCGGCCAGTTCTTCACTGATCAGGTGGTTCAGCAGGAAACCGCGCTGCGACTCGTTGGCATCGCTCGCAAGCTGCCAGGCGCCGGCGGCCTTGCCAATGGCGTTCCAGGTCCAGACGGTGCCCGGCTCCACGGCTTCGGAATAGCTGGCCATGCAGCGCACCTTGCCCCACTCCGACTCGACCCACATCCAGCCGCCGTCTTCAATGCCGACCGAACGGGCGACACGCGGATTGACAAACAGATGGTTGTGCGTATGAATCTGGCGCAGCCAGGCGTTTTGCGAATCCCACGAGTGGTACATTGCCATCGGCCGCTGGGTCACCGCGTTGAGCGGATATTTCACCAGATCGGATCGCTGTGCTTCGATCGGCTCATAGTAGAACGGCAAGGGGTCAAAGTAGGTCTCGATGCGCTTCTTGAGATGCGCTGGCGGTTTGCGCGACATGCCCCGACCCTGCGCCGCCAGACGAAATTTTTGCAGCACCTCGGAGTACACATGAATCAGGATTGGTTCGGCGTAGCGCTGGATACGGTTGCGCTGTGACCACTCAAGGTAGCCCTTGTTCCAGTTGCGCATGTACTGGTAAGAAGGAGGCAGCTTGTGCTGGTGCACGCAGTTGTTCTGCGCATACATTTCCCATTGGCGCGGATTGGGTTCGCCGCGCATGAATTTCTCGCCACCCTTGCCACGCCAGCCCGACAGAAAGCCGATGCCGGAGCCAGGTTCGGTCTCATAGTTGACGATGAAATCGGGGTAGTCACGGAACTTGCGTTCGCCGCCTGGGCGCACAAAGGCCGGAAATTGGAGACGGCTGGCGAGCTCAATCAGCACTTCCTGAAACGGCTTGCATTGACCACTGGGTGGCAGCACCGGAATGCGTACCGCATCAATCAGTGCATCAAACTCGGAAATCGGCCGGTCCAGCATCGACATCACATCGTGACGTTCTAGGTAGCTGGTATCTGGCAGCACCAGATCTGCGAACGCGACAGTCTCTGACTGAAAAGCGTCACAGACAACCAGGAACGGGATTTTGTACTCGCCATCCTCACGCTTGTCGTTGAGCATTTGACGCACCTGCGTCGTGTTCATGGTCGAATTCCATGCCATGTTCGACATAAACAGCATCAGCGTGTCGATCGGGTACGGGTCACCGCGCCAGGCGTTGGTGATGACGTTGTGCATCATTCCGTGAACCGAGAGCGGGTATTCCCAGGAGAACGCCTTGTCGATGCGGACTGGTTTACCGTCGTCATCGACAAACAGGTCATCGGGCTCGGCCGGCCAACCCAGGCCCATGCCGTCGAGCGGCGAGTTGGGTCGTATCGCCAGTGGCGTGTTAGGCGTCTTGGCGCACGGTGGAATTGGGCGCGGGAATGGAGCCTTGTGGCGAAAACCGCCAGGTCGGTCGATGGTGCCGAGCAAGGTCATCAGAATAGCCAGCGAGCGGGTCGTGTGAAAGCCGTTGGAATGGGCGGCCAGACCTCGCATAGCGTGGAAGGCGACCGGATTTCCGGTCACGCTGTCGTGCTCCTTGCCCCAACTGTCGGTCCAGGGGATAGGCAACTCAATTTTCTGGTCGCGTGCGGTGACGCCCATCTCATGTGCCAGGCGACGAATCGCCTCGGCCGGGATGCCGGTAATGCCCGCGGCCCATTCGGGCGTGTATTCGTCCACCCGCTCTTTCAAAAGCTGAAATGCCGGCTTGACCAGCGTGCCGTCAGGCAGCGCAAACTCGCCCAGCAGAAACGGGTCGCAGCCCTCGGTGTGCGTCACAACAGCCCGGTTGCTCGCCCGATCCCACCAAAGCTTGTTTTGCGGATCAAAGCAGCCTTCTTCTTTTGGCACTTCGGTGCGCACAAACATGCCAAATTCGTCGTGCACGTCGTCCATGTTGACCAACTGGCCTGAGTTGGTATAGCGCACCAGGAATTCACGGTCATACAGGCCG
>CAITZZ010000099.1 GCA_903897005.1 uncultured beta proteobacterium | reverse complement strand
GCGCGGCCGCAGGTGATCAAGAAGCTGTGGGATTACATCAAGGCCAATGGCTTGCAGGACGCTGCCAACAAGCGTGCCATCAACGCGGATGCCAAGCTGCTGGCGGTCTTCGGCAAGCCGCAGATCACGATGTTTGAACTGGCCGGAATCGTCGGCAAGCATTTGGCATAACATCACAATTCTTCACACAGGAGAGTGCTATGAGTCAAATCATTTCCACCGCAGGATTTACCCTGGTCAGTTCGGAGATCAAGGCCGACGCCCTGATTCCGCAACGCTTTGAGTACAACGGTTTCGGCTGCTCCGGAGACAACCAGTCGCCGGCACTCAAGTGGAGCGGCGCGCCCGCCGGCACCAAAGCCTTTGCCGTGACCGTCTACGACCCCGACGCACCGTCCGGTTCCGGTTGGTGGCACTGGGTGGTGATCAACATCCCGGCCGACGTGACTGAACTGGCTCCCAACGCGGGTGCCGAGGGTGGTGCCCATCTGCCCAAGGGAGCGCGCCATGTGCGCATCGACTATGGCGTGGCGGCCTGGGGTGGTGTCGCGCCGCCACCGGGCGACGCGCCGCACCGCTACGTCTTCACCGTGCACGCGCTGAAAGAGGTTCTCGATATTCCTGCCGACGCCACCGCCGCGCTGGCTGGTTTCATGATCAATGCCACCAGCCTGGGCAAGGCCAGCTTTACCGCGCGCTACGGAAGGTAAAACCTTTTACTCTGGCAGTTGCCCGTCGATGTAATACCAGCGGCCGCCTTCGCGCACAAAGCGGCTGATCTCATGCATGCGCTGCGCGCGGCCGTGCTCGCGGCAACGCGCCACAAACTCCACCACGCCGGCATCACCCGACTGTTCGCTGTGGCGCACTTCCAGTCCCAGCCATTTGAGCGGTGCCAGTTCCAATTCGCCCGGTGCCGTGCCGGGGTACCAGGTTGCCATCAGATAGTCGCCCAAGCGCAAGACATAGGCGCTGTAACGCGAACGCATCAACGCCTCGGGTGTGGGCGCATGTTCAGCTTGCTTGAGGCCCAGATGCCAGCGACCGCAGCAATCGGCATAAGCGTTGGCGCTGCCACAGGGGCAGGGCAGGTGGCCGGGCTGCATGGCTCAGGGCTGCAGACGCAGCGTCTTGGCGATCGCCCGCAGCGCTTGCGGGCTGTCCCATTCCTGAGCGCCGTAGTATTTGTCGAGCACACGGCCGTGGGCGTCCACCAGAAGCGTCAGTGGCAGGCGATCGGCGCCCAACATGTTTTCGAGCTGAAGCCTGCTGTCAATGAAATGGCTGAAAGTGGTTTTTGATTTCGTCACGAAGCCCTTGGCCGCTTCCGGGTAGTCATCGGTGGAAATACCTATCATCGTTACCTGCTTGCCAAGCTTGCTGCGCGAGAGTCGCTCCAGCGATCCCATTTCCTGACGGCACGGGCCACACCAGCTAGCCCAGACGTTGATGATCAGCGGCTTGCCGCGAAATTCCGACAGCTTGCGCGACGGACCTGAAAGGCCTTGCATGGTGGCATCCCTGAGCACTGCGCCGACCTCGACTTCACCCGGGGTTTTTGCCAGCGTCAACGATGAGGTGCTGACAAGGCAGAACAGCAGCAGTGACAGAAACGATTTCATTCGCAGAAGTCTACCAGCCACCCGAACTTGAGGGTCGGTCCTTGCTGGCGCGTTCAAAGAAGGGCATCACTTTGGGCAGATTTTTTTCAATCAGGGCAATGCGCGATTTGCCGGAGGGGTGGGTGGAGAGCCATTGCGGCGGCGCACCTTTGCTGGCAGCGCCCATCTTTTGCCACAGGCTCACCCCAGAGCGGGGGTCGTAGCCGGCGCGCGCTGCGAGTTCCATACCGACCAGGTCGGCTTCCGACTCGTCCTCCCGGCTGAATTCCAGCGTCAGCAGGTTGGCGCCACCACGCGCCAGACCGTCCGTCAGGCGCGGATCAACACCAAGAACACCGGCTGCCACTGCGCCGCCGATTCGCGCCGCGCCTTGTGTCAGCGCACTTTTTCCCATCCGCTCGCGGGCGTGTTCGCGCAGTGCATGGGCGATTTCGTGCCCCATGACCATCGCCACCTCGTCATCCGTGAGCTTGAGCTGCTGCAGAATGCCGCTGTAAAAGGCGATCTTCCCACCGGGCATGCAAAACGCATTGATTTGCGGGCTGCCGATCAGGTTGACCTCCCAGCGCCAGTCTTTGGCGCGCGGATTCCAGGCGGCGGCAAACGGGATGATGCGCTGGGCAATGGCACGCAGACGCTTCAACTGGGCTTGTTCTTTACCGGCCAGGGCGTTCTTGCTGCCTGCCTGCTGCAGCATCTGGGCGTATTGCTGAGCCGCGGAGCGCTCCACGCTGTCGGCCGGGACCAGTCTGCTGAACGCCGAGTTGTTGCCAACCTCAACACCCTCGCGCGCTTGCGCTTGGGGCGAGCCCAGGCTCGACAGCGCCAGCACCAGGATGGGCAGCAGCACAGCGGGCCTGGGCGCACGGCTTGGTCGTGGTGAATCAACGGGCATGGTGGGTATCGGGTCAGGTAGGGGGCTGCGCGTATTATTCACGCATGACAGCAAGTGCACCCAAGCTCAGTGAAATCAAGCCCGGCTGGCTTGCCAGTTTCAAGGTTTATCTGGAACCAGCCACCTTGCGCATGTTGTCGCTGGGTTTTTCTGCCGGTCTGCCCTTGCTGCTGGTGCTTGGCACCCTGAGTTTCTGGCTGCGCGAAGCAGGCATTGACCGCACCACCATCGGCTACCTGAGCTGGGTGGGTCTGGCCTATGCCTTCAAGTGGATCTGGGCGCCGCTGGTGGACCGGATGCCTATTCCCCTGCTCACGACCTGGCTTGGACGCCGGCGCAGCTGGCTGCTGCTGGCGCAACTGTGCATCATGGTGGGGCTGGTCGCGATGTCCTTCAATGACCCGCGTGTGGCCCTGCAGCCGGTCGTCTGGGGCGCGCTGGCGGTGGCTGTCGGTTCAGCAACGCAGGACATTGCGCTGGACGCTTTTCGCATTGAGTCGGCTGGCAGCGAGCGTCAGGCAGCGCTGGCGGCAGCCTACCAGACCGGCTATCGCCTGGCCATGATCTGGGCCGGCGCCGGAGTGCTTTGGCTCGCTGCACGCGCTGAAGTGGCGGGCGTCGCGAATTATCAGCACGGGGCCTGGCAGCGTGCCTATCTGGTGATGGCGGCCTCCATGTTGCTGGGTGTGCTAACGGTGCTGTTGTCGTCTGAGCCAGTGCCCCGTGCCAGGGCCAAAGCGAGCAGCGTACTGGCCTGGCTGCACAGTGCCTTGATCGAGCCTTTTGCCGATTTTCTGCGACGCTACGGCAAGCAGGCGGCACTGATTCTGGCGTTGATTGCGGTGTATCGCATCAGCGATGTCGTGATGGGCATCATGGCCAACCCGTTCTATGTCGATATGGGCTACAGCAAGGACGAGGTGGCGGCGGTCACCAAGATTTATGGTGTCCTCATGACGCTGGCCGGTGCATTCGTTGGCGGCGCCATGGCCTTGCGCTGGGGTGTCATGCGGGTGCTGATGCTGGGTGCCATCCTGAGCGCGGTCAGCAATCTGCTGTTTGCCTGGCTTGGCAGTCGGGGTCACGATGTGACGGCGCTCATCTTCGTGATCTCGGCTGACAATCTCTCCAGCGGCATCGCGTCGGCCGCCTTCATTGCCTACATGTCGAGTCTGACAAATATCCAATATTCGGCTACGCAGTACGCGATATTCAGTTCGATGATGTTGCTGGCGCCAAAATTCCTGGCCGGTTATTCGGGGCGTTACGTCGATGCGTTCGGTTATCAGGATTTTTTTGTTGCAACTGCCCTGCTGGGCCTGCCGGTACTGCTGCTGGTGGCGCTGGCTTCAAGAATCGATACCCGTTAGCGTGAGCCGGATTTCATTTACTTAACTTTACTGTTAGTTCAAGCACTCGGGCGCGCGCTGCCCTAGACTGCATCCATGAGTCAAAATTTGCTAATGATTGAGGATGATGCTCGTCTGGCCCAGATGGTTGCTGAGTACCTGGGCCAGTCCGGTTTTGCCGTGCAGCACGCGGGCGACGGTCACAGCGGCCTGCTGACCCTGCAGGCCAGCCCGCCCGATCTGGTGATACTTGACTTGATGCTGCCGGATATGGACGGGCTGGAGGTGTGTCGCCGCATTCGTTCCATGCCTGGCGCCCTGGCGCAAATACCGGTGCTGATGCTTACCGCCAAGGGCGATCCGATGGACCGCATCATCGGACTTGAGATTGGTGCGGATGACTATCTACCCAAACCCTTTGAGCCGCGCGAGTTGCTGGCGCGCATTCGCGCCGTGCTGCGCCGCCGCGGTGAGGGACTGCCCCAGGTCAGCAAACAGCTGCGCTTTGGCACACTCGAAATCGATCGTGATGCCCGCACCGTGAACGTGGCAGGCCAGGTTTGTGATCTCACCTCCTATCAGTTCGATCTGCTGGTGGCGCTGGCCGAGCGGGCCGGACGCGTCCTGACGCGCGATCAGATCATGGAGGCGGTGCGTGGCCGCGAGCTCGACGCCTTTGACCGATCGATTGATGTCCACATGGGGCGCATTCGCGCCGCCATCGAGCTCGACGCCAAGGATCCCAAGCGGATCCTGACGGTGCGCGGCGTCGGCTACGTTTTTGCCCGTCAGCAGGACTGAGCACAGCGTGTTCCTGAAGCGCTTGTACACGCGGATCTGGCTGGCGGTGGTGCTGGCCGTAGCCGTGCTGACTTTTCTGGTTGGCTGGGCCTGGCGGCTGACGGTTGAGCCGCCGCTTCGTGACGTTGTCATTCGCAACGAAGCCGGTCAGATTATCGGCAACGGCCACTCGCGCCGACGCCGCCCCCCGGGTGCCGGCATTGGTGCCCACCCGCAGGGCGAGCCGCAAGCGCAAGCACCCTCTTTTGGCCTGCAAAGTCACAGCGGCAGCGGCCCCGAGTTTGTGGTGCTGATGCTTGACGGCCAGATCGTCCACATGCAGTTGCCGCGTGGCCCCCGCTCGGCCTGGAATCTGGCGCCGTACGGGTTTTTCTGGACCCTGACGCTGGTGGCGCTGGCCGTCGCCCTGGCCACCTATCCGATCATTCGCAAGCTCACCCGTCGCCTCGAGTTGTTGCAAGACGGAGTTGAAAAATGGGGCGAGGGAAACCTCTCCATTCGCGTCGCCGAGGACGGGCAGGATGAAGTGGCGTTTCTGGCCGCACGTTTCAACCATGCGGCCGAGCGCATCGAAAATCTCGTCAAGTCACACGAGTCCCTGCTGGCCTCGCAAAAGTCACTGCTCGCCAACGCCTCACACGAATTGCGCTCGCCGCTGACGCGTATCCGCATGGGACTCGAACTGATGGGCTCAGGCTCCTCGCCAGCCTTCAAGAACGAAATTGCGCGCAATATCGGCGAACTCGATCTGCTGATTGAAGAAATCCTGCTGGCCAGTCGGCTCGATGCGCGTGAGGCGGATCTGGGCACGATCGAGTCGGTCGATCTGATCGGCATGGCGGCCGAGGAGTGTGCCCGCGTTGGCGCTGAACTGGAGGTCTTGCCCGGGCCGCAGCAGACCGATTCTGTTTTGTCGGTGCACGGCGTTGCCAAACTGTTGCGCAGAGTCATGCGCAATCTGCTGGAGAATGCGCGCCGCCACGCGGCGGGCGAAATCACGGTGACACTGAGCCGAACGGATACACGTGCAGTGATCCAGGTCTGTGACCGTGGCCCCGGCGTGCCGGCCGAACTGCGCGAGCGCATTTTTGAGCCCTTTTACCGTCTGCCTGGTGCGACAGAACGCGATGGCGGCGTTGGCTTGGGTTTGGCCCTGGTCAAATCGATTGCCATTCGCCATGGTGGCACGGTCCAGTGTGAGAACCGACCCGATGGTGGCGCCTGCTTTGTTGTTTCGTTGCCACTTGGCGCGGCTGGCGCGAGCGAATTATTCTCAAAAGGCACATAAATTCGAGTGAATTGCCGCCATATCCCCCAAATGGGGGATAGCGCCGTGGCCTGATGCTGGCTAAAGTTGGCACAACTGCTGTCACAGTGATTCAAGAGAAAGCTCCAACGAGTCCTCCTCGGGGGATTTTTTAAAGCCACCTTCGGGTGGCTTTTTTTCGTTTCGGATTGACGCCAACCAAGAAAGCCGTCGGCAGAGCTGGGGTAGGGGTCTGCGCCGATTTCTGGGCATTTGACAGCATGAGGCGCAGGCCCCTACCCCAGCTCCGCCACCCAGGGCTTCAGAGGCGCTTCAAGCGCTCTATGCCTTGCAATACCTGGTGGGCTGAAATGTCGTTCAGGCAGCGCGTGTGCCCGAACCGGCAGTTGCGCTCAAAGCAGGGCGCACAGTCAAGCGCGGGCTGGTAACCAGGCTCGGTCTTGAGCCAGAGCACATCGGCCCGGGTGTTGAGCGGTGGCGTGTGCAATGGACTGCTGGAGCCAAAAATGGCCACCTGATTCACGCCCAGGGCAGCGGCAACATGCATCAGACCGGAGTCATTGCTGACGGTGCACAGGGACCCGGCGATTGCGTGGAATGCTTGTACGAGCGTCGTCTTGCCGGCCAGGTTGATGCACTTGCCGGCTTGTGAGGCGTTGACCGGGGTGGCGATTTCTTCGCACAGTGCATGTTCCTTGGCGGAGCCGAGCAGCAGGACCGGATGGTCCAGATTGCGTGCCAGCTCGGCAAAATGGTCGGCCGGCCAGCGTTTGGCCGGACCGAACTCGGCACCCGGCGCAAACACGTAGTAGCCGGCCCATGGCAAGCCCAGTTGTTGCAGCGTCTGCTCGATCTCGACCTTGGTGGCTTGCAGCAGTGGGCGGTCCCCATCCAGGTTTCGCTCACCGCTGAGCGCCGAGTAGAAGGCCACCATGGGGGGGCGCTGGTTCCTGGGCGGATTTTTCAGGCGCTGGGTCAGCAGTCCGAAGCGCGCCTCACCCAGGTAGCCAATGCGTTGCTGGATGCCGGCCAAGAACGGCAGCAAAGCACTCTTCAGGGAATTCGGACAGACATAGGCGGCATCAAAGCGGCCCTTGATTCTCCGTGCCAGAGTGCGCCTGGCCTGCCATTGCAGGCCGCCATGGGCAAAGGGCAACTCGATCACCTCGCTGACCTGCGGCATCAAGCGGTAGACCGCTGCCACCCAGGGCAGGGCAGCCACTGTCAGGCGCTCGCCGCGCGCGGCCAGACGACGCAGCAGCGGCTCGGTCATCACCGCGTCGCCTATCCACTGGGGCGCGATGATCAAAGAATTGGAATCTGACCCCAATTAGTGATGAGCGTCGAAGTGCTCGCCTTCCTTGAGTTGGTAGACGCTGCCGCAATACGGGCACTTGGCCTGGCCGCTGTGGGCGACGTCCAGATAGACCTTGGGGTGACTGTTCCAGAGTTTCATGTCTGCCAGCGGGCTCGGGCAGAACACGCCACCCTGATGGTTCAGGTCTTTGGCCAGCAGTTGAATTACGGACTTGCTCATGGGGATACCTTTGTCAGCCAATGTGAGTATTTCGGATTGCGGCCATTGACGATGTCAAAGAACGCGCTCTGGATCTTCTCGGTGATCGGTCCGCGGGAACCGCTGCCGAGTTCAATCCGGTCAAGCTCCCGGATCGGCGTCACTTCGGCTGCGGTGCCGGTGAAGAAAGCCTCGTCGCTGATGTAGACCTCATCGCGTGTGATGCGCTTCTGGATCAGCTCAAGCCCCAGATCCTTGCAGATGTGAAACACCGTGTTGCGCGTGATGCCGTTCAACGCGCCGGCTGACAGGTCGGGTGTGTAAACCACGCCGCCCTTGACCACAAACAGATTTTCGCCAGCGCCTTCCGAGACAAAACCATTGGCGTCGAGCAGCATGGCTTCGTCGTAGCCCTCGTCAGTGACTTCCATGTTGGCCAGAATCGAATTGGTGTAGTTGCTGACCGCCTTGGCCTGCGTCATCGTGATGTTGACGTGATGCCGTGTGTAGCTCGAGATCTTGACGCGGATGCCGCGCTTCAAGCCTTCTTCACCGAGGTAGGCACCCCAGGGCCAGGCAGCCACCATCAGGTGAATCGTGTTGCCCTTGGGCGAGACACCCAACTTCTTGTCACCAATCCAGGTCAGCGGCCGCAGATAGCAGGACTCCAGTTTGTTCTCGCGCACCACGGCTTTTTGCGCTTCGTTGACCTGCTCCTTGGTGAACGGGATTTGCATGCGCAGGATCTTGGCACTGTTGAACAGACGATCGGTGTGATCGTCAAGTCGGAAGATGGCTGTGCCATTGACGGTGTTGTAGGCCCGTACGCCCTCAAAGGCACCGCAGCCGTAGTGCAGTGTGTGGGTCAGGACATGGATCTTGGCATCGCGCCAGTCCACCATCTGGCCGTCCATCCAGATTTTGCCATCGCGGTCAGACATGGAGGGGGGTATTGGGCTCATCGGTATTTCCTTGTGAAGAGGTTCCTGCATGCAAAAGCAGATTTTACGGGGCTTGGGTGGCGTCGGACGATGGCACGGCGGTCTCGCTCGGCGCCGGGCGATGCAACTGCCATTTTCTCAGCTTGCCGTTGTGAAACTCGCAGCTGACGTGCGACTGCGTTCCATCGGTCCAGCGAAAGACTTCGGGCTGCGCATCCTTGACGCTTTCAAGTGCTCCCAGTGCCCTGGTCATGGCCACCACGTGCAGCAGGCTGACACCGCTTCTGAGTTTGGCGTTGAGCATGACAGCGCTGTCGACGTAGCCGATGGGTCGATTGGCGGCGCGCTTGAGCACCTGCATCAGCCTGGTGAAATGCAAGAGCAACCACATCACCAGCAAGCCGCTGGCGATGGCGACACCGGGCCAGCCATACGAACTGTAGGCAGCCATCACCCCGGCAACGGCCGCAACAGGAACAAGAATGTTTTGGAACTGCATGGCACGATTCTGACCGATGTCGCTGCCCACGGGCGAAGCTTCAGGCCTGGGCTGACATCGGCCAACGCACGGTGACCGCCAAGCCGCCCAGCATCTCGGAACGCTTGACCTCGATGGCGGCGTTCAGGACGGCTGCGATTCGCGTAACGATGGACCAACCCAGGCCGTTGCCCGTCTGCTCGGTACCCAGGACACGGAAGAAGCGCTCACCCAGGCGCGCCAGTTCGGCTTCTGTCATGCCCGGTCCGCTGTCCTGCACCCGCAACACCGTTTGTCCGGATTCGCTCTGCACGCTGACCCGGATTCGGGCCTCATCCGGGCTGTAGCGAATGGCGTTATCGATCAGGTTACGTACCATCACCGCCACCAGCATCTCGGCGCCAAGCACGGCGCAGGGTTTGGTGGCGTCAAGCTCGATGGACTGTTGTCGGGCCAAAGCGGTCGGAGCCAGGTCGGCCGAGACGCGTCGCGTCAGCGCACTCAAGTCAACACTGGTCAGCGCGCTGACCGGCCCCTCCTCCAGCCGCGCCAGCGTCAGCAACTGCTCGACCAGTCGGGTGGCACGGTCACAACCGGCCAGCGTGGCCTGCAGGGCGTGTTCGCGTTGTGCCGGGTCGTCGAGCGCACCCATGGCGACCTGCGCCTGGGCGCGGATCGCGGCAATCGGTGTGCGCAGTTCATGGGCGGCGTCGGCGGTGAAGCGACGCTCGGCAGCCACCATGTGTTCGATCCGGTCAAACAGGGCGTTGAGTGCTTGCACCACCGGCTCCATTTCAGTTGGCAGGCGGTCAATTTGCAGCGGCTCCAGGGCCTGCGGGCGCCGCTGGCCGAGCAGATGACTGAGCTGGCGCAAGGGAGCCAGACCCTTGCGTACCGTCCACCAACCCACCAGTGCCAGCAGGGGCAAGGCATATGCCAGTGGCCACATCACCCCCTGCAAGACGGCCATCAGAATCTCGTCGCGCGATTCGTTCAACTCGCCGACATAGACCTGCACGTCGTTTTCGGCACCGTTGGTAGCGAAGACGCGCCACTGTTTGCCGTCCAGCCGTTCCGTGGCAAAGCCAGAACCGTGGCTTGACATCGGCGTGGCACCGGCATTGGCCGAGCGCAGCACCAGACGCCCTTCGTGAAACACCTGGAACATCACGCGGGGTGCGTACTTGTGCAGCGAGGGCGCATCCTCAACACCGTCATGGTCGTTCCCGCCGGCCTGTTGCATGACCAGCAGGGCGGCCGCCTGCGCCAGATGGCCATCGAGCAACTCATCGAGTTCATGCTGCACGTCAAACCAGGTCAGCAGCACGGCGCCGAGCCAGACTGCCGCCAGCAGCGTCAGCAAGGGCACCAGCAGGCGACTCTGCAGGGACTTCAGGCGTCCAGACGCTGTCACGCCGGGTCCTTGGACCGAGCCACCGTGTAGCCGATGCCTCGAACCGTCTGAATCAGGTCGGCTTGCAACTTGCGCCGCAGATGATGGATGTGCACCTCGATCGCGTTGCTGTCGACCTCGTAGCCCCAGCTGTAGAGCTTTTGCTCCAACTGTTCACGTGACATGACGCGCCCGGCGCTGAGCATCAGGGCGTACAGCAAATCAAATTCACGGGTTGACAGCAGAACGGCCTCGCCATGCAGCGTGACCTGCCGCGCTGACGGGTCGAGTGAGACCGCGCCGCAGCGCAGCACATCCTGCAACTGGCCATGGGCCCGACGTGCCAGCGAGCGCAAGCGGGCGCCGAGTTCGTGCAGGTCAACCGGTTTGATGACGTAGTCGTCGGCCCCCAGGTCCAGACCACGGATGCGATCCGGCACCGCGTCACGCGCCGTCAGCACCAGCACGGGGGTGGCGATCTTGCGAGCGCGCAGGGATTGCAGCACGTCCATGCCATCCTTGACCGGCAAACCCAGATCGAGCACGGCCGCCGCATAGTCGCCGGAGGCTATTTCGCGTTCGGCGGCAGCGCCGTCGCGCACCCAGTCGACCTGAAAGCCGAGTTGGCGCAGCCCAGCGCGCAAACCGTCGCCCAGCATCGCGTCGTCCTCAGCCAGCAAAATGCGCATCAGTAATCTCCGCTTTTCTCCAACCTGACATCATGCCTGCATAAAGCACGCGATCGGTCCTTACTTCGGGATCCTGATGTCGCGTTCGCTGAAGTTGCCCTGCGCTGCATTGCCGTGGCAAGCGCCGCAGTTGGCGGCACTGCCAACCGATGCGCGCTTCCAGACCTCCGGCGGCACTTCGCCGGCTCGGTGCTTTTGCAGGAACCAGGCCGACTTGGTAATGCGGTCCTGCGGCGGCTCTTCGCTGACCCGCTTGTAAGTGCCGGCCTGGGTTTTGAGCCAGGCCCCGATCTCGCGTGTCGTCGCCTCATCGAGCGAGGCGTCGGCACCGTAGTGCTTGCCCAGTGTGCCCATCAGGCGCTGCCAGGAAGCCGCCGGCAACATGCCAGCCGGGTAGGCAATATGGCAGGCCGCGCATTCCTGCTGGTATTTGGCCAAGGGCGCAGCGCCGGCAGAACTGGATGCGCCGTGGGCTGCGCCCAGGCAACTTGCGGCCAGCAGGCCCATGAGCGCCGCTTGTCTGAATGTGGAATGGATCATTGGGTGTTACCGAGAAGATGTTAATGGGCGGCTTGCAAGTTTGTCATTGCGGGTCTCAGGTTTGTCATTGCGGGTCTCAGGTTTGTCATTGCGGGTCTCAGGTTTGTCATTGCAGGTCTCAGGTGTGTCATTGCGGCCCTCAGGTTTGTCATTGCGGGCTTGACCCGCAATCCAGTGCATGCGTGGCACTGGATCCCGGATCGAGTCCGGGATGACAAGCTGCGAGTCCGGGATGACAAACGGCGAGTCTGGGATGACAAGGGGACGGTTGAAATTTCCGTTTCCCCTAGCGTTTGAGCGTCAGCAGCCAGGCCAGAATGTCAGCTTTTTCGCCCGCCGTGCACTCGCGGCCCATGACATCGTTGCAGTTGCGGCGAAACCACTTCTCGGCTTTGGCGGCGTCGGCAAAGCGCTCCGGGTTGAAGGCGGGCGCCATCGGTGCGATCGCCTTGCCGGTCGTGGCGTGCTTGCCTTCCACCGTGGGTGTGGCGGTATGGCAGGAGGAGCAACTCCATTCCTTGCCGTGCTTGCTGCTAAAGAGCGTCTGGCCACGAGCGGCCTGCGCCGGCGCGCCGGCTTGCGCTGTGTAGGCGGCGAGTTGTTCGGTAGCGGTGATGGCGTTGGCCGAAGAGCACAGCACAGCAAGGAGTGCGACGCCGGCGCTGATGAGGGACAGTTTTTTCATAAATACTCCAAAAGTGCAGCAAAGGTAATAAAGTTTGATTAAGTAATTCTTAAATGGCTGCGTCAACCCAGGCCGCGCACCACTTCCATTGCCTGCTCGACCCGTTCTACCGCATGAATCGTGAGGCCTTCCATGGCCTTTTTTGGTGCGTTGGCCTTGGGCACCACGGCGACAGAGAAGCCCAGCTTGGCGGCTTCTTTCAGGCGTTCCTGGCCGCGTGGCGCGGGACGCACTTCGCCGGCCAGGCCGACTTCGCCAAAGGCAAAGAAACCTTTGGGTAGCGGCTTGCCGCGCAGGCTCGAAGTGATCGCCAGCAGCACTGCCAGGTCCGAGGCCGGCTCGCTGATGCGCACGCCACCCACCGCATTGACAAAGACATCCTGGTCCATGCAAGCCACACCGGCGTGGCGGTGCAGCACGGCCAGCAACATGGCCAGGCGATCCCGGTCCAGGCCCACTGACAGGCGTCGGGGCGACGGCCCGCCGCTGTCCACCAGAGCCTGGATTTCGACCAGCATCGGTCGCGTGCCCTCGAGCGTCACCATGACGCAACTGCCGGGCACCGGTTCGCTGTGCTGACTCAGGAAGATGGCACTCGGGTTGGAGACGCCCTTCAGCCCTTTTTCGGTCATGGCAAAG
>CAITZZ010000098.1 GCA_903897005.1 uncultured beta proteobacterium | reverse complement strand
TGCGGGCGAACTAAGCCTTCGCAGTGCCATTCATGTGGGTTTGCGGCTGGCGCGGTTTCGCTGATCGAGGCACCCAAGGTGGGCGCTGTGATCGTCAGCACGCCGATCGAGCGTTGATGGCTGGTTGCTGCTCAGTCCGTCTGCCAGATGACCTTTTCACCCGATTTTGCCCATGGCTCGTAGTGCGCCGCGTAAAGGTCCTCGATGCGGTTGCGCTTGACTTTGAAGGTTGGCGTGATGATGTCGTTCTCCACCGACCAAGGCGTTGCAACCACGACCAGACAGCCCAGTTGCTCGTGCGGGTCCAGCGTTGAATTGACGGCCTTCAGATGGGTCGCCAGCGACGTTTGCAGCGCCGCCTTGGCCACCGGATCGCCGATCTGTGCCACCGCGTTCGCGTTGAGCAGCACGATGCCCAGGGGTTGACTCAGGTTGGCGCCGGTCACGACGCAGGCCTCCAGTGCGTCATGCATCACCAAGCGATCCTCGATGGGCGCCGGTGCCACGTACTTGCCCTTGCTGGTCTTGAACAAATCCTTCAGGCGGCCGGTGATATGCAGGCAGTTCTGTGCGTCGATGAAGCCCTTGTCGCCGGTATGAAGCCAGCCATCGTCGGTGAAGACCTCCCGGCTCAGGTCCGGCTCCTTGTAGTAGCCCATCAGCAAAGCTTCGCTGCGCATCTGGATTTCACCCGACTGGGCATCAATGCGCGCCTGGACACCGGCATAGGCCGGCCCGACGCTGCCTTCCTGGTTTTTGCCTGGCAGTGTCAGGTGCGACAGCGCCAGGTTTTCGGTCATGCCGTAACCTTCGTTGATCGGCAGACCCAGGTTGCGGTACCAGGCCAGCAGGGCCACTGGCATGGGCGCCGCGCCACCGGCAGCCAGGCTGCACTGGTCCAGCCCCAGGGCCTGGAGTAGTTTGCGCCGCAACAAGCCGCCTAACAGCGGGATCTTGAGCAGAAGTTGGAGTTTGGCCGGCGGCACCTTCTGGTGCACACCCTGCTGAAATTTGACCCACAGGCGTGGCACCGAGAAGAAGATCGTAGGCCGCGCGCGCTGCACGTCGGCGGTGAAGGTGTCGAGCGACTCGGCGAAATAGACATGCATGGCGGTACGCAGCCAGCCATGTTCCACCAGCACCCGCTCAACCACATGCGCCAGTGGCAGGTAAGACAGCATGCGGTCTTGCGCCGTCATCGGAATGCGCGCAATACCTTGATCCAGTGCCCAGGAAAAATTGCCGAAGCTGTGCATCACGCCCTTGGGAAGGCCGGTCGTGCCTGAGGTGTAGATCAGGGTGGCGAGTTCGTCGCTGTCGCGCAGCGGCGTGCCCTTGAGCGCTTCGGTGCGGGCGCAGATCGCGTCCCAACTGTCAAAGCGCTGGCGAACATCGGCTGGTGACAAGGCGTAACTGATGCAGTGCAGGTCGTCAGGCATGCCGGCTTTCATGCTGTCCCAGTCGTCGAGTTTGCCGACAAAGCAGGCGCGTGCTTCACTGTGCGTCAGGATCTGGCGCACGGTGGCGGACGCCAGCGTCGGGTAGAGCGGAACAGAAACATAACCTGCCATCCAGATCGCCAGATCACTCATCAGCCACCAGGCACAGTTCTTCGACAGAATGGCGACCTTGGAACCGGGCTCCCAACCCTGAGACTTCAGGTGCGCAGCCATGCGCCGCACCTGATCTGCCACCTGAGCCCAGGTGAAATCCTGTACCACGGCATTGCCCATCGGCTGCGTCAGCGTGATGGTCGCGGGGGTCGTCTGTTCCCAGTGGTACAGACGTTGAAGTGCCAGGAATTCAGCGGGTACAGTGTTCATGATGGTGGGCTCCTTTGTCACGGTATTGTGGGCCGATTGTTTTGCCGTTCTTTGATATTGAGCAATTTGTCGTATATTCACACTCAAACGAAGTTATTGACTGAGTTCAAACCGGAGGCCTATTTCAAATGACAGAGCGTTCCGTCGCGAAAGTGCATTCCGAGCTGGAGCGGCCCGACGAAGTTTTTGAGTTGGCCGCCGAGTTGTTCAAGATCATGTCGGCTCCCATGCGGCTCAAGATCATCGGCTGCCTGTGCGATGGCGAGCAGAACGTGAGCTATCTGCTCAGCCATATCAATACGACCCAGCCCAATATGTCGCAGCACCTCAATGTGCTCTACAAGACGGGCGTGCTGGGACGGCGTCGCGAGGGCGTTCAGATCCTGTACCGGATCATTGACGAGCGTGTGCCGGCGCTTTGCCGCGCCGTCTGCACCCAAGTGGAAACCAAGGAGCAGTTGTAGCAGGTTGGGTGGGTTGTGGGACGACGTTATCGGATGTCACTCCATAATTTGTATATCAGTACGTAACGATATGTTGATATAAATCAGTAAAGATATTCGCAGATAGCAATAGGATAAACCCGTAGTGCAAAAGTGCATGCGCACCAGAGCACCAAGGTTTGTCTTGCGAAGGAAACTGTGATGCGAATTCGATACTTGATGGCTGCTGCTATGGCGGCCATTT
>CAITZZ010000097.1 GCA_903897005.1 uncultured beta proteobacterium | reverse complement strand
GTGCTGCTGCGGATGCTCGCCAAAACGGCGCTGCGAGCCGTCAGGCAGGTGCAGGGTGAGCGCACCGTGGCGCAGGTTTTGCAACAGGCGCAGGGCGCTGCGGGCAGTGGCAGGTGCGCCTTTGGGAAAGGTCTGACCGGGTCGGGTGGTAGTGGCTGTGTTCATGGTTGGCTTCCGGGGTTAGGGGCTAGCGCGAGACAAAGGCAGTGGGTGGTGGCGGCTTGCGAAAGAAGGGCACTCGTCTGAGCCACAGTCGCAGGGCCTGCGTGTGGATGTGCAGCAGCACGCCCAGCGTCATGGCCGGATAGCGCCACAACGCGCGGCGCAATACGCCAGGCGTGATGGCTTGCAACGTGCCGCTGACGCTGGTCTGCAGCAATGCGGTCTTGCTGCTGTCGGCCAGTTCGCTGCTGTAGTAGTCAATGCAGGCTACGGTGCGCTCTTGCCCACCTTGCACGGTGCGCATGAAGCGGAAGCGGTAGTGGCCCTCGACCGGGTTGAAGGGTGACACGTGGAACACCTTGGTGGCGCGCTGCTCCACGCCGTAGCGCGGCGCGTCGAGTACATAACAGTGGCGCTCGCCAAACGTGTTGTTCACCTCCACCACGATGGCGCGCAGGACGCCGCCCTGGTCGTCAGCCGCTCGGTGGCAGTACCAGAAACTCACTGGTTTGAACGTGTAGCCCAGCACGCGCGGGTAGGTGTGCAGCCAGAGTTCACCGGTGGCGTCATGGATGCCTTCGCGCTGCAACAGCTCGTCGATCCAGGCGACAGCGCCGCCCTGCTGCGGCGCGCGACCGTCCCCATGGTCGGACTCGAAGAAGCTCAGCGGCCCGGCCTGGTTGATGGCCCAGCCTGCGTCCTTTGCAGCCGCTTGTTGCAGGCTGCGCAGGGGCAGCATCAAAAAGTAGGTGGGGTAAACAAAGGCGTGATGTTTGGGCCGCTGTCGCGTGTGGCGCACCTGGCCAAAACCGATGAGGGCGGTGCTGGCTTTCACGCCGTCGCCCCGGCCAGTCCTGCATCAGCCAGCAACTGTGCGGCGGCTGCCAGGCCGGCCTTGAGTCCGTCCTCATGGAATCCGTAGCCCATCCAGGCACCGGCATAGTAGCGGCCCTGCCGTCCCTGCAGCGCCGGCATGCGGCTTTGCGCCGCCATGGCGGCCAGATCAAACACCGGGTGCGCGTAGTCGTACTCACCCAGGACTTGGTCCGGCGCTATGGCGCGCACCGGGTTCAACGACACCAGCACCGGCTGCTGCCACGGCAAGGGCTGCAGGCGGTTCAGCAGGTAGTGCAGGCAAACGCGCGTGCGCTCGCGCCCGGGCGCTGCGGCGCGCTCGTAATTCCAGGCGGCCCAGGCCGATGCCCGCTTGGGCAGAACCGTGGTGTCGCCGTGCAGAACTGCCTTGTTGGACTGGTAGCGGATGGCGCCCAGGGTGTCACGCTCTTGCGCAGTGGGTTCGGCCAACATCTGCAGCGCCTGGTCCGAGTGGGTGGCGATGACGACCTTGTCGAACAGCTGACTGCCCGTGTCGGTATGGATGCGCACGCTGGGTTGGCCCGTGGCGCCGCCAGCCAGGTGCTCGATGCGGCGCACCGGTGCGTTCAGACGCTTGTCCGCCATGCCAGCGGTGATTTTTTCGACGTAATGCCTGGCACCGCCCTGCACCGTCCACCACTGGGGCCGGTTGCTGATTTGCAGCAGACCGTGGTTGTGGCAGAACCTGACCATGGTGGACACGGGGAACTGCAGCATCTGGGCCGTTGGGCAACTCCAGATGCAGGCCATCATGGGCAGAAAGTACCACTCGCAAAACGCGGTACCAAAGCCGTGCTCGCGCAAGAACTCGCCCAAGGGTTGTTGCAACTGCGCTTCGCTGCCGCTGGCAGCCATGCGGGTGGTGAGGGCATTGAAGCGCAGGAGGTCGCGCAACATGCCCCAGAAGCGCGGGTTGACCAGGTTGGCGCGCTGGGCAAACACCGTATTCAGACTGGTGCCACTCCACTCCATGTCACGGCCGCCGGCAAAGTCATTGGCTTGCACCGAAAACGACATGTCCGATTTGGCAGTTGCCACGCCGAGATCGGCCAGCAGGCGAATCAATTGCGGGTAGGTGCGCTCGTTCAGAACCAGAAAGCCGGTGTCCACGCCGTGGGTGACCGGCCCTTTCGGCGTCGGCAGTGTCACGTCTACCGTGTGCGTATGCCCACCAAAGTAGTCCCCGGCTTCGAGCAGCGTGAGCTCGACCTTGCCCCGCAATGCATGGGCTGCAGCCAGGCCGGAAATGCCCGAACCCACGATGGCAACTTTGATCGACACGCGCACTCCTTCAAAATGATGAAGCGAATTCTAGACCAATTAGTTCACTTACATACTGTACGGTCTTATTTGGTACTTTCAAGTATTAATACAGACCAATTCGGCTACAATTTCGCCATGGCGACACTGATCAACCCCAAAGTTTCTTTCAAGGCGCAAATGCTGTTGGCGCGTGAAGACGCCATCATTGCGTCGGTCAACCGCCTGCTGGCCGAGAAGGGATTTGAAGCCATGACGGTGGACGAAGTCGCCGCCGATGTGGGCATTGCCAAGGCCAGTCTGTACAAGCACTTCCCGAGCAAGGAAGACCTGGCTGCTGCGGCCATGGTGTCGGTCATGCGCCGGGCACAGGCTTTTCTGGACGCATTGAGCCCGGAGTCATCCGCCGTCGAAAAGCTCAGGACGGTGGTGCAGTGGACCATGGGCCTGAAACTTGCCGGCGAGATGCCCTCACTGCCGAGCCAGAACTCCAGCCTGCGCAGCACGCTGATGGCAAACAAGGACTACATGCAGGGGCTGATGGACGTCAGCGACCGCCTGGGCGCCTGGATCGAATCAGCGCAGGCCGAGGGCGAGCTCAACCCGAAGCTGCCCGCCATTGCCGTGCTCTACACGCTGTACGCCCGCGCCTGCGACCCGGTGCTGGAGTTCCTGAAAATAGGCGACCTGTACAGCAACGAAGAAATCATTGCCCTGGTGCTCAGCACCTGCTTTGACGGGCTCGCAGCGCGCTCGTGCCTGCCAACTGTGATGCGCCTTACTTGAACCCGAAATCCTCTTCAATACTGACCGCAGGGTAATGAAACCGGACCGGACCATCCGGACGCTGATTGACATATTGATACACCAGCGGATCGGTACTCTTGCGCACTTCGTCCACGCTGCCCTGGAACGCAAGCCTTCCACTGTCGAGAATGACAACGTGATCGGCAATTTCAAGCGTTTGCCTGATTTCATGCGACACGAAAATACTGGTCAGCCCCATGGAGTCATTGAGTTGCCGAATCAGGCGCGCCGTGACCAGAACTGAAATCGGGTCCAGACCGGAAAAGGGCTCGTCGTACATCAGGAATTCCGGGTCCAGCGCTATCGCGCGCGCTATTCCAATACGTTTGGCCATACCACCCGAGACCTCACTGGGCATCAGGTCGCGGGCGTTTCGCAGGCCCACCGCATTGAGTTTCATCAAGACGATGTCGCGAATCAGTGACTCAGGCAGATCCGTATGTTCACGCAAGGGGAACGCAACATTCTCAAAAACGCTCATGTCGGCAAACAGGGCTGCAAACTGAAACAATATCCCCATGCGCCGTCTGACGGCAAAGAGTTGTTTCTGGTTCATGCTGCCAATATCTTGCCCGTCAAACAGCATCTGCCCCGACCGCGCGCGGTACTGGCCGCCCATCAAACGCAAGGTCGTCGTCTTGCCACCACCCATCGGGCCCACCAGTGCTGTGACTTTGCCACGCGGTATCTGAAGGGATACATCCTGCAAAACGGCCTGCTCCCCGTACCCGAAAGTCAGATGGCGCAATTCAACCAGTGATGTGTTGGAGGTGGCTGGCATAGGAAGTGATAGAGGATCCGGGACGGGCTGCCTTTCGTCAAACGCTGGTCAGCGCAAATTTCCGGTGTGCCCCAGGGAGTAACGCCCGGGCTGCGGCCAGACGGTCAGGCCATGCGGCTCTTGCCCAACCTTGATTTGATCCACACTGCCATTGCTTGTATCAAATCTGTAGACCACATCATCAAACCTTCCGGACAACCAGAGCCATTTCCCGTCATTGCTCACGTTCCCCATATCCGGACTGCCGCCGCCTGGAACGGGCCAATGGACGATGGGCTTGTTGCTGGCAAAGTCGATGACGGTGACACTCCCCGGGCCCTTCTTTTTGCCATGAATGGAATGTGATCCCCGATTCGCAACAAAGAGGACTTTTCCGTCGCGACTGGGATACAGACCGTGCGGCGCCACGCCTGTCACAACGAAAGCCACTTCCTTGAAGCTTTCCCCATCAATGACGTGAACACCGTCGGTGGCCATGTCAGCGACGTAAAACAATTTACCGTTTGGCGAGATTCTGATGTCCTGCGGCATGCCCTTGGAAACCGTGCAAATCTCGGTCTCCAGGGGATTGGGCGACTTGACGCTGTCCTTGAACCGCGTCTTGGGCACAGTCAGCTTCAGGTAGCCCATCAGACTCTTGTTAATCAGGTCAATCTTGACAACGGTACCGGCGAACTCACAGGTAAAAATGGCGTAACGACCATCGATTGAAAAGTCGCCGTGGTTAAGCCCTCCACATTTAGGTGCCTCAATGGAATACTGCAAGGCCAGCGTCTTGGGGTCCCTGAAGTCCAGTCGACGTTTGGCCTCGGCAACAACGATGGCCGAACGCCCGTCAGGGCTGAAATACAGGTTGTACGGGTCATCTACCGCAATCGCCTTGCCAGGCTTGCCCGTGCGGGGATCGATCGGCGTCAAACTTCCATCGTTTCCGCGTTCTGCGTTGTTGGCCACCCAAAGCGTCCGCAAATCCCAGGAGGGAACAATGTGCTGCGGCGAGCGCCCCACCTTGAACCGATCAATGACTTTCAAGGTCTTGGGGTCAATCACCGAGACATCATTCGACCTGAGGTTGGGCACATAAACGCGCTGCAGATCATGCTTGACCTCTGGCTCGAGTTGGTCGATCTTTGTCTCGCTGTACAGATTCCCGGAATCGACAACCGGCGGCATGCCAGCCACGGTGCCTACCACTGCTGTCGGCGTTGTCGCTGAGTTGCTTGCACTCGAAACACCCTGGAGAAGCGAGGGGATCAATACTGCAGCACTGACGATCAGCAACTGATATTTGGGTTTGAATTTCATCGATTTGTCCGTTGCCTGATGGCTTCCTGGATCGCCTGGACCGACCTGTCCACAATGATCTGAACGCCGATTTTGCCCAATTCAACCGAGGACTTTCTCGGGTCACCAGTAACCCCATTGGGCGAACCTGGCCTGGCGCCCTCAGCCATCAAATCCGTACGAACCAGTGACTTGTCTATCGCCAGAGTCAACGAGGTATCAGACAGTCCCGCGTGGCTACCGATCTGCGCGTCCGTGAATCCCTTGCTTCTCAAGACCTGAGTGAATGGAGCCTGCGCGGATTCATAAAACGCCGTCAGGGCGTACGCACGAAAATTGGCGGCCGAGCCCAACTTCTTGTTGATTCTGTTGGCCGCGCTGACTTCGTTCTTTTGGTATCCCCCATGGTCACCGAGGAAGATGACATCATGAAATCCGTGCTGCCTGAAGCTGCTAGCGCTTGATTCCAGCATACTTTCAAAGGTGGACTCCGGTATCGAAATCGTTCCACTGAAGCGCATGTGCGCCGCAGGCGGAGAGATGGCACCTTCAGGCACATAGGCAATGACGGGCGCCACTACCGTGTTACCCAAACGCTGCGCAATCTGTCCGGCCAGAAATTTGACGCGCACGTTGTGTTTCCCCATGGCCATGTGAGGGCCATTTTGCTCGGTCCCACCGATCGGAATCAGCACGGTCGTCGTGCCAGAGGCGACCAGTTCCTTCAACTCCAGCGAGGTGAGATCCTCAACAAAGACGCTTGCGGGCGCTGCCCCGGCTGCCATCGCGCTCGAGCCAAGAGCCAGCGCAATGCATGCCCAGAACCGAGCGCAAGGTCCAAGCAATTTCAAAGCGTGCACCAATCCGCTCAGGCACCAAGCATGCCGCTCAGACGCTGGCGAATGATGTCATCGGCTTGCGCCATGATGCGGTCAATCAGTTCCTTGACGCTGGGGATGTCGTGGATCAGTCCGGCCACCATGCCGCAGGACCAGACGCCCGCTTCCATGTCGCCCTGCTGCATGATGCGCGGGTAGACGCCAGCCACCTCTTCCATGATGTCGTCGAATTTGAGGTTGGCGCCCAGCGTCCGTTCCTTGGCCAGCAGGCGATCGGTCGCCGCGTTGTGCAGCACACGCTCGGTATTGCGCAGCGGGCGCATCACCAGGCGCGTATCGAGCTCGCTGGCAGCCACGATGGCCTGCTTGACGTTCTCGTGCACCGGCGCCTCTTTGGTGGCGATAAAGCGTGTGCCCATGTTCATGCCGTCCGCGCCGAGCGACAGCGCGGCGACCAGCGAGCGGCCATCGGCCATGCCACCGGAGGCGACAAAAGGAATCTTCAAGGACTCTGCCGCACGCGGCAGCAGGATGAAGTTGGGCACATCGTCTTCACCCGGATGGCCACCGCATTCAAAACCATCGACGCTGACGGCGTCGCAGCCAATGGCTTCGGCCTTGAGCGCATGGCGCACCGAGGTGCACTTGTGAATCACCTTGATGCCGGCCTCATGCAGCATCGGCATCCATTTCTGCGGGTTGTTGCCGGCGGTCTCCACCGCCTTGACGCCACCGTCGATGATGGCGCGGATGTAGCCGGGGTAGTCGGGTGAACTCACCATTGGCAGGAAAGTGAGGTTGACGCCAAAGGGTTTGTCGGTCATCTCACGGCAGCGTGCAATCTCCTTGGCCAGCAGCTCCGGCGTGCGCAGCGTCAAACCGGTGATCAAACCGAGTCCGCCCGCGTTGGAGACGGCGGCGGCCAGTTCGGCCAGCCCGACAAAATGCATGCCGCCCTGAATGATGGGATGCTGGATGCCGAACAGTTCAGTGATTTTGGTCTTCATATCAGGTCCTCAAAAAATCAGCTTGATGATAGTTGACTTGGCCGGCGCTGCTACTGAAGAACCAGCACATTGTTGCGGCGCTCCAGTGGCCGCGACAGGCGCAAGGCCAGCACATCCTTGCCTGCAGTGCGCTGCATCAATGCGTCAAATTGCAAACGAGCATCCGCTGGCATTGCTTTCACCGCGTTTTGCGCCATTTGAAACAGCCACAGACCATGCATGGCGCTGGCGCGTTGCACCTGCACACCGCGCCATGCGTAGCTCACCATGCCGAGCGTTGGATGCACCAATCGGCTATCGCCCCTGTTCACCAAGTGCCCCGCCTCCAAGCCAGGATGTGCCTCCAGCCATTGCTGGTAGCAGACAGCGTCGGCGACCAGTTGGGGTCCCCAGTCCTTGAACAACAAGGCCAGCACCGGCTCCAGCGTGAAGGGAATGGCGTCATCGGCAAGCCAGTCGACAACATGCGGTGCATATTCACCATCCGGCGTGTTCGGCAACTGCATGCGCTCGACCCAGCGAGCAACGTTGGGCGCGCGCTTTTTCATCAGCGCTGTGGGGTAAGGATCGCGGCCAAGGTGCGCGTACAGCGGCGCAATCAGACCCAGGTCGGCAACGCTGACGCGCCAACCCAGCACATAGGGGTAGCTCTGGAAGTGAACATCAAGCGCTTCGAGCAGTTCTTCGTAGGCAGCCTCAATGACAGGAATGGTCTGCGGCGTGATCCCGAGTGCCGGCAGCATGGAACTGAAAAATTCCATGACGCGTCTGCCGGCTGCGCGCCGTGCTTCACGGTCCGCTCCTGCATACAGTCCACGCCCAAACTCGGTTTGCAAAAACAGTTCCTGCTCGTCGCGGTAGCTCCAGCGGTAGTGCATGGCGACCTGCAACATGCCTTCCAGGCCAAAACCATCGATCAGTCTTGCCACCGCCAGTTGCACCGGTGTGGCCGGCGTCATGGCCTTGCCTGACGCACCGTTGTCGAGCGTATCCAGGTAAGTGACGATGTCGGTGGAGTCCTGAATGAATTGACCCTCCGGCGTTTCGAGTACCGGAAAAGTCACCAGCCCGACCGCCGGACGCACGCGCGCCTTGTAGTCAGGGTGCGAGGGGCAGCGCTCCAGGAAGGCAAGCCCTTTCTTGATCAGGCAGGAGCGTGCCTTACCTGTGTAGAGCGAGTGCGGCGTGCCCCACAGGATGTGCGGCTGGATCGGCTCTGTAGAGCGATGAGCCGCAGCGTTCATGCGCGTGGCGCCATGCCGCGCACCATGGTCAGAAACTCCAGCGGGGCTCCGGCGCGGCGGTGCACCGACAGGGCCTGATACTCGGGGTCGGCATACCATTGCCGCGCCTGCTCTTCGGATGGAAACTTGAAAATGATGACGCGCCCGGGGCGCGGCGTGGAGCCTTCAAAAGTGTGCGGCTTGTCATCGTAGGTGACGAACTCGCCGCCATGGCGTTTGAGTATCGGGAAGAATCCCTTTTCGTATTTTCGGTACTCGGCGGCATCCTGCACCACCAGATTGGCCAGGACGAAAACAGGAACATCAGACATGATTTCTTCTTTCATCTAAGTGTTGAAGCCAGTCTAACGCGCTACGGGTTGTACGACACCATGGTTGCGAGGGACTGAGGGCTGCCGCGAGCACCTGCACGTCTCAGCGAACCGATATCCAGCGGAAGAACATGTAGTTGTCTGACCGCTGCACCGCATCAACGTTGGCGCGCATGCCCCAGGCCAGGGCTTGCTGGTGCAGCGGGATGTGGCCGAAATCGTCGCGGTGAAGTTCCAACGCTTCCTGCATCAGCTTGGTGCGCTTGGCCAGATCGGTTTCGGAGCCAATGGTCTGGGTCAGTGCATCCAGCCTGGCATTGCTATAGGCACCCATGTTCCACGAGCCATTGGCACCATTGGGCGTGGCCATCAGCAGCGCCAGGGCGTTGTGCGCATCGTAGCCAGCCGGGATCCAGCCCACCATGAAGAAACTGGTATCACGTTTAAGAACCCGGGGGAAATAGAGCGCCTTGGTCTCGGCCTGTACCTTGACCTTGACGCCTACTTGAGCCAGGTTGGCGGCCACAGCCACGCAAATTCTCGCGTCGTTCACATAGCGGTCATTCGGGCAGTTCAGCGTCACCTCAAAACCATCGGCATAGCCCGCTTCAGCCAGCAAACGGCGGGAAGCCGCAGGATCAAAGGGCAGGCGCTTGTCGAGCGCAGCAGAATAGCCTTGCATGCCTTCGGCCACCATCAGGGCCGCGGGGCGGGCCGCCTTCTCCATGACCTTGTCAATGATGGTGGCTGTGTCAATGGCCTGGTACACGGCCTGGCGCACACGTTTGTCCTTGAACGGGTTCTTGCCCTTGACATTGGAATACAGCAGTTCGTCGCGTTTCTGGTCAAAACCCAGGAAGATGACGCGCGACTCCGGCCCCTGCATGACCTTGATCTGCTTGTTGGCACTCAGGTGCGCCACGTTTTGCAGCGGCACCGGATCAATCAAATCGACTTCATTGGACAGAAGTGCGGCCACCCGCGTGCCGTCATTGCCAATCGGCTGAAACACCACATCGGTGACGTTGCCTTCAATCTTTCCCCAGTAGTTTCCGTTGCGCACCAGAACCGTTCGCACACCCGGCTGGCGCTCGCGCAGCCGGTATGGACCGGTTCCATTGGCCTTGAAGGAGGCGGTATTTTCCGTACCTTTGCGTCGGTCCACTGGCTTGACCGCACCGTTGGACTCGGCCCAGGCACGGTTCATGATGTAAATGGTGGCCAGCAGATTTGGCAGTATGGGATTGGGCGCCTTGGTTTCCACCTCGACGGTATTGGCGTCGACCTTGCGCACCGCGATGATCGAGCTCAAGTTGCCGCTCATGTCTGAGCCCTCGCCGCGCGCACGGTCAAGGGAAAACACCACATCCTCTGCGGTCAGGGTCTGACCATCATGGAATTTCACACCCTTGCGCAATTCAAAACGCCACACCGTTGGCTTGGCGATGCTCCACTTTTGCGCCAGCGCCGGCACCAACTTCAATTGCTGATCGTAGGCCACCAGTCCTTCGTAGATGTTGCCGGTGAAAGCCAGTTGCACGGCCTCGGCCAGCGAATGCGGGTCCATCGACAAAGCGTCACCCTGATTGGCTACGCGCAGCGTCGTGGCATGGACGGACGAGAAAAAGCCGAGTGCGATGACGCCAAGCGTGAGACCACTGAATTTCATGGTGTGCAATCCTGATAGAGTGTTTGAAAGAGAAGGCGCATTCTAGATGCCGCAGCAAATGAACAAACCAGACCATTACCAACTCCTGATACGCGGTGGCACCGTCATCGATGGCACCAAAGCGCCACGCTTCCTGGCCGATGTGGGCATCACCGATGGACGCATCGCAGCCATCGGCCAGTTGCAGGCGCACACGGCCGATGAAACACTGGACGCCAGCGGACTCATGGTGGCTCCCGGTTTTATCGACGTGCACACGCATGACGACCTATCCTTGCTGTCCCAGGGCGACATGAGCTGCAAGGTCTCGCAAGGCGTGACCACGGTTGTTGTGGGTAACTGCGGCATCAGCGCCGCACCGCTCAGGAACGGACAGGACCTGCCGATGCCGCTGAACCTGCTGGACATTCCCGAGGGGAACCGCTTCACGACCTTTGCGGCCTATATGCAGGCCTTGCGCGAAACGCCAGCAGCGGTCAACGTGGCAGCCATGGTGGGCCACACGGCGCTGCGCGCCACGACCATGGACGACACGCAGCGTGCCGCGAACGCAGCCGAGATTGCCGCCATGCAGCAGCTGCTTGACGAGGCCCTGCAGGCCGGTGCGATTGGCATGTCGACGGGCACCTTCTATCCACCCGCGGCGCACGCCAGCACCGAGGAAATCATTGAAGTCGGGCGCCCACTGTCAAAGCACCAGGCTCTGTACGCCACACACATGCGCGATGAGGCCGATCAGGTCATGGCCTCGCTGGACGAAAGTTTTTGCATTGGTCGGGCTCTGGGCGTGCCGGTGGTGATCTCCCACCACAAGGTCATGAACCGATCCAACTTCGGCCGCTCTGTGCAGACCCTGCCCTTCATCCGCGAAGCCATGAAGCACCAGTGCGTGGCGCTGGATTGCTACCCTTACACCGCCGGATCGACCATGATCCGTACCGACCGTGGCGTGCTCGACGGGCGCGTACTCATCGCATCCAGCGTGCCACACCCCGAATGCGCGGGACGAGACCTGGACCAGATCGCCGCTGAATGGAACATGACCAAGGTCGAGGCCGCGCAGCGTCTGCAACCGGGTAGCGCCATTTACTTTGTGATGGATGAGGACGATGTGCAGCGCATACTGGCCTTTGACGAAACCATGATTGGCTCGGATGGAATTGCGGCAGGCGCCAACCCGCACCCGCGCCTGTGGGGCACTTTCCCACGCGTATTGGGACACTACAGTCGGGAGCTAGGCCTGTTTCCACTGGAGACTGCTGTGTGGAAAATGACAGGCCTGAGCGCGCGCAACTTCCGACTGCCCGGACGCGGCACCCTGCAAGTGGGGGCACACGCAGACTTGACGCTGTTTGATGCCGTCAGCGTGCGCGACAGTGCCACCTACGATGCGCCCACGCTGTTGTCGCAGGGAGTGCACAGCGTGATCGTCAACGGCGTGCTGACCTGGTCCGGTGGCGCTCACATCGGCGCACGCAGCGGCCAGCTTATCGTCCGGGCGCCCGCGGAACTTGACGGTCAGGTTTCGAACAGAAGGAATCGTCCAGGCTGATTGTTTGTGCGGCAAGTAAAGACACTCAGGAGTCGGTGAATTTTCAAAACCAGTCGCTCCAAAGCAGTCACAAGATATTCATCAACCTCGCTGTACGAGCGCCTCACCCGCGCCGCAACATCCCGGTCACATCGACTTTGCGCAGCGCAGCGAGTTCTGTGTCGCTGGGCTCTGCGATCGGGGCAGCGTGTGCAGCGGTGCGCAACTCCCAGCCGGTGTGATCGCGAATTTCCTGGGGGCTTGAAAAGGCAAACCAGCCATCAAGCAAGAACTCCTTGCTCTGCGGGTCGGGCCGCAAAATACCCAGCGTGGTGACGATGGCGCTGGGGCCGCCGCCGACAAAACCGTATCGCTCACGTGCCGTGCCGCCTTCCAGGTAACCGGGCGAGGAGATGTAATCGACACGCTCGGCAAAGCGCTTTTTCTCGTGCGTGGCCATGATCACAACGCGCTTGGCGCCGCAGGCAATGTCGTTGGCGCCGCCGCTGCCGGTCAGGCGCGTCTTGGGTGGCTCCAGATGCTTTTTGTCGGGGTGGCTCCAGATGCCGGTGGTGTTGACGTTGCCGAACCTGTCGACCTGCGCGGCGCCGATGATGCCCACATCGCAGCGGCCCGAGGCCACCATGAAGCCCAGCGCGTCCAGCCCGTTGGTAAAGCTGGTGGCATTGGCCGAGATACGGTTGCATTCGATGCCCCAGGGCAGGCCGCCGATCGGCGTCGAGCCGTAAATGCCGCCCTCGGTCATGGCGCGCACACGCGGCGCGTGGCAGGCCTGCGCAAAGTAGCCAGCCAGCATCGACAGACCGACGCCGAAGATGGCCAACTCGCCGTCGCGGATTTCACGCCCGGTGGCAATCGCCATCATTTCCTGACGCGTGTAGTTCACGCACTGGCTCCGGCGGCGGTGAGGGCGTCGATCTCTGCGTCGCTCAGGATCCACTGGCGATACGGGTCGAGCAGGAAAGCGGTTGGACCCTGGCGGAGTTTTTCGATCAAATCCCGGCCAATCAGGTCCAGGTAGTCGTCACGACTGTGCCAGGAATGGACAAACTCGTCCAGGTAATGCGCCGTGCCCTCGGCCGTGGCCAGCGCGGCGTTCATGGCCTTCATGTGCGCGTCGTCGCTGTCATGCACGCCGCAGGAGGCCTGTGGCCATGCGGTGAACGGCCAGTACACGACAGCCTCCACCAGCAGGCCCGGTATGCGCACCAGGTTCGGGTACTGGCGGATGCAGGCGCCGTCCACGATGTGATCGGCCAGCAGCACTACCTGTTTGGCAGCACGCGAAAGCTCGAAGCGGCTCCACTCGGTGCCCAGCATGATGGCATTACCCTCCACATCCGCCATGGTCACGTGGATCGCCGCCAGGTCCGGGCGCAGCGGCGACAGAGCGCCGACGATGCGGCCGCTGAAGGGGTCCACCACCTCGGGAATCTTGCGCTGCGCCGGGTATTCGCCCGGCGCCTGGGCGCAGAGGTGCTGCAGGTCGGAGCCGATGTTGGAAGTGACCGGCACAAACGGCCAGTTGAAGGCGCCACCCAGCAAGCGCAGCGGCAGGGACAGATTGGAATAGTCCTCCAGCAGCATCGTGCCACTCTCGACGGCGCGGCGCAGGCCGTTGGCAAAGCCAAAACCCTCCAGACCGGTGAAGCCGCACTCGGCCACGCTCACAGCGCCAGCAGCTGCCAGCAGATTGAGCTGCTGCGTGTTGCAGTGAAAGATGGCATGCAGTTGGCGCCGGTGCTGGCGCAGCAATTCCCGACCAAAGACGACAGCGTCCGACCCCACCGGCAGCGCCGCGCCGCTGGCGTACTGCATGCCGTCGCGCGTGTAGCGCCGCACGGCGGACTCCAGGGTGATCAGTTTGTGTGTCATGGTTGCGGGATTTATAACAGACTGTTCTTTAGACTGGTTTGGTTATTTGAACCCAAGAAATAAGTTGTTTGAAATTTCATGGATGGCCTATAAAGTCGGCATTCAGGACAACACCCAAGAGGATTCCCATGTCACACGTTTACGCCGACAACTCACTCACCATTGGCCGCACGCCGCTGGTCAAACTCAATCGCATCACCGATGGGGCTGGCGCCACCGTGCTGGCCAAGATCGAGGGTCGCAACCCGGCCTACTCGGTGAAGTGCCGCATTGGCGCAGCGCTGATCTGGGACGCCGAAAAGCGTGGCGTGCTCGGCGCGGGCAAGGAACTGGTCGAGCCCACCAGCGGCAACACCGGTATTGCGCTGGCCTTTGTGGCAGCTGCGCGCGGCATCCCGATCACACTGACCATGCCCGAGACCATGAGCATTGAGCGGCGCAAGCTGCTGCTGGCCTACGGTGCCAAACTGGTGCTGACCGAAGGCGCCAAGGGCATGAAGGGTGCGATTGCGAAGGCGGAAGAAATTGCGGCCAGCGACCCCAAGTATGTGCTGCTGCAGCAGTTCAAAAACCCGGCGAATCCGGCAATTCACGAGGCCACGACCGGACCCGAAATCTGGGACGATACCGAGGGCAAGATCGACATCCTGGTCTCTGGCGTCGGCACCGGCGGCACCATCACCGGCATCTCGCGCTACATCAAGAAGACCAGGGGCAAGGCGATCACTTCGGTGGCGGTGGAACCCACAGCCAGCCCGGTGTTGACGCAGACGCGTGCCGGTGAAGAAGTGAAGCCCGGACCGCACAAAATCCAGGGCATAGGCGCGGGCTTTGTGCCGGACGTGCTGGACCTCTCGCTGGTCGACCAGATTGAACAGGTCACGAACGAAGAGGCGGTGGACTTTGCCCGCCGGCTGGCACGCGAGGAAGGCATTCTGTCGGGCATCTCCTGCGGCGCTGCCGCTGCGGTTGCCGTGCGCCTGGCCAAGCGGCCCGAAAACGCCGGCAAGACCATCGTCGTGGTCCTGCCCGATTCCGGCGAGCGTTATCTCAGCTCGGTGTTGTTTGAAGGTGTTTTTGACGCGGCCGGGTCGGCAGCCTGAGTCCAGCTGAACAGCAGGGCCCACGCCGCCAGCGTCCAGACAATCACCGCACCGGACGGCAGATCAAACAGCGCTGACAAGGCCAAGCCGCTGGCATAACCCAGGGCCCCTATGGCATAGGCCGTGAAGTGGCGACGTCGGCCCAGCAACTGGCGCGTCGCCAGCGCTGGAATGATGAGGCTGGAGAACACCAGGTAAACCCCGACCAGTTGCACTGAAGCCGTAACGGCGAGCGCGAACGCGGCGTAAAAGCCGAAGCGCCCGAGGCGCTGCACCCAGCCCTGCCAGAGCGCCAGCAAGAGCAGGGCGGTGACGCCTGCGAGCCACAACAGCTGCGTGGTGTTGACCCACAAAATCTGCCCGACCAGAAGCTCTTTCAGGTGCTCGCCGCCATGCGGATTGCCTGCGAGCAGCAGGATGCCGGCGCAAGCCGCCAGAATGAACATGACGCCAATCAGCGCCTCCTGTTGCTGCGGCGCGCGCCGTTCGGTCCAGGTCAGCAGCCAGGCACCCAGCAGGGCCGCCGTCACTGCGGCCACCTGCACAGCAACACCGCCTTCGGGCAGGCCCAGCGCGTCCGCGGCAATGACGCCGAGCCCGGCGATCTGGGCAATCGCCAGGTCAATGAAAACAATGCCGCGCGCCAGCACCTGGCTGCCCAGGGGCACGTGCGTGGCCAGCACCAGCAGTCCGGCAATCAGCGCCGGGCCCAGAATGCCCCAGTCCAGCGCCTGCCAGTTCATCGTTTGGCTCTCACTGCCAGCAAGCGCGCCAGCGTATCGTCGAACAGGCCGAACAGGTCTTTCGCCTCATCCGTGCCCCCCACCGTGAACGCAATCCTGACGGCTGGCACACCGGCGTTCGTGCTGAGCCACTCAGCCGGCTTGGGGCTTTGGTAAGCGGAGTACAGCGTCATGAGCGCCGGCGTGTTCTTCAGCGAGGCGAGCACCCCCTGCAAGTGCGAGGCGCTGGGCTCCACGCCGGGTTTGGGCTCCAGCACCGCCACTTCTTTCAGGCTCAGCCAGTCGTAAAGATAGACAAAACCCTTGTGCTGCGACACCACCGCCGCACCTTTGAGCGGCGCCGCCTGCGCGCTCCAGCGCACGATGGCCTGCTGCCAGCGCTGCGAGAAATCCGTCAGCCTTTGTGCATACTGGCCGGCGTTGGCCGGGTCCAGCTGCGCCAGACGCGCGCCCAGCGCGGTTGCGACCAGCGCGATATTGCGCGGGTCGGTCTGGATATGCGGGTTGCCGGCAGCATGCACGTCGCCTTGCGCGCGGTCCAGCTGGCGCGGCACATCGAGCTTGCGGACAAAGTCAGCCGCCGCAAAATTGCCGCTCTGACCGGCCTGCACCTTGGCGTTGCCGGACTGCTGCAACAGCACCGGCAGCCAGCCAACTTCGAGCTCCGCACCGGTGCAAACCACCAGATCGGCGTTACGGGCACGCGCGATCAGACTGGGCTTGGCCTGGATTTGATGCGGGTCCTGCAAGGCGCTGGTGGCAACCGACACCTCGACCAGCTTGCCACCGAGCTCCTGCGCCAGCGCGCCCCATTCGGGTTCGCAGGCAAAGACCCGCAGCGCGGCTTGCGCCGGCAGCGTCAACACGAGCAGGCTTGCAAGCAGTACGCGGGAGATTGTTTTTTTATTCATCATGGATGTGTTCCTCGAATTCATGGACTTCAATAGCTGTGGCCACCGTGCGCACCCAGGCTCATCTGGTATTGCAGGAAGACCTGCTTGTCGGTCACCCCTTCTCTGGACCTGTCCTGCGCCAGTTGCAGTCGCAGACGCGAGAATTCGCTGGGAGTGAAATCAAGCATCAGCGTGGTCTTGCTCGGCTGGTAGGCGGTGCCCGAAAGCCAGGCTGCGTTGCTGGCGTAGTCCGGCGTTCCCGGGTTCAGGCGCTCACTGCGCAGCCCGAC